>JAYWEM010000058.1:0-68437 GCA_043779265.1 bacterium | reverse complement strand
GCCCAGCCGTTGTGGTTGCCAGCGTCCGCCAGCGACGTGCCGCCGATGGAGTCCATGACGGACACCCAGACGCGCTCGTTGCCACGACGGTCGTTGTTATCCACGAACAGCAGACAGGCCATACCAGCGCCGCCGAAGCTCGGGTCCTTCCAGCGATCCGGAAGAACGCCGAACTGCTGCCAGCGGTGACCGTCAGACGAACCTTCCCCGTTCTGCGGGAAGATCAGATTCGTGTCCGGGCACATCGCGATCGACAGCAGCGGATCGACAGCATGCGACTTGCGGAAGAAGTACTGCACGTGCGCACCGGCCGTCAGCAGCCCGTCCGGGATGATCTTGGTGTGCTCCTGCGTCGTCTGGCTGCCGTTGTATCCATTGCCCGGCGCGCCCGACGTCACCCACGCCGGAACCGACGTGCAGGTGATGTTCGTGTGCGTCACCGTGGTGCTGGCAGGGTTGATCAGGAAGCACTTGTTCTTCGCGATACCGACCTCGGGACGGATGCCCGCGGGGAGGAACTCCTCCTCGTGGTACATCGAGACGTACGTGGCCGCCGTCAGCAGCGAGCTGACGCCGATACCGGACACCGGGAAGCGGTTGGCTTCCGACGTGTCGCAACGTGCGCTGTTCCAGGTCAGGTGATCCCAGCGGGTGTTCCCGAAGTGATTGCCCTTCGAGTACGCGCCCGGCTTGGCGATGAACGACGAGAAGAAGTTCTGCGCACCAGCCGTCGGGCTCGGGTCGTAGACACCCGGGACCACGACGCCGGCCTGGTTCGAAGGCACCGTCAGCAGCTGCATCGCACCCGTCGGCGGGAACGTACGGCCGGCCGCGATCTGATAGTTGCCCGGTCCGGGAAGGACGCGGAACACCATATCGACGCGGACCTGCGCGTAGGTCGGATCGTCCGGCGAGCTCACCACTGCATTGCCAGCCTGGACGACCGCCGTGTCACCGGGAAGGTCGTTACGGAAGGCGTTGCCGGTGTTCGGGTAGTTGTTGATACCCGTCTGCAGCCACGCACCCAGCGTGTCGAACGCAGCCGAACCGGGGAGACCGTTCGTCTCATTGGCCGGGAAGGCGTCGTTGTAGAAGTGCCAGATCGACGCGGTGATCGGGCCCAGCGTGATCGCGTTCGCCGCAGACGTCTGCGCCGCCGGAAGATCGACGAAGGCAACCGACACGTTGTCGAAGTAGGCACCGTCGGCCGAGTTGCAACCGAGCGAGACGGCGAAACGGAAGCACTGCTGGTTCACGCCGAGCGAGACGCGCAGCGAGTCAGGAGTGCCCGACGGGTTCGACGTCACGACCAGACCGAATCCGAACAGCGGCTCCCAATCGATGAAGCACTGGGGCTCAGGATTGAAGATCTGGAAGCCGGGGTAACGAGCAGCGCCCCACATCCGTGAACCGTTGATGGTCTGGGTGGCCGGGTACGACTGGCCCGAGAAGGTCCAGGCATTGCCCGAGAACGCCAGATTGAACATACCGGCGTACATGTCGTACCAGATGTAGATGTCATCGCTGACGTTCACCATGTCACCGGTCAGTCCCATGTTGTTCGGAATCGCGGGACCAGCAGTCACGAGGTTGATCGTCGGCGAGCTCATCGCGTGCATGACTTCACGATCCGACAGGTAACGCGAATCTCCGTGACGCTCGAGATCGTCGTTGTTGCCGGCCGTCAGCACGACACCGTCGATGTTGCAGAAGCGCGCCGGTGAATCCGGCGGTCCGCACAGGTCGGCATACTGCAGGTCGTTGAGCGCCTTCGTGTGGAAGTAGATCGCCGGCGGCTTGCCGGTGCTCTTCCAGTTGTTGGTCGCCGACGCGCCGGCACGGTTGTCGATGCTGTTCACGCCGCCCTGCTGCGGGGTCTCGAAGTCGCCGATCACGACGTTCGCGCCAGCGCCGATGGCGTAGGACACGTTGTCGATGATCGCGGCGCCGTGGCCACGCGAGCTGAAGCCAGCCGTACGGCTATCGGTATCCGAGAACGACTGGTTCGTCTTGGCGCGGAAGACCAGACGGACCAGACCCGGGTTACCGGTGGTGCCGAGGATGCCCGTGACGATGCCTGCCGGGATGACGGCCGAGAAGCTGGCCGAGCCACCGAGCGTGTCGCCGTTGATGCCCGACGTCGACAGCATCTGGTAGTACGGAGCGCTGCCCTCGTTGACACGCAGGACCTCGGAGAACCAGCGACGCTGCAGGTCGAAGACCGGAGCCGTCGTGCCATCCGAGAGACGCACGCCAGCATCGTTCGCCGGCGAACCGATGTAGACCATGAACGAGTCGATCGGAGCCGCCGCACCCGCAGCCGTGCTGCTGATGAAGTTGCCGGCCGTCACCGCGAGCGGATCCTTGTCGAACCAGCCCGTACGCGTCGACGCCGTCGTGATGACGCCCGTCGACATGAAGGTGCGGTAGCTGAACGAGAGGGTCAGCGACTGACCGGACGTTGCAGCGATGTCGCGGTACAGCATCTGATCCATGTGGTTGGCATAGCCCGGGTAGTTGGAGTTGATGCCCGTGCCGCCATCACCTTCGCTGTTGTAGATCAGCGCGGCTGCGTTGTAGGCGTTACCCGTCACGAGATCCATGGCGCTGTTGTCGCCGTGCTGGCGCATACCGCACCAGGCCGAGCGGAGGCCCGAGATGGGCGACCACGTGACCGCGCTGCCCTGGCCGACACCCGCATCGTCGTGCCAGTAACCCGTCACACCGAACGTGCGCTTGCCGCCTGCACCCTGGTTGATGACGTAGTTGCCCATGTTGCCCTGCTGGATCGCAGTCCACGGACGAGCGTTGTCAGCGAGCGTCAGACCACCCGTGATGCCGTACGGGCGACGGATGGGCCACCAGCCGGCCAGCGAGTCACCGACGTAAGCACCGAAGCCCGTCGAGTGATCCCAGTCCCAGATGGCGTTCTGGGCATCGTTGACGCCGGGCGCGTAATGCCCGGTGTAGACGTTCCAATAGTTCGTGATCGGACCCGGGAAGCCGGTGTTGTTGGTGTACGAATGACCAACGTAGACCGTATCCACGAGATCCGAGGACGTACCCAGACGCTGGGCACGCGAGTTCTTCAGATCTTTCGCCTTGCTGGCGTTCACCAGCTTGGACGGGAACTCCTGCATCGAGCTCTCGTCGAACTGTGCGAAGGCGCTAGTGGCGAGCATCGCGGCGGCTCCGGTGAGGAGCAGCGCAGCGACGAACGACTTCTTCATTTGACTACCTCCATCGTCGCAATGCATGGGCAGTGCGAAGTCTTCCTGGTGAAGGATTGCGAGCGAGGTGTCGCCTTAAAAACGAATCGCCGACGGCGCTCAGGGAACAAGAGCAATCCGACGGCACTCGTCCAACGAGGACCATCCCCCCTTTCCGCTGCCCTGTGCCCCCTAGGCAGTTCGGGGTGCACGGAGCACATGGTGTAAGCCGTCTCTCAGTTGTAACGACGTGGCGCATCGGCTGCTGCCAGCCTTGCGGATCCCACGCCGATGCGGATACTCGAGATGCAGCAGGTCGCACCGGATGTTGCCGAGTGCATGACTGCTGGACAAAGGCTAGGAGTGGTTCACGTTTCTGTCAATCCGTTTTTTTTGCTGGCAGTTGGAGGTCGAAATCGGGCCAACCGACCATTCCACAACCACCTGCCGACTCACGGATGACGTTCTGGATGGCCCGCCCGGTGGCTTCGCGGTCCGATTCTCACCCTCCCATGGGGGCCGATCGGACAAAAGGTCCCGCTCTCTCGCTCAAGAGCACTACAGCAGCCACCTCCGGGCGGCTCGTTGCGGGGACCATAACACAGGCTTGACGTCCAAGCAGTTGCGAAAACGTCAGATGGCTCCGTCAGCCAGAGGCGCCGGCAGTCGAGATGCCGGCCGAACCAACGGCTTCGCTGACGAAGGCCTCGAGGCCGTGGGCCCGGAGCTGGGTGACGTACTCCTCCAGCAGCAGGACCATCTCCTCGGCCGTCCTCGTCCGGTTGACCTGCTCGCGGACCTTGGCGCTGTTGGGAAGCCCCTTGATGTACCAGGCGACATGTTTCCTCATCTCGCGAGCGGCACATTCGGTCCCGACGCTCGCCACCATGAGGGCCAAGTGGCGCACCCCTGCCGCCAAGCGCTCCTCGGCGGTCGGAAGGGGCAGCGTCTCGCCACGCTCCGCCATGGCACGGACCCGCTTGAACACCCAGGGATCCCCGAAGGCCGCGCGCCCCAGCATCACGCCATCGCAGCCGGTCATCGACAGCATCCGCATCGCGTCCTCGGGCGTGCGGACGTCCCCGTTCCCGATGATGGGGACCGAGACCGCCGCCTTGGCCTCCCCGATCATCTCCCAGTGGGCCTCGCCCTCGAACTTCTCGGCTCGCGTCCTGGCGTGGATCGAGACGGCCCGCGCTCCGGCACCCTCGAGCGTCTTGCAGACTTCGATGACGTTGCGCGAGTCCCCATCCCATCCGAGGCGGATCTTGGCCGTCACCGGAAGATCCGAGGCCGCGGCCATCGCCTTCACGATCGCCTCGATGCGGGGCACTTCCTGCAGCAGCGCTGCTCCGGCTCGCCGACTCACGACCTTGCGGACCGGGCATCCCATGTTGATGTCCACCATGTCCGGTCGCCGGTCCTCCGGGAAGGCGGCCAGCACCTTCGTGGCCTCGGCCATGATCGCCGGGTCCGAGCCGAACAACTGGATCCCGATCGGGCGCTCATGCGCCTCGAAGGCGCAGTAATCGAACGTGGTCTGGTTCTGGCGGACGAGACCGTCGGCCGAGACCATCTCGGTGAAGACGGCCGCCGCCCCCTGCTCGCGAGCCAACTGACGGAACGGCGAGTCGCTGACCCCGGCCAGTGGTGCCAGGACGAACGGCGAGTCGATCTCCACGTTTCCGATCCGAAGTCCCTTCCTCATGCTCGCTCCTGGCGTCGAGACGGTGTCGCGCCCTGCTCGAGTCTGCGTCCGAACTCGGCGACGTCGCCGAAGTGGTCGAATCCCTGGTGAACGACGCCCTCGTTCCGGCACCACTCGGCGAGACTCCCGGTGGCGAGGATCGAGTCGGCCGCGAGCGCTCCGTGGCGGTCGCTGGTGCCGTCGCCGACCAGGACGGTGTGGAACCCCCGGCCCCGATAGCGCCTCACATGCTGCGCTTTGCAGTTCCCGCAAGCATCGCATGCGGGGTCGGCGAAGGGGAACCGCGCCGAGACGCGTCCATCCTCGAACACCGCCTCATTGGCCGCCCACGGGAGCTGTCCGAGCCCCACCTGGGCCAGATGGTCCTGGACGTAGAAGCCCAGCCCTTCGCTGACGACCATGACGGCGTCGCCGCGGCCCAGGGCCTCTCGCGCGAAGGGTGCGAAACGGGGGTCCAGTCGGAAGGTCCTGGAGAACGCGAGGGCCGCTTCGGACGAGACCGACAAGATCTCGCACTGGCGCGCCGTCAGTTCACGATGCCCCATCTCGCCCGAGAGCCACGCTTCGAGCATCTGTGTGCGCGTCGCCTCCTGACCGCTCGAGAATCGTTCGACGAAGGCGGCGCCGATGTCCTCGGGTGAGATCGTGCCGTCGAAGTCACACAGGTAGGCGACCGGCATCAGCGCGTCCCCGTCCTGCTCGGTACGGGGACGCCCGCCGAGGCGAACACGGCACGCGCATCACTCGACTTGCGCAGGATGGCCAGCGCTCGCTGCACGACCGGGTCGAGAGCGAGGGCGCTCGGAGCGCTCGCCGCATCGAGCGGCAGCGGCGTGAGCGAGCGCGACGAGTCGGCCGACACCACGACATCCGGCGTCACACCCCCACCGCCTCGAACCGAGCGACCCCCACTCGTCTGGAAGCTCAGCGCCGAATCGGGGGCTGCGTCGTCCTCCTCATCCTCCTCGTCCGATCCGGCCGCGAGGGGGTCGCGCGTGATGCGATGGAGTGTCCGACCGCTCGGGGTGTGGTAGTAGGCGGTCGTCATCTGGACGGCGCCGGCGCGGCCCCTGAGAGGGAAGAGGTTCTGCACGGAACCCTTGCCGAAGCTGCTTTCGCCCACGATCACCGCGCGATCGAGGTCCTGCAGCGCCCCCGCCACGATCTCGCTCGCCGACGCGCTGCCGGAGTCGATCAGGACGACGAGCGGCCAACCGGTCTCCGGCTTCGCAGCACTCGAGTTCTGCACCGCGGAGACCGCGGGATCGCGTCCGACGACTGAGACGACGCGCGTGCCCGAGGGTAGGAACGTGCCGGCGATCGCGACCGCCTGATCCACGACGCCGCCCGGATTCCCGCGCAGATCGAGGATCGCGGCGCGCGCTCCGAGCCGTCGCAGCGAATCGACTGCAGCCGCGAACTCGGCAGCCGAGCGCTCGTGGAAGGTGGCGACGCGGACATAACCCACACCGGGTGCCGCGAGGAACGCGTAGGGCACAGCGGGCACGAGGAGTCGCTCTCGCTGGATCATGACCTCCCGCGGTTCACCCTCACCCTTGCGCGCCACCCGCAGCCGCACCTGAGTCCCCGCACTGCCGATCATCTTGGCGCGTGCCTCCTCGAGGCCGAGCCCGAACGTCGAGACGCTGTCGATGTGCGTGATGAAGTCGCCCGAGCGCAGCCCGGCGCGTGCGGCAGGTGAACCATGGAGCGGCGCGATGACGACCGGGTAACCCTCGCGGATGTCGACCCAGGCCCCGATCCCCTCGACCTCTCCGCTCGACGTCGTGCGGTGGGCCGCCAACTCGCTCGGATCCAGGTAGCGCGACGCGGGGTCCAGGCCGCGCAGCATGCCCTTCAATCCGCCTCGCATCATGTCTCGGGCATCGACCTCATCGACGTAGCTCGACTGCACCGCACGCAGCACTTCGACGAACTGGTCGAGGTGCGTATAGAGGTCGTTCGATGCGCGGCCACGCCCCGCCCACCAGCCGATGGCGAACAGCACACCGAGCAGGGCGCCGACGAGGAAGCGACGACGGACCACGTGGACCTCCGGAGGGATGATTCAGGGTGAAGCGACGGGTGCCGGATCGAGCATGGAATCGTTAGTGATGGGCGATGCGGGGCCGCGACTCTACCACGCAGTCCGAACGCCTTGGATGAGACGACGGACGCGTCAGCGCGGCGTGGAGGGCAACCGCCTCGAGACCTCGGACCAGACTCTCTCGGCGAGCGCCTCGATGGGAGAAGCGGCATCGAGCACGACCCATCGCTCGGGCTCGGCCATGGCCAGCTCACGGAATCGGGTCTGGACGCGGGCGTGGAACTCGCGCGGCTCGCGGTCGATCCGATTGGTCGAGCCCGGTGCCTGCTCGCGCCTCGCGAGCCCGGTCTCGGCCGGCAGGTCGAAGAGCAGCGTCAGGTCCGGTACCAGCCCGCCCGTGGAGGCCCGATTGAGCAAGGCGATCACCGCCGAGTCGAGCCCGCGTCCGGCGCCCTGGTAGGCGAGCGACGAATCGGCATAACGATCGCAGATCACGACGCGTCCGGCCGCGAGGGCGGGTCGGAGCACCGTCTCCACCAATTGCGCACGGGCGGCCTGCATGAGGAGCGCCTCGGTCATCGCCGACGGCTGATGCGCCGGGTCCATGAGAAGAGCCCGAATGCCCTCCGCGAGCGGAGTGCCTCCGGGCTCCCTCGTCACCAGGGGCTGCCAGCCCGCGCTCTGCAGCCGCGCGGTCAGCCGTGCCACCTGGGTGGACTTGCCCGAGCCCTCACCCCCTTCGAGGGTGACGAACAGCCCGGGCGTCGCCACTACCGGGCCGCCGCCTTACGCGCCTTGCGCTTGGGGCTCGCCTTCGCAGCCGGCTTCGCCTTGGCGCCCGACTTCGTGGCGGGCTTGGCGTGCCCGTTCATCGAGGGCTCGTTCGCGACCGCCTTGCGGGTGACCGGCTTGGCCTCGCGCTTGAGTGCCGGGGCATCCGTGCGCATGCGGCGCTCCACCGCCTTCGGGTCCTTGATGTACTGCTCGACCAGGTCACGCGCGACGTCGTCCGGAATCTGCACCGGCGGCGACTTCTTGAAGTACGAGCTCGGCGCGATGAGCGCTCCCGAGATCTTCTTGTCGAGCGCCAGCTTGGCGCAGCGCACCGCGTCGATGACGATGCCGGCCGAGTTGGGCGAGTCCCACACCTCGAGCTTCATCTCGAGATTGAGCGGCACGTCTCCGAACGTCGTGCCCTCCATGCGGATGTGGCACCACTTGCGATCCTTGAGCCACGGCACGTAGTCGGACGGCCCGACGTGGACGTCCTCCTCGGCCAGGTCGTAGGGGATGTTGCTCGTGACGGCCGAGGTCTTGCTGATCTTCTTGGACTCGAGCCGCTCGCGCTCCAGCATGTTCATGAAGTCGGTATTGCCGCCGAAGTTCAGCTGATAGGTGCGATCGATGCGCACGCCACGATCGACGAACAGATTCGCCAGCACGCGGTGGGTGATGGTGGCGCCGACCTGCGACTTGATGTCATCGCCGATGATCGGCAACCCCTTCTTCTCGAAGCGCGCCTGCCAGTACTTCTCACGCGCGATGAACACCGGGATGCAGTTGACGAACCCGCAGCCCGCCTCGAGCACCTGCTCGACGTACCACTTGGTGGCCTCCTCGGAGCCCACCGGCAGGTAGTTCACGACGACGTCGGTCTTGGTGTCCTTGAGCAACTTGACGATATCGACCGTGGAACCCGGCGCCTTGTGGATGATCTGCGACAGGTACTTGCCGAGTCCGTCGTGCGTCATACCGCGCTGCACCTTGATGCCGGTGCGCGGGACCTTGGTGAACTCGACCGTGTTGTTGGGCCACGTCGAGATGGCCTCGCTCAAGTCCTTGCCGACCTTGTTGCGGTCGATGTCGATCGCCGCGACGACCTCGACATCCTTGATGTGATAGCCGCCCAGATTGACGTGCATGAGGCCCGGAACGCGGTCGGTCTCCTTGGCGCTGCGGTAGTAGTGCAGCCCCTGCACGAACGACGAAGCGCAGTTGCCCACGCCGATGATGGCCACTCGGACCTTGTTCCCCATGTCCCTCGAACCTCCGGATAAGGAGCGGCCGTCAGGCCCGCTCGTCTGCGCCAGACGCGCGCGTGATGCGATGAACGTGCATCACACGCTGCGCAGCAGTCGTGAATGAAAGGATCGCCAACAGAAGGAGGGCGACGCTCATCGCCCAGAACACCTGGATGAGTCCCGCGACGATGAGCAGCACGATGCGCTCGGGTCGCTCGAACCAACCC
The DNA here is from genome assembly GCA_043779265.1 of bacterium. Lineage (GTDB taxonomy): Bacteria > Eisenbacteria > RBG-16-71-46 > RBG-16-71-46 > RBG-16-71-46 > CADEFY01. The sequence goes on along the minus strand of JAYWEM010000058.1, from coordinate 59,225 downwards.
ACTTTGCACTCGAGCCCCAGCCCCTCGGCGCGGGCACGCGTGTACGACACCATGAACGAACCCACGAGCGCGAGCATCGCGGTGATCGTGAGGACGAGCCACGTCACCGGCTCGACGGCTTGATTCTGGGCGACGAGCAGCGCGATGGGCCCCTCGATCTCACCCAGGACGACCTGCTCGAGCATCGCCTGCGACTTGGCCTGCAGCCCGAGGAGGTTGCTTGCATAGTAGCCTGCTATCCCGACGAGCACAGCCGCCTCGGCAAGGCGATCGAGCGTCGAGTCGAGGAATGCGCCGTAGTTCGAGACGCGGCCCGCTCGCCGGGCGAGCTGGCCGTCGAGGATGTCGCAGACCCCTGCCAGGCTCAGCACCAGCGCGGCGACGCGATTCTGGCCGTCGAAGAACGCGAATCCGGCCACGACGCTGAGGACGAGCCCCGCGACCGTGACGTGGTCGGGCTGGAGCCCGAGGCGCGCGAGGGCCGCGACCACCGGGTCGAGGACCGAGTGGGCCATGTGCTTGAGGCGATCCTTGTAGCCGGAGGCCGCGAGCTGATGGGGCACTGCGGGGTCCGCGCTCATGCTTCCGCCGCTCGGCTCGCGCGTGTCCGTCCACTGAGAACCAGCACCATCTCCCCCCGCACCTGGTCCGGCGACAACGCCTCGCGCACCTCGCGCGCGCTGCCTCGGAGCACCTGCTCGTGGATCTTGCTCAACTCGCGCGCCAGCGCGATCGGACGCTCCTGCCACACCGCCTCGAGATCGGCGAGTGTGCGCTCGATCCGATGGGGTGATTCGAACGCCACGATCGTCTCGCGCCGCTCCGACCACTCCACCAACCGGTTCTTGCGAGCGCCCGATTTGGGTGGGAGGAATCCCACGAACGTGAAAGCGTCCGTCGGAAGTCCGCTCACCTGAAGCGCAGCGATCACAGCGCTCGGCCCCGGGATGCTCTCGACCCGGAACCCAGCTGCGATGGCGGCTCGCACCACCGGGAAACCCGGATCGGCGATGCCCGGCGACCCCGCGTCGGTCACGATCGCGACGGACTCGCCCGCTGCGAGCCGCGCCATCAGGGCGGGCACTCGGGCGCGTTCGTTATGGTCGTGCAGACTCACCACCTCGGCTCGGATGCCGAAGTGATCGAGCAACCGACGCGTGCGTCGCGTGTCCTCGGCGGCGACTCGGGCGACCTCGCGCAGGATGCGGAGCGCGCGGTGCGTGATGTCCTCGAGGTTGCCGATGGGCGTCGCCACCAGGAACAGCGTTCCCCCGTCTCCGGAGGGGCGCGCTTCGGTCACTCTGTGTCCTTCCTCCGCGGCGGGAACCGGTCCCGTCAAAGCGGCGCGCACCCTAGCATGCGGTCCCTGCGCGAGTCGAGCGTTCCGGCCGAGTCGCAGGGCAGCTTCGTTCGCGCTGCGAGCCGGTGCAAGTCGTTGGCAGGACGCGATCAGCGAACAGCGCCCGCGACCGAGCCGAAGACCTCGATCGCCCGTTCGACGCCCGCATCGTCCACATCGAGGTGGCAGATCGCGCGCAGACGACGGTGGCCGAAGGGCACCATGCGCACGCCGAGCCGATCGAGGCCGGCGAGCACGGCGGCGGGATCGGGACCGCCCTCGTCGAAGTGCACGATGACGATGTTGGTCTCGGGCGCATCCACGGTGACGCAGGCGACCTGGCGCAGCCCATCGGCCAGTACACGCGCGCGGCGATGGTCCTCGCTCAGCCGGTCCAGATGATGGTCCAGCGCGTGCAGGCAGGCCGCCGCCAGCACACCCACCTGGCGCATCCCGCCGCCCCAGCGCTTGCGCACACGATGAGCGGCGCGGATCACGTCGGCATCGCCCACCAGAATGCTGCCGACCGGCGCACCGAGCCCCTTGGAGAAGCACATCATCATCGTGTCCGCTGTGGCTGCCCACTGGGCGATGGGGATGCCGGTCACGGCGCTCGCGTGCCAGAGCCTCGCACCGTCCATGTGCACCCGCAGGCCGCGGCCATGCGCAGCAACTCGAATGGCCTCGAGCGAGGCGAGCGGCACGACCACGCCGCCGGCGCTGTTGTGCGTGTTCTCGGTGCACACGAGCGACATGCGGGCGACGTGAGGATTGTCCCCCCGCACGGCGGCGAGCAGCGCATCGGGCGAGAGGCTCCCGCGCACGCCCCGGATCGGGTGCGCGAGGCATCCGCTGTTGGCGGCGATGCCGCCTTGCTCGTAGAGCATGATGTGGCTGTCGGCCTCGAGCAGGACCTCATCGGAGGGCTGGGTCAGCACGTTCACCGCCAGCTGGTTGCCCATCGTGCCGCTCGGCACGAACAACGCAGCCTGCTTGCCCGCCAGCGCCGCGACGCGCGACTCGAGTGCGAGCACCGTGGGATCGTCGCCGAACACATCATCGCCGACCACGGCCTCGGCGATGGCGCGGCGCATGGCGGCAGTCGGCCGCGTGACGGTGTCACTGCGCAGATCGACGACGGATGGAGCGGACATGCGGAACGTCTCCTCGGGACCTCACGCGGGCGGACGGAGCGGCGCGCAGTCTACACCGAGCGCGCCGCGCGCGAGTCGACCTGACGACTTGTGGACGTTCGTGAATCCGGCGCCGCGAGTGCCGATTGCGCTTCCCCGCCTGCGGCTTTCCTGCCACAGTCGCCGCGCTGCAGCATCCCAACGTCTCGACGCGCACGGTGCGCGACCCAGTGCCTGGAGGAGTGAGCCCCATGCCGTTCTTCGGCGTCGATGCCACGATGATCCTGATCCTGCCCGCGCTCGCGTTCGCCATGTGGGCGCAGTGGAAGGTGAAGAGCACCTACGAGAAGTACTCCAAGGTCCGCTCCTCCACGTCGATGAGCGGGCGCCAGATGGCCGCCGCCATCATGTCGCGCAATGGTGTGCGCGACGTGACGATCGAGCAGGTCGGCGGCGTGCTCTCGGATCACTACGATCCGGGCGCCAAGGCCGTGCGACTCTCGGGCCCGATCTACGGCGACAACTCGATCTCGAGCATCGCCGTGGCCGCGCATGAAGTGGGGCACGTCCTGCAGCACCACCAGGGCTACCTGCCGCTGCAGCTGCGTTCGACGCTCGCCCCGGTGGCCGGCTTCGGCAGCATGCTCGCCATGCCCATGTTCTTCATCGGCTTGATCTTCGGATCCAATCTCGGCGGCATCAGCACGATGCTCATGGACCTCGGCATCCTGTTCTTCGCAGGCGCCGTGTTGTTCCACGTGGTCACGCTGCCGGTCGAGTTCGACGCCAGCAAGCGGGCGCTGATCCAGCTCACCGAATCCGGTGCGGTGCAGCATGAGGAGGTCGGCCAGGCGAAGCGCGTGCTCGACGCCGCTGCGCTCACGTACGTCGCGGCGGCGGCCATGGCGGCACTTCAGTTGATCCGCCTGATCGTGATGCGCAACTCGCGTAACTGACGACCGCGCTCAACGAGAGAGATGGGACGAGGGGGAGGACCGCGACGGTCCTCCCCCTCGTCTGTTCCCTCAGGATCGAGAAGCTACTGCTGCGACACCATGTCCTTGAGTTCCTTGGACACCTTGAACACCGGCACGCGGCGGGGCGGCACCGGGACGGCCTCTCCCGTTCGTGGGTTGCGCGCGATGCGCGACTTGCGATCCTTGACTCGGAAGGTGCCGAAGCCGCGGATCTCGATGTGATGCCCGTTCGAGAGCGCTTTGGCGACCGCATCGAGGAAGCAGTCGACCGTCTCGGCGACGTCCTTCTTGGTGAGGCCCGTCCGCTCGGAGATCTGATCGACGATATCGGCCTTGGTCATCTCGTCCCCCCTGACGCTGCTGGGCAAGGCGCACGTTCGCTCTGGAACTCGCCTCCGAATCGCAGCGAACCGTAAGCGAGCCCCGGAACGGGTGTCAACCTGTTTCCAGCCAACGCGTTGACCGACCGGGGGGGCCGCGACCCGCGCGTGGATCAGGGCGATCCCGTCTCGGGCAGCCCCAGTGCCCGGCGCCGGGCGGCTTCGATCGGGTGCCGTCTCGAGGCCTCGAGCCCTGCTCGGGTGGCCGGCTTGCCAGCGGCGACCTCCTTGGCCAACTCAGCGGCATAGCGGCCGCTGCGGATGTCGCTCAGCGCCTCGGCCATGGCGAGGCGGCTGGCCTTGCCGATCACCCGCGGGCCCCGCGTCAGATCGCCATGGAGCGCCGTCCCGCTGATGCCCTCTCTCAGCCCGGTCACCCCGCGCTCGTGCAGCAGGTCGGCGAGGAACTTGAGCTGGTGAACGCACTCGAGATAGGCGATCTCCGGGCTGTAGCCCGCCTCGACCAGGGTCTCCCAGGCGGCCACCACGAGTTCGTTCATGCCGCCGCAGAGCACGTTCTGCTCGCCGAACAGGTCGACCTCGGTCTCCTCTCGGACACTCGTGCGCCACAGTCGGGCGCGGGCGCATCCGAGCGCGGTGGCATAGGCCTCCGCGAGTCGCCAGCCGCGGAGCTCGTCCCCTCGGTGGACCGCGAGATAGGCCGGCAGGCCCTCGCCTCGCTCGAACGTCTGGCGGAGCACGCGGCCGGGGCCGCACGGCGAGACGAGTACGACCGGTTGGTCGTCACCGAACGACAGCGTTCCCGCGAGCAGGTTGTAGCCATGCGCGAACACGAGGCCCGCCGCAGGCTCCATCGCCGCGTGTAGCGAGCCCCACAGCGTCGGCGCGACATCATCGGGCAACAGCACCGCGACCACGCTCGCGCCGCGCACGGCAATCGCGAGGTCGTGGACCTCGAAGCCGTGTGAGCGGGCCCGTGCCTCGGCGGCATGCCCGGGGCGCGCCCCGACTCGGACCGACACGCCGGAGTCGCGCAGATTGAGCGCCTGCGCCTCGCCCTGATGGCCGAAGCCCACCACCGCCACCGGCCCCTCGAGTGCCACGCTCATGTCGACTGACCTCCTGAGCTGACCGTGAAGCGAACGGCCTCCCGCGCCCACGGGGCTCGGGAGGCCGGCTCTCATCCGTTCGGCGCGATCGCGCCGTGCGTCACTTGCCGGCGACCGGCGCCGTCGGCGTCCAATCGGACTTCTGGATCAGACCCATCGACGCGGTCTCGAACGTGTAGGCCTGCTTCTTCGAGAAGTAGGTCCACGTGACGAGCTTCTGGCCATCGGTCTCCCACTCGTAGGCCTTGTCGGGCGTACCGAGCGACGTCTTGGTATTGGCCGCCGCGCTGCCCGCCTTGGCCGCCTCAGCCGCTTTGGCGCCCTCGAGCACCGTGCCGCGCTGCATCGCGAGGAACACCATGTAGAGCTGCGTCGTCTTCTTGCTGTCGCCCGCCTTGTTGTAGATCGTGCCCATCGACTGATAGAGGTTCTTCTCCTCGGGCTGGCGCGCGATCGCATCGGCCAGCGTCTTCACGGCCTCCTCGTACTTCTTGAGTTCCCCGAGGCAGATCGACAACTCGCGCACCGCGTCGAGATCGTCCGGCTTGAGCGAGACCGCCTGCCGCCAGTGCTTCTCGGCCGCGGCGTGATCACCCGCCTTGGAATACGCCTGGCCTGCCATGTACTGGAGGTCGGCGTCCTTCCCGACCAGTTCGACGGCCTTGGCGTACGCCTCGGCCGACGCCTTCCAGTCGGCCGTCTTGGCGGCCCCTTCGAGCGTCTGGGCGCGTGACGTGTGCGCGCTGCCGAGGCCTCGCTGGTGATCCGCGTTCGTCGGCTCGGCCTTGCTCAGATCCTTGTAGTAGGCGATCGCCTGGTCGTACTTCTTGGCTTCGAGCAGCTGGCCCGCCTTGTTGGCACGCACATTACGCAGCGTCTCGCGGAGCTGACCGACGCTCGTGTCGGCGGCGGCCTCCTGGATGCCATTGACCAGCGTGATCTCGGCCTTGTCGAAGTCGCCCATCAGCGCATGCGCCGTCGCGATGTTGCGCAGCGTCGCCGCGTGCCCTTCCTTGAGCAGCTTGGCACGCGTCAGCGCCAGCAGCGCCTTGTCGTAGCTCTTGCGCGCAGCCTCCTTGAGCTCCTTCTCGGCGTCGTCCGCCGGCACGGCGCTGAAGTTCTCGTAGGTCTCCTGCGCGGTGTTGATCTCCTTGATGCCGTCGTTGAACGACTTGGCCCAGTACGACTCGCGGTTGTTCACGACGATGTCGTGCTTCTTCTTGTCGCCCTTGGAGGCGAGCCCCTCGATGGACTGGGTGAACGCGGCTCCGGCCGGACCCGCGCTCTCGACCTCGGCGTACACCCAGCCGAGGTAGCCGATCGCCTCGAAGTCGGCGGGATCCTGGGCGGCGCACTGTGTCAACTGGTCGATGGCCTTGCCCATCTGCCGCTGGTAGTCCTCGAAGTTGCCCTTGTCCCGATCGCGCAGGCCCTGCACGACGTACTGGATTCCGCCCGCGCAATGCGGGTTGCGGGCTTCTGCGGCCTGGGCCACGAGGCCGGCCATCATCAGGGCCGACAGGCCCGAGAGTAGACGTCGGTTCAAGGGGATCCTCCTTCTGCTAGACGAGACGGTTGCCATTGACCTCGAGCCCGAATCCGCACCCGAGGGAGATCGCCGCCTTCCTCGAGGCCAGCATCCGCGTCATGAAGATCTCGAAGTACTCCATGACGTGCGAGATGTCCTGATCGATCGTGAGCTGCAGCGTGATCTGCTTGGTATCCGAATTCACGTCGAGGAAGCTCTTCTGAACCGCGTAGTTCACTCGGTCGTGGATGTCGAACTTGATCATCTCGGAGTTGCGAACGCGCGTGCGATGCACGTCGCTCTTGTCCGCGAGGATCACGGCAGCGGCGACCGGATTCACCGGATCGCCGTCATTCTCATGGTGGTTGCCGATCGCCGCGATGATCGTGATCAACTCGTCGTCGGACATCCCGAACTCGGTCAGCAATTGCATCGACATCAGTGCGCCGGTCTGCGCGTGGTTCTCGCGATTCACCGCATTGCCGATGTCGTGCATGAACCCCGCGATCCCGGCCAACTCACAGAGCCGGGCCGGGTGCCCGAGGCGCGTCAACACGTTGAAGGCGATGTGGCTGACCAGCGTGACATGCCGCTCCCCGTGCTCCGTGTACCCGATCTTCTCGAGCGCCGCGTCGGCCATGCGCACGAAGCGCCTCACCCGGGGATGCGTACGGATGAAGTCCGGCGTCAGCACGACTTCACTGGCGGCGGCCTCCGAGGCAGCGCGGATCTGAGGTTTCGGAGTCATGATGAGAGCTCCCCGTGCGGGAAGGATGCCAGCGCGGAAGCGCACTGGAGAGGCGGGAGAACAGAGCAGACTAGGCACCCGAAACGAGACGCGTCAAGGACTTCGGGGCTTTGACGTGCGCCTGACGAACGCGAGGGCGTGCGGCCATTCCGCACATTCCGAGCGCACGCGCGACGGTGGCGAGCTCAGAGCACGTCGATCGGATCGATGTCGGCTGTGACGCGGACACGTCCCGCGTGCCGCGCCCCCTCGGACCACTGCAGCGCCGCATCGGCCACAGCGCGCACCGCACGAGCCTCGGACCCCTTGAGGAGCAGATGCCACCGATGCCGTCCGCGAAGTCGCGCCAGCGCCTGGGGCGCAGGGCCGAGCACGATGACGCCGAGCGGAGTCGCCGCCTCGGACGCCGCTTCGGCGAGCGCGGTCGCGACGCGCTCGACCTGCGCCTCATCGGGCCCCGAGATCAACAGCGTGGCGAGTCGAGCGAAGGGCGGATAGCCCGCCTCGCGTCGTTCGGCCAGCTCCTCGCGCTGGAAGGCCGGCGTGTCGCCGCTGGCGAAGGCCGCGATCGCCGGATGTTCCGGCGTGCAGGTCTGCACGAGGACGTCGCCCGGGACACGCCCTCTCCCCGCACGACCGGCCACCTGCACGAGCGATTGCCACGTGCGCTCGGCCGCGCGGAAGTCGGGCAGGTGCAGCGCGATGTCCGCATCCAGCACGCCGACCAGGGTCACATTGGGGAAGTCGAGGCCCTTGGCGATCATCTGCGTGCCGAGCAGCACGTCCGCCTCGCCATTGGCGAAACGCTCCAGCACATCCGAGGGAGCCGAGCGCTTGCGGGCCACATCGGTATCGAGACGCAGGATGCGAGCCCCCGGCATCGTGCGCTTGAGTTCGCGCTCGGCCCGCTGCGTGCCCGCGCCACTCTGCTTCATCTGCAACCCGGCCTCACAGGTCGGGCAGCGCGACCACGCCGGCGCTCGATGATCGCAGTAGTGGCAGTGCAGCGAGAGCGGATCGACATGCAGCGTCAGCGTGATGTCGCACTCCGGGCACGCCGGTGTCCATCCACACGCACGGCACTGCAGATGATGCGTGTGGCCTCGACGATTGAGCCACAGCAGGGACTGCTCCCCGCGCTCGAGCCGCGCCGCCAACGCCAGACGAAGCGGCCGCGAGATCAACGCCGCCTCCTCGCGCCGGAGATCCACGATCTGCACGCTCGGCATCGGCCGCCGATCGATGCGCTCCGGCATCAAGAGGCGCCGGTACTTGCCGCGCGCCGCGTTGGCGAGCGACTCGAGGCTCGGCGTGGCCGAGCCGAGCACCACCGGGATCCCCAGCATCTGGGCGCGCCGCACCGCGACATCCCGCCCGTGGTAGCGCATCTGCTCGCTCTGCTTGTAGGCCGGTTCGTGTTCCTCATCGACGACGATCAGCTTCAGAGAAGGCAGCGGGGCGAAGACGGCCGAGCGCGCGCCCACGACGACATCGAGCCCGCCCCGCCTCGCAAGTTCCCAGTTGCGTCGCCGCTCGCCGACACCGAGGTAGCTGTGGAGCAGCGCGACACGCGCGCCGAATCGCTGGCGGAATCGGGCCACCACCTGCGTCGCCAGCGCCACTTCCGGGACCAGCACCAATGTCTGCCCCCCCGCATCGCGTGCCGCGAGGGCGCCCCGCAAGTAGACCTCCGTTTTGCCGCTCGCCGTGACGCCGTGCAGCAGCATCGGAGCGAACTTCGCGGCCGCGACCGATTGCTCGATCGCGCGCGTCGCCTCGCGCTGAGCGTCGGTGAGCGTGACGCGCTCGGGAAGCGCGATGGACAGTGCGGTGTGTTCGATGGCGCCACGGCGTGCCCGACTGGCGGCCAACCCCTTGCCCCCGCCCGGCAGGGTGGCCGCCACCACTTCCCCGATCGGGGCCAGGTAGTACTCGGCGACCCACTTCGCCAGGTCGAGCAGGTGGGGCGAGAGGAGCGGCGGCGAGAGCACCCGGGTCAGCGGCTGGACACCGGTTCGCTCGGACGTGCGCGCGAGCGAAAGCACCACGCCGCGCACGGCTCGCCCCCGCAACGGAACCTCCACCATCGAACCCGGGCGCACCTCGCCCTCGGATCCCTCGGGAATGCGATAGGTGAAGGCCTGGCGCAGCGGCAGGGAGAGTGCGACGAGGGCGTAGGGCATCGTGTTCCGCACGATGATGCGCGAGCATGGGCGGCGCAAACCGCCGCCCGATGCGCCGTGGCGCACGCACCGATGACCCGCTATCCTCTCGCGCCGCCGAGTTCCAACCGACCGATCGAGGGAGACTTGCGCCTCCGACCCCGCATCACGCTCACACTCCTCAGTCTCCCGTTGCTCCTGGCCGCCCCGGCTCGCGCCTTCCTCGATATCGAGGATCGCGGCCCTCGGCTGGACGCGGGCGCCTTCAGCTTCCGGATCACGAACATCGGCGTGCTCGGTAACGCCTACTATGACCGCGGCCTCTCGAACGACCCTTCGCTCGAGTACCCGAGGGGCAGCGGGCACGAGGCGCTGTCGCACGCCGAACTCTGGGTGGGCGCTCGGCGCTCCGACGGCAGCTACGGCGTCTCGGGCGGCCCTCTGCTCGAGTGGCGGCCGACCCTCGCGGCCGACGACCGTGTCCGAGTCGTCGAAGCCGGCGCCCTCGGCACTCGCGCGATGTTCGACGATGACGGCGATGGCCGGATCGATGAGGAATCCGCCAACGGCCGCGATGATGACGGCGATGGCGAGATCGACGAGGACGTGTTCCTCCCGTCGCAGCAGTTGGCCGAATCGACCTTTCGCGACGACCAACCCGAGGCGGTCGGTCAGGTCGGGCCCCAGGGTGAGACCCATCGACCGCTCGGACTCGAGGTGCGCCAGCAGGCGTTCGCCTACAACGCACCGGGCTATGAGCGCGTGGCCGGTGTGCACTGGTTCATCACCAATACATCCAATGAGCGGCTCCACGATGTGTATGTCGGCGTGCACGCCGACCTCGACTCGCGCGAAGTCACCGCAGCCGGAAGCCAGAACGATGACACCGTTTTCGAGTTCGCCGACAGCGTGAGCTTCTACGAGGGCCGATCCACCATCGCCTCGATCTGGATCAAGGAGTGCTACCGGACATTGGCCGGCCGCTCCGTGGGAGTTCGAGACGGCAGCCGCGCCGACCTGCCCTGGGTCGGACTCGTCGGTCTCTCGCACACGACCGACCCGTTGGGGCGGATCGATAACTTCGCCCAACTCGGCGCCCGCGCCGCCTACGACTCCCGACGCGCGCCGCCCAAGGACACGACATTCCGCTACACCGTCTTCTCGCGCGGAATCGCGCCGCGCCAGGGCGGCCCGCCGACGCTCGATGTCGACCGCTACGAGGCGCTCCGCGGCGAGTTCCCCGCGAGTAGTCGATCCCAGCTGCGCGACTATTCCGTGCTGCTGTCGTGCGGGCCGTTTGTGACGCTCGACCCCGGCCAGACCGTGGAGATGGCGGTCGCCTTCGTGTTGGGTGAGAACGCCGACTCCCTGAGCGCCGCGGCGACATCGGCACGCCTGCTCTGGCATGGCGTCTTCCAGAATCGGCTGCCCGATACGAGCCCGCTCGGCTCCCACACCGGCGGTTTCACCGGGATCAACGGCCACGAGATCTGCTACGCGCCGCCGCCCGGCATCGAGTTCAACTGGGACCCCAACTGCAACAAGAAGTACATCGAGGATCCGGCCTACGACGGCGTCAATAACTTCCCGCCGGCAGGGCCCTCGGACGTTCCCTACAGCAGCACCCTGCCCTGTGTGTGGACCGACTGGGACTGCGACAATTGCACCGGCCGCGACGGCCGCGAGACACCAGTGCACTGGACCACCGGCACCGCCGCTCCGCCCCAGCCCTCGACCCGGGTCACCGCGGGCGAGCGCGAGATCCGCGTCGCATGGGACGACTACCCCGAGATCGTCATCGGCGCCGGCATCATCCCCGGCGGCCGCTGGCGCTTCGGCGGCTACCGGCTTTACCGCCTGAGCGACTGGACGCGCAATGCGCTCTTCCCACCCATCCCGCAATGGCAGCAGATCGGATCATTCGGCCCCGACACCCTGTTCGGATCGAGTGCGTTGTCCACGATCACGGACCCGACGATCCCGTACGACTACGTGCTCTACGAACGAAGGCACTATCCCATCGGCCGCTACCAGTACGTCGACCGAGAGGTCATCGACGGGTTCGACTATCACTACGCCGTCACGACGCTCGCCGTCCTCGACACGATCCAGGGCGGAGTCCCGCGCCGCGAGACATTGGAGAGTCCGTTCCGCGCCGTCTTCGGCGACGTCGTGCGCCCGAGGGCCGAGGCGCGAGACGATGCCTCGCGCGTGCGCGTGGTGCCCAACCCCTACCGCGGCGGCGCCGAGTGGGATCGCCGCCCGGTCCCCGGCGACGTCTTCGCCCGCCACCTCGACTTCGTCGGCCTGCCGCGCGCGCGCTGCACCATCAAGGTGTGGACCGTGGCCGGCGACTTCGTGGCCCAGATCGACCACGACGGCCGAGGTGGCAACGGGCAGGCGAGTTGGGACCTGATCTCGCGCAATGGGCAGGATGTGGTGAGTGGGTTGTATGTGTTCACGGTGGATTCGGCACTAGGCCAAACCACCGGCCGCTTCGTCGTCATCCGCTAGGTTGTGGCGCGAAGATTCGGGGTGCTCAGTTGCGCCGGATCGCACGCACGCATTCGTCATCGAGTGTACTTCGGATCGTGGACTCGAATCTCACGCATGCGTCGAGTCGGCGTGACGCGCCAGTAGTAGCCCCACCAGCTAGGACTCAGCAGCCCGTGTGATGGAAACTGTCGCTGCTGAAGGATCCGCCGAATACTGGCTCGTGAACGCTCGAGCCCGAGGTGCATGGCGGGCGTCCTCCCAGGACGATTCTCCGAGTCCCACTTGTGGAGATTCCTCCAAACGAGGAACACCCAGAGCCGCTCGATGGTGCCTTGTCTCCGCTTTGGAAACGACAGCGTCGCACGCCGATGGTCCGCTTGGCTGTGCCGTAGCAGCAGGTCCAACAGATTGACCGGGAAGAGCGGATTATTGCGGTCTCGAAGCGCCCGAGAACTGATCGTGCTGTGTGCGACCTTATGCTGCGGAAGCCGGGAGATAGCGCGCGGATAGTCCTCATGCTGGTCCGTGTGAAGTGCGAACGGTTGAGGTGTCTGCACGACCGTTCGCAGAACCGCTGCGACTTGCTTCTCCACGGACCGGGGGTCGGGTCTACCGAGTCGCGCCTCGAAGTGTGCGCGCAACTGCTTCTGCGAGTCGGACATGCTGCCCGATCGGCGCAGCTCGGAATCAGTGAATCCGTAGAAGTAATGCGAGTGTAGGCCGACGACGACGTGGTATGCGACGGGATGGTATCGACTCCACTCGACGGAGTGGAATCCATCGAGGCAGATCGGCTCGGTGAGGCGTCCGCGAGGACGGGTCCGCTCGTGCAGGAGAAGACAGTGTCGTCCGAGGCGCGAGGAGTGGGTTGCGACTGTTCCGTGTGCCACCCCGAGAGACCTGGCCAGCTGTCGCTGACCGGAACACGCCACCAACCCGACAAAGACTCGCGCCTGGATGTCCGGGCGTTTCAACCAGTAGGTGGTTCGGAACGTCTGGTCGCAGAATCGTCGCCCACATCGACTGCAGCGGTAACGACGGACCCAGAAGGGAGCACGCTTGCGACGATGGACGCCGTCCGACGTGTAGCGCCAGCCCGGCCGGCCCTGTTGGTGAAACGGGCATGAGGGGTTCGGGCAGAAGGGGGGCGAGGGTCGAGCAGCGTTCGCCATGGAGAACTCTCAGGGCACGCTGCGTGCCATCCCGAATTGTCGAGCCAGAATCTAGGCGGTGCGTTGCTGTTGGGTGCCTTGTCCCAGGATCGCATTGATCCGCTCAACCAGCTTCCTCGGCGAGAACGGCTTCGTGATGTAATCGTCCGCACCCACTTCGAAGCCGATCTTCTGGTCGACGTTGCGGCCCTTGGCCGACAGCAGGATGACCGGGATGTTCTTGGTGTTGTCATCCGCCTTCAGCAGCTTGCACGTCTCGTAGCCATCGAGCTTCGGCATCATGATGTCGAGCACGATGAGGTCGGGGCGGTCGGCTCTGGCCTTCTCGAGTGCCTGCTCACCGTCAAGAGCGGTGATGACCTCGTAGCCTTCCATGCCCAGGCTGAAGTCCAGGATGTGGACGATGTAGATCTCGTCATCCACCACGAGGATCCTGCCCTTGGCCATCCCGTTCACCTCCGTGCGCGGGTCGTCCTGCCCGCGTGCGCTTCGAGGGGCGTGTGCCCCGATGTCGTTGCTTCCCGTTGATTATCGGCAGTGCCTTCTGAGAGCTTGAGGGCAGAACGCGCCCTTCATGCGGCCCGGCGTACCTCTCCCTCGCGCTCGATGAGCGCCCGGAATGCCTGGATCACCTCGGGGTCGAACTGGGCCCCGGACTCGCGGTCCAGTTCGGCAAGGGCCTCCCCGAGCGGCCTGGCGGCCCGGTAGGGTCTGGCGGTCGTCATGCTCTCCCAGGCGTCGACGGCGGCCAGGATCCTGGCCCCCATCGGGATCGCCTCGCCGGCCAAGCCCTTGGGGTAGCCCTGCCCGTCCCAGCGCTCATGGTGCGCCAGGACGATCTCGCGGACGGCACCTTGGTACTCGAGTGGCCTCAGGATCTCCACGGTGGCCTCGGGATGGGTTCGGACGGCGCCGCGCTGGCGTGGGTCGAGGTGGCCGGTGTGGGCGGTCTCGGACTCGATCCGCACCATGCCGACGTCGTGGACTTGTGCGACGTAGCCGAGCAGGTCCACTTCCGAGGGCGCCAGGCCGAGCTCGCGTGCGAGCGCGCGCGTCAGGCGCACCACGGCGCTGCCACCGAGATGGAGGTCGCGCTGCATGCGCGTCATGCACCGGATGGCGTCGAGTGCGTCGGCGACGACGCGTTCACTGTCGGGGTAGGCACCGGCGCGCTCGAGGGCGCCTGCGATGCGCTCGGCGAGAAGGACGAGCAGCGCGAGATCGTCGTCGTCGAATGACTCGCCGTTTCGCTTGTTGTTGACGTTGATCACGCCCACGACCTCGCCCTCGAGCCGCATCGGCACGCAAAGGAGCGACTTGGTGTGGTACTGGGGATGATTGAGTCGGCGGAATCGGCGGTCGGTCTCGATGTCCTCGACGCGAATGGCGCGCCCCCATGCGGCGACGGCGCCGGAGACCCCCGAGCGCAGCGGCACTCGCCTCGCGGGCATGTCGTCGCGGCCTCGGCCGGTCGCCGAGGCCACGAACAGATCGCCTCGATCGGAATCGACCAGGGCGAGCGAGACGATCTCGGCGTCGAGCGCGGTCGACACCATCTCGACGATCGCCTCGAACAAGGGCTCCAGATCCTCGCGCGACTGCAGCGAGCGGGCGATGCGGCGCGCGCGCGGCGAGGCAATGGGGCGGAGCGGGACGCGGCAGATGAAGCGTGCGCCACGGCGATCGCCCTGCGCGTCGAGCGGCTGGTCGGTGCCGAGGCGGCCACCGTGGAGTTCGATGAGCGAACGGGTGATGGCGAGCCCGAGGCGGGTGCCCTCATGCGAGGAACCGGTTCGACGGGCGCGGTAGAAGCCCTCGAAAACGGCGCCGAGGTCCTCGGCGGGCAGGGGCGAGCCGTCATCGGTGATGCTGCAGATCCACTCGTCGGCGCGTTGTTCGATCGCGACGCGGACTTCGCCGCCCTCCGGCGAGAACTCGACGGCGTTGAGCAGCAGGTTGGCGAGAACGCGCCGCATCATCTCGAGGTCCACCTCGACGCGCGGATCATCGGCGGCATCGACGCGGATCGCGATGTTGCGCTTGGTGGCTTCTCCGCGCACGCGTGCGACGGCTTCGCGCACCAGTTCGGAAGCCTGCGCGGCGCCGAGGCGCAACGTGTGCTCGCCGCCCTCGATGCGCGAGAGGTCGTGGACATCGGTGATGAGCGCGGACAGCCGATCGCACTCCTCCTCGATGACCTGGACGAACCGCTGCCGCGGCGCCTGCGGATTGTCGAGGTTGGCGGTCAGCGTCTCCGTGTAGGCCTTGATGCTGGCGAGTGGACTGCGCACCTCGTGCGCGACGATCGACATGAGTCCGGCGGCGGCATCCTGGGCCGCCAGCAGGCGGCGCTCGAGCCGGGCACTGCGCGCGCGTTCCTCATCGAGCGAGCGCCGGAGCGACTCGCGCTCGAACGCCAGGGCGAGGGCATCCGCCAGCGACTGCAGGAAGCGCTTCGACTGCGACGTGAACGTGCGGAGGGACGGGAACGCCACCAACACGAAGCCATGCGCGACGCCTCCCGCCAGAAGCGGCAGCGTGGCGAGCGCGCCCGGCGGCTGTGTCCACAACAGAGTCTCGCAGACTCCAAGTGCTTCGTGGTCGCCGGCGTCGAATCGCGAGCGCTCGTGGCGAAGGCACCACTCGACCGGCCCCGCATGTTCCGAGAGATAGGGGGTCTCGACGCCGCCGCCCTCGATCCGCGCAAGCGTCCCGCTGCGGGGGTCGAGGCGGAGCAGGCGTGCGTCGGTCGCGCCGAGCGCCTCGGTGACGCTTCGAGCGGCCACACTCCAGGCGACGCTGATATCGGTGGTCGCACGCAGCGCCAGCACGGCCTCGGCGAGCAGACTCAGGACATCGGGTTCGGCCGCGGCGCCTGACTCGTCTCGTGACCGGGGGGTGTCCATACGCGGCTCAGGCGACGTGCCGCTCGGAGGGTGGATCCTGCTCGCGTCGCCGGCGTTCGCCGACCAGCACGCTGCCGGGGATGCCCTTGCCGTGCGCCTTGAGCTCCTGCGCGATGTCGATCAGCTCGGCGAGATGCGTGACGGGCACACGATCGGTGCTGACCATCGCGATCGTCAGACTCATGAGCGGGACCCGCTCGAGGATGTGCCGACGGCTGAGCACTTCGACGAACCCTCGTTCGCGATCCACTCGATCGTACAAGTCGTGCGTCGCCGAACGGAACCACTCGAGGATCTCCTCGCCCAGTGCCTCGGCGAATTTCGGCGAGGTCAGGACGACGAAATCATCGCCGCCGATGTGACCGACGAAGCCCTCGGGACCACCGTGATCGGCGACGGCCTCCGTGAGGATGCGCGCGAGCAACTGGATCGCCTGGTCGCCTCTCGCGTAGCCGTAATAATCGTTGAACGCCTTGAAGTGATCGATGTCGATCTGGAGCAACGCGAAGGACGTGCCCGTCGAGAGTCGGCGGCGGATCTCATCGTTGATGGAGTGGTTGCCGGGCAGCCCGGTGAGCGGGCTGGCGGCGCGCTGCTGACGGCTCCAGTCGAGCGTGTTGCGGACCCGTTGCAGCAACTCCTCGTTGTTGTAGGGCTTGGTGACGTAGTCGTTCGCGCCACCCTTCAGGCCGAGCACCTTGTCCTTCGGCTCGGCGCGTGCCGTCAGCATCACGATCGGGATGTGGCGCGTCGTGAACGAGTCGCGCAATCGCGCGCACACCTCGTGGCCATCGAGACGCGGCATCATCACGTCGAGCAGCACGAGGTCGGGCATCATCTCGTGCACCTTATCAAGCGCGTCCTGCCCATCGACTGCCTCGACCACGGAGAAACCGTGCGTCTCGAGGAGCATGCGCAGTACCGATCGGATACCGGCGTCGTCTTCGGCGATCAGGATGGTGCTCGAGTCCACGCGGTTCTCCGGCCCTTTCCGGCTGGTGACTGATTCAGACGATCCGACGTCCATGGAATGTGGGGCCTCGGGCGAGCCGGGACCACTTCGGATCTCCAGTGGTTCATCGGCCATCTGGCGCATGGACTTGCGCGATTTCCTCGAGCGGCTTGGGCCGAGCCGCCGGACGCTCGAGGCGCCCATCACGAATGGAAGAGGCGGGACGAGCACGCCGGAGCCGGTCGGTCAGACCCGCGAGAGCCCCGAGGCCTCGAGGGAGGAAGCCGCATCCAGTTCCGGCCCAGCGACTTCGCCCGCTGCCAGCCGGCGCGCACCCACCCACGCGATCATGGCCGCGTTGTCGACGCAGTAGCGTGGCGAGGGGATGTGCAGCGCCACTTCGAGCGCGGCGCAGCGCTCGGCGAGGGCGGCTCGCAGGGCGCTGTTGCAGGCAACCCCGCCGCCCAGGCGCAGCGCCCGGGCATTCGTCTCGCTCAGGGCCCGCGAGCACTTCTCGACCAGGGTCTCGACGACGGCGGCCTGGAACGAGGCGGACAGATCGGCGATCAACCGTTCGGAATAGGGCGGCGCTCCATGCCCGGCGAGCGCGACGTTCACCGCCGTTTTCAGCCCCGAGAACGACAACTCGCAACCGGGGCGGTCGAGCATCGGCCGTGGGAACGAGAAGGCGGCGGGATCGCCCTGACTCGCGCGCGCATCGATCTCGGGACCACCGGGGAAACCCAGCCCGATTCGCTTGGCGACCTTGTCATAGGCCTCGCCCGCGGCGTCATCGAGCGTGGCTCCGAGCCAGCGGTAGCTCCCGAAACCATCGATCGCCACCAATTCCGTGTGTCCGCCCGAGACGATCAACGCCACCGACGGTTCCGGGGCATCGCCGTGCTCGAGCGACGCGGAATGCAGATGCGCTTCGATGTGATTGACGCCGACGATCGGTACGGCGAGCGATGCGGCGAGGGACTTGGCGAACGCCACGCCGACGACGAGCGACCCGACGAGACCCGGAGCATGAGTCACCGCCACACCAGTGATCGCATCGTGCGACAACTCGGCTTCCTCGAGCGCCGCTCGGACCATCCAGGGCAGATGAGCGAGATGCGCCCTCGACGCCAGTTCGGGCACAACGCCGCCGTACAGACGGTGCACATCCTGCCCGGCGACGCGATGCGAGCGGAGCCTCGAACCGTTCTCGAGAACGGCGACCGACGTGTCATCACACGAGGTCTCGATCGCCAGCACGAGTCGGCCTGCCCCCCACTCGATCATGGGCCCTCGGGCTCCGGCGCGAGCGCCTCGTCGAGCCATGCCATGTACTTCGGCGCTCCGGCGGCGAACCGCACCGCGATGCACTCCGGCGTGTCGTAGGGGTGCAGCTCATGCAAGCGTGAGAGCAGGGCGGTCCAATCCTGCTTGCGCGTCTTCATCAGCACCACGACCTCGCTCGCCTCCTCGACGCCCTCCTTCCAGCGATAGATCGAGCGTGCGCCGGGCAGCAGGTTGGCGCAGGCGATCAGTCGCTCCTCGACGAGCGTTCGGGCCACTCGGGCCGCGGAGGCTTCATCAGCGAACGTGCTGAAGACGAGGAGTGCATCGGTCATGGGGCCTCCTGGCGCATCAACGAACGAGCACCGCGTAGGCGATCCAACAGTCGTCATTGTCAAGCGTGATCCGAGGGTAGAGCACACCGTTGTGCGTTCGCTTGCCCGCCGCCCACCCCTCGGTCCACACCTCGAACCCGCGGAAGCCAGCCTCCTCGGCGCACTCACGGAGCTCCGGCAATGTCCACATGCGCCAGTCGTACGTGAACGCGCGCCGCACGCGCTTGTCGTCGCGCATCTCGAAGTGGATGTACGCCAGCAGTCGGCGCGAGACGGCGTCGAACGAAGCCTGATCCCAGATGTAGGTGAACCCCTCGTGCATCGTGCCGTCGGGTCCGTTGCCAGCGGCCTTGCGGGTGCGCTCGACGAGCTTCCGCTCGGCTCGCGTGCCACCGAACATGTTCATCACGAGAGCCCCCTTGGGCCGCAGCGAGGCGCGCGCCGCCCGCAGGTAGGCCACGAGGTCGGCCCGCGCGTGGAACACCCACCACGAGAAGTTGAGCGCACAGGCGACGTCGGCGAGCGGGCGCTGGGGTCGGCGGACATCCGATCGCACGAGGTGGACGCGACCCGCTGCCGACTTCGAATAGGGCAGCCGATGGCGCTTCGCCCAACTCAGCGGCTCGGCATCGAGATCGACGGCCCAGGCCTCATTCTCGGGATGTCGCATCGCCCATGCGGTGGCGAGCGCGGCCGTGCTGCAGAAGTCCTCTCGGAACCGGCGCGGAACGCGCCCGGAGTGCCGCTCGGCGATTCGCTCGATGAAGTCCAGATCCCAGTCCGGGCCCTGCACCGCCACTTCATAGAGCATGTGACGGTCCGGGGTCCGGCTTCCCTTGCGGCGACTCATGGGTAAGATGCCTCCTCATCCTGCGATGCTCCGGGTGACTCCCGGGCCGCGCAGGTTAGGCGCGTCTCCCACGCGGGTCCACCCCGCGATCGCTTCCGAGGGACATGGCCGTCTCCGTTCGCCGCCGCAAGGCTCCGCGCTGGGCCGCTTGGCCCGATGAGCGCCTGCTCGATCTGCGCTTCTGCGACCTGCGGTTGTCCGGGCAGGGCGCTGCGGTCGAGACCGCGGTCCGTGCGCTGCACGGCGAACTCGAGGCGCGCGGCCTGAAACTCCGCCCGCATGCGTGGCTCTCGACGGAATGGTTCTCCCCCGACGGCATTCCCGGCATCGCCGTGCCCTTCTACCTCGCACACCCGCGTCTACTCCGCCTCGAGCGCAGTCAGATGTTGGAAGCCGAGGGGGGCACGACCGAGGAGTGCATGATGATCCTGCGGCACGAGGCCGGCCATTGCGCGCAGCAGGCGTGGCGGCTGCATCGTCGTGCCGCGTGGGTGCGGCAGTTCGGCAATGCGGCGCGCCCTTACCCCGAGGTCTACCGCCCGAATCCGGCGAGCCAGAAGTACGTGCAGCACCTGCGCCAGTACTACGCACAGGCGCACCCCGAGGAGGACTTCGCGGAGACGTTCGCCGTCTGGCTCACGCCGCGGCATCCGTGGCGCCGCCGCTATGCCGACTGGCCTGCACTCAAGAAGCTCGAGTACGTGGAGGGGCTCATGCAGGAACTGCGGGGTCAGACGCCGACGGTCCGCTCGCGCCGCCAGATCGAGCCGCTCTCCTCGCTCCGCACGACACTGCGCGAGCACTACGCGGCGCGGCAAGCGCACTTCGCGCGGCACCGGCCATCGATCCCGGATCGCGACCTGCAGCGCCTGTTCGCGGCCGAGCCCGGCCGCAAGGGCACGCCCGCGGCGAGTTTCCTCAGGCGCCACCGGGGCGAGGTGCGCCGCATGGTGGCGCGCTTCACCGGTGAGTCGCCGTATGCCCTCGAGCGCGTGCTCGACGACATCACCGAACGCTGCCAGATGCTCGACCTGCGCGTCTCCGGTGACACGAAGCGGCTGAGCGTGGATGTCGCATTGCTGCTCACCGTGCGCACGGTGCACTTCCACTACAGCCGCAGGAACTGGGTCGCGCTGTGAAGCGACCGCTGCGGGTGCTCGTCCTGCTTCACCCGACGCTCGTGCCCCCCGACTCCCACAAGGGACTCACACCCGATGAGATCGCGCGCACGAAGACCGAGTACGACGTGGTCAGCACGCTGCGTTCGCTCGGCCACGAGGTGCGCGCACTGGGTGTGCAAGACGAGCTGAATCCGATCCGGCTCGCCGCCGAGGAGTGGCATCCCGACATCGTGTTCAACCTGCTCGAGGAATTCCAAGGCATCAGCGACTTCGATGCCCATGTCGTGAGCTACCTGGAGCTGCTGCGACTGCCCTACACGGGGTGCAACCCGCGCGGCCTGATGCTCGCGCGCAGCAAGACGATCACCAAGAAGCTGGCGACCTATCACCGCGTCCGCGTGCCGGCGTTCATGGTGGTGCCGCGCGGGCAGAAGCCGAGGCGACCGCGCGCGCTGCGATTCCCACTGTTCGTGAAGAGCGCCAGCGAGGAGTCCTCGCTCGGGATCGCGCAGAAGAGTCTCGTCGACAGTGACGAGCGCCTCGCTGAGCGCGTTCAGTTCATCCATGAGTCGATCGGGACCGACGCCCTGGTCGACGAGTACGTCGAGGGGCGCGAACTCTATGTGGCCGTTCTCGGAAACGGACGCATCACGGTGCTGCCGACATGGGAACTCGACTTCGGCAAGCTCATCCAGCACGGCGAACCGATCGCCACGGCGCGGGTCAAGCACGATACGGCGTATCAGAGACGCCACGGCATCGACATCCGGCGCGCCGCGCTCGAGCCGGCGATCGAGCGCGAGATCCAGAATCTGACGAGGCGCGTGTACCGCATGCTCGAACTCGACGGCTACGCCCGCGTCGACTACCGACTGAGCCCCGAGGGGACGTTGCACCTGCTCGAGGCGAACCCCAATCCCGAGATCGCCGACGCCGAGGAGTTCGCGAGCGCCGCCTCAGCGGGCGGACTCGACTATGCCGCACTCCTCACGAGGATCGTCGCACTCGGACTCGAACGCGCTCGCCGCCGCGCGGACTGAGGCGCGAGCGACTCTCAGGCTGCCGCAGCGCGTCGGAGTGCCGCTTTGACCCGCGCCACGAAGCGCTTGGGCTCGAGCGGCTTGCGGATGTAGTCGTCCGCACCTTCCTCCATGAGCCTCACTTCGAGGTCCGGATCGGGCGAGCCCGTGAGCACGAGCACAGGGAGACTCGACGTGGTGACCGATTCTCGGATGCGGCGCAGCACCTCGCCACCCGACATGCCCGGCAGTCCGAGGTCCAGCACCACGAGGCCGATCTGCTCATCCACCGACAGCAGGCCCAGCGCTTCCTCTCCCGACACGCAGTCCACCACTTCGTAGTCCGCCTGTTCGAGCAGGTGCCGCGCGACACGTCGGCAGACCGCGTCATCCTCCACCACCAGGACGCGACCGGCACCGCCGCCACCGGCAGGAGCGGAACGCGTGTGCACGACCGACGCGGCCGGAGCAGTCGAGCCTCCTGCCGGAATCGGCGCGGGGGAGGCGCCGGGTGTGGCAGTCAGGACGGATGTCCCAGGTGCAGTGGTCGCGACCGAGTGATCCTCCTCGATCGTATCCCCGATCACGCGATCGACTTCCTGAAGGGTCGTCGTGCCCTCGGCCACGCGCTTGAGCGCGGACTGCCGCAGCGTGGTCATGCCCGCCTGGAGCGCGGCACGCTGGAGATCGAGCGCGGTGGCGCCACTGGCGATCATCTCCTGGATCACGGGCTGCATCACGAGGATCTCGTTGACCGCCATGCGGCCTCGATACCCACTCTGACCACAGCGATCGCACCCCGCAGCCCGGACTGTGGGGCGGACGCCGTAGCGCGCCTCGAGGGTCTGCTCTTCGGCGTTGGGTTCCGTGACCTTGATGTGGCAATCCGGACAGATCCGGCGAACGAGTCGCTGGGCGACGACGCCTCGCAGCGTGGCGGCGAGTGCCGGCCGCTCCACACCGACGTCGATCAGACGGGCCACCGCACCCGCTGCGTCGTTGGTGTGCAGCGTGGTCAACACGAGGTGGCCCGTCATCGACGCCTGCACGGCGATCTCGGCGGTCTCGTGGTCGCGGATCTCGCCGATCAGGATGACGTCGGGATCCTGACGCAGGATGGCTCGCAGCGCGCTCGCGAACGTGAAGTCGCGCTTCGTCTCGACCTGCATCTGCGTGATACCGGGCAGTTCGTACTCGATCGGGTCCTCGACCGTGCTGATGTTGGTCTCGCCGTTGTCGAGCTCTCGGATGAGCGCATAGAGCGTCGTGGTCTTGCCCGAACCGGTCGGCCCCGTGACGATCACGACACCGTGCCGGTGGCCGATCAGGTGCTGCAGCGTCGAGCGATCGTCGTCGCTGATGTCGAGATTGGAGAGTTTGTCGGCGCTGCCGCCTCGCAGCAGTCGGATGACGCACTTCTCGGTTTCTCGCGTCGGAACCGTCGAGATGCGCAGGTCGATGCTCTTGCCTTCGTGCTCGAAGCTGGCGCGGCCATCCTGGGGGTGCAGACGATCCGCGATGTCCATCCCGCTGAGGACCTTGATGCGAGACACCGAGCGCAAGAAGGCCAGCATCGGCATGCGCATGTGAACGCGCATCACGCCATCGACGCGGAATCGCACCGTGCCGCCGCCCGGACCGGGCTCGAGGTGGATATCACTCGCGCGCTCCTGGGCCGCGTTGCGCAGGATCAGCTGGACGAGTCGCACCACAGGGGCCTCGTCCGCGGGGTCCTCCCCGATGGGCGCCTCATTGGTGCTCTGCACGAGCCCCACCGCCTCGTCCGCCCCCGCCTGGGCCGGAGCCGCGGCGCGTGAGTAGGCGCGCTGGATCATCTCATCGATGGCGGAAGGAGGAGCCAGCTCGAAGATGGGAGTGCGGCCGGAGGCGAAGGCAAGCCCGCTCTCGGCCTCATCGTCGATCGGGTCGCTGGTCGCGAGCACCAACTGGCGATCATTCTCGCGCAGCGGAATGACGTGGAAGCGGCGTGCGATCTTCTCGGGGATGAACCGCAGGACGTGCGGTTCACGGGAATCCAGCTGAGCCACGGGCAGGCGCAGCAGATCCGCGGCCTCTTTTGCGAGCTCGGACTCACTGACGCCGCAATGCTGCGCGACCTGCTTCCAGACCTCGGGCAACGATGCGCCCGCCGGAACATCGAGCGTCTCGGCATCGATGAGCGCGGCGCGGCGTGCGATATCCACTAACCAGTGTTGACCCTGCGATACCGGAGCCATCACGTCCCCCCAGGGGATCGAAGCGTAGTCGGGACGATATGTCCCCACGGGGCTCATTCTCGGCGGTCGGCCGATTCCCTTGAGGGCACGGACTCAGGTTCGCGACCGAGAGGAGGCGGTCTCGGCGCAACTTCCGCTGGCGAAGGCAGAACGGGCTCGATATGGTGCGCCGGCTCTGAACCACGCCTTGGGCGTCCATGTCCCCCGGAGAACCCATGCAGAAGATCGATGACTTCATCGCCAGCGCAGGAATCGACCGCGACAAGGCCACTTGGCGCACGCAGCTTCCCAAGCCGCCGCGCTTCGAGTTCGCGCCGGGTGAGAAGTGGATCGCTCGCATGAAGACCACCAAGGGGGAGATCACGCTGCGCCTCACGCCGGAGACCGCTCCGATGCATGTGGGGAGCTTCGCGTACCTCGCACGCGTGGGCTTCTTCGACGGTCTCGCCTTCCATCGCGTCATCTCCGGATTCATGGCCCAGGGTGGTTGCCCGCTCGGCACCGGCACCGGCGGCCCGGGTTACCGTTTCGACGGCGAGTTCGGTGGCGGCCTTCGCCACGACCGCCCGGGATTGCTCTCGATGGCCAACGCGGGCCCGGGTACAGACGGGAGCCAGTTCTTCCTGACCTTCGTTCCGACGCCGTGGCTGGATGGGAAGCACACCATCTTCGGTGCGGTCGAGAGCGGCACCGAGGCGCTCAGCGCACTCGAACAGGCCGGCAGTGAGTCCGGACGCCCGAAGGAACCGCTGACCCTGGAATCGATGGTCATCGAAGTCTCCTGAGGCCGCGCGAGGCCGGGCGGTTCACCTCGCTCGGCCTCGCTGCCCCTCAAGCAGATCGTCGCGCGACCGAGACTCCCATCCGTCACCTACGGATGGAGGCTTCCCATGAGCATCGGCAATTGCACGTCCTGCGTCTCGCGCTTCTCCCCGCTCGCCCATCGCAATGAAGGCGCGTCCGGTATCCGACGCGAGAGCGAGCGCCTTCTCGTCGCCACTGCCTCGCAGCAGAGCGATGCCTCGCTGCGTGTGGTCACGGACGATGGCGATGTCGTCACCCTGAGCGCACATCGCGAGTCGACGGCGACGTACACGGACTATCGCCGCCATGCGCGGGGCCCCGGGGGTTCCGAGCGCCAGCGCATCCAGGTGTTCGAGGCCTCGAGCCAGCAGAGCTTCTCGATCGAGATCGAGGGGACGCTCGATGACGAGGAACGAGCCGATCTCGAGGCGCTGATCCAGCGCGTCGCCACCAGCTTCCGTCGCTTCGAGCAGGGCGACGATGCCGGTGCACGCTCGCTGCTCTCGGGCGGGGGCGATCTCGACTCCCTCGAGTCCTTCTCGGTCGAGTTCGAGCGGCAGCAGACGGTCACGGTCGCACAGATGATGCGCCGTACGCAGGAGATCGGGGAGCGTGAGGAGTTCGCAGCACCGACTCCGCGCCAGGGCCAGCCGACCACGTTGCCCGTGACGCCCGGAATCGCGGAACGCCTCGTCACGCCGCGTCCGTTGGCCGAACCCGTTCCCGTCGAACCCATCGCTGCCGAGCCGGTCGAAGCGGAACCACGCTCGGTGCAGGATCGCCACTCCCATCATCGTGGCAGTCACGCGAAGTCGATGGCCCGTGCGGCCCACGTGCTCGACCAGATGCTCGAGCGACTGGCATCGCGCGCTCCCGCATTCGATGCCGGCAAGGCCATCGAGGCGATCCGCGCCGCACTGACGCAGCCCACCCCGGGTGACCCGGCGCCCACCCCGGTGGTCGTGCCCGATCAACCGATCCTGGTGAATCACCTGACGTAGCCGCGGCGGGCGCACTTCCGTTAGAGTCGGCCGGTTCACCATCGGCCTCGGACCTTCGGAGGAGCGCCATGAACGGGCTCGGGCAACTCAAGTCTCGTCTTCGGGTGGTCAGCGATCTCGAGAGCGCTGCTTCCCTGCTGCGCTGGGATCAGACCACGTACATGCCATCGGGCGGCGCAGATGCCCGCGGCCGCCAGATCGCCACGCTGAGCCGGTTGGCGCATGAGCATCATACGGATGTCGCCACAGGTCATGCGCTCGAGCAGGCCGAGCGAGAGACCGCCGACTTGGCGACCGACCACGACGATGCCGCGCTCGTTCGCGTTGCGCGTCGCAACTACGACCAATCGGTCAAGCTACCCGCCTCGCTCGTCGAGGAACTCAACGTGCACGCGGCCAAGACCTATCAGGTCTGGACCGTGGCGAGGCCCGCGGACGACTTCGAGCGCGTGCGCCCTCTGCTCGAACACACCCTCGTGCTGTCGCGCCGGATGGCGGATTGCTTCCCGGGCCACGCGCATCCGGCCGACCCGCTGATCGACTTCTCCGATCCCGGAATGACCGTGGCCACCGTTCGGACACTGTTCGGTGAGTTGCGCGAACGACTCGTCCCGATCGTGCGCGCCATCACCAGCCGTCCGCTCACCGATGACTCGTGTCTTCGCCAGCACGCCCCGGCCGAACAGCAGTTGGCGTTCGGCAAGGCGGTGATCGAGCGCTTCGGGTTCGACTTCGAACGCGGCCGCCAGGACCGCTCCCCTCATCCGTTCATGACCAAGTTCTCGCTCGGGGATGTCCGCATCACGACCCGTGTCCGCGAGGACGATGTCACCGACGCCCTGTTCTCCACGCTGCATGAGTGCGGTCATGCCGTCTACGAGATGGGCATTCGTCGCGAGTTCGAGGCGTCGCCGCTCGCGCACGGCACCTCTTCGGGCGTCCATGAGAGCCAGTCGCGCTTGTGGGAGAACCTCATCGGGCGCAGCCGATCATTCTGGGAGGCCTTCTACCCGCAGCTCCAGCAGACGTTCCCGGGCCCGCTCTCGAGTGTGCCGCTCGACACGTTCTATCGCGCGATCAACCGGGTGGAGCGCTCGCTGATCCGCACCGACTCGGACGAGGTCACGTACAACCTGCACGTGATGATGCGCTTCGGTCTCGAGCTCGACCTGCTCGAGGGCACGCTCGAAGTGAAGGACCTCGCCCGCGTGTGGCGCGAGCGGTTCGAGGCCGACCTCGGCATCCCGGTCCCGAACGACCGCAATGGCGTGCTCCAGGACGTCCACTGGTTCTCCGGTCCGATCGGAGGAGCGTTCCAGGGGTACACCCTGGGCAACATCCTGAGCGCGCAGTTCTTCGATGCCGCCGTCAGCGCCCATCCGGAGATCCGCAAGCAGGTCGCCCAGGGCGAGTTCGGCACGCTGCACAGCTGGCTGAAGACGAACCTCTACCAGCACGGCTCCAAGTTCACGCCGACGGAGGTGGTGGTGCGAGCGACCGGGAAGCCGATGTCGGTCGAGCCCTACCTCGCTTATCTGTGGGCCAAGTTCCAGCCCCTCTACGGGCTCTCCGAGCAGGAACGGACGGCCGGCGTCACGAGCTGAGTGATCGAGTCCAGTGCATCGGCCCGCGGCCCGGCATTCGGGTCGCGGGCCGATGTCGTTTCAAACGAGGCCCCATGTTCAAGCCGGGCTTGGACTTGTGAGCGGGCCCTCGCCAGTCCAGACTCCCCCCGCATCGCCCCGTGACGATTCATGGGGCGCTCGCTGTGACGCTCCGCACCCCCATGGAGTCCTACGCCATGACACGGGAGACACCGGGCCTCGCGAGCGACGAGGATCTGCTCCGCCGCTACCTCGCCGATCGCGAGGGAGCCGCGGGCCAGGCCGCCTGCTCGGAGCTGCTCGGGCGCTATCAGCGCGCGGTCTACCTCTGGTGTCTTCGCAACGTCCGCGATCACGAGCGGGCGATGGATCTGGCGCAGGAGGTGCTGGTGCGGGCGTTCCGAGCCTTGCCTTCGTTCGAGAGTCGGTCGAAGTTCTCCTCGTGGCTGTTCGCCATCGCGAGGAATCGCTGCATCACCGAGGCCACGCGCTCGCGCATCCCGTTCGACACGGCTGCCGAACTCGACGACCTGACCTCGCTCCTGCCGAACGCCGAGACCGTGCTCGAGAACGAGCAGGCCTCCGAGCAGGTCCGCGATCTGCTGCGAACCCACCTCGATGAGACCGAGCGCACGGCGCTGTGGATGTCGATCGAGGAGCGTTTGCCCGTCGAGGAGATCACCCGCTTGCTCGGTCTCGAGAATGCCACTGGCGCTCGCGGACTCCTGCAACGTGCACGACGCAAGTTGAGAGCCGCGATGGACCCCCTCACCAGGGCGGAGGGCACATGACGATCCAACCCTGTCTGGCCGCGGACCGACTGCACGAGCTACCGAGCCTTCCACCCGAGCATCCGATGATGCAGCACGTTCGTCAGTGCCCGCGCTGTTCAGCGATGCTGCTCGAGTACAACGATTTCCTCGCCGCAACCGATGTGCCGGCGGGCGCCGACCTCGTCGCGGCCGAGCATCGGCTGAAAGGCGCTGTCGCCGAGATCCTCGCTCCTGAGGCGGATGCACGCACGCATCCACGCGCCACGGAATCCCTGGGCAAGAGGCTCGCAACATGGTGGGCGGGCCCGGCGCGAGCGCCTGCACTCGCATTCGCCACTCTGGCCGTGGTCGCAGCCGGCGTGTGGTCCGTTCGCTCGCCTGCACCCGATCCCGATGCACTCCGGGGCGGAGTCCACCATCCGTCGCTCGAGTGGCGCGCCGTCGCCATCGGCAGCGAAGCGCTCGCTTTGCACTGGTCCTCGGAGCCGACCGCGACGCTCTACGCCGTCACGATCCTCGGCCCCGCCCTCGAGACTCGGTTCGAGCTACCGCTCACGGCCGGCACGTCGGCCACGCTCGCTCGTTCGGCATGGCCCGCGTTCGCGACTGGCGAGACGCTCTTCGTGAGAGTCGAGGCGCTGCGCGACGGCGATGTGCTCTCGACCTCCGAACTCGAGCCAATCGTCCTCAGCCGCTGAGAGCATCGGCGCCGCGCGGCCGCGGCGCCACGCGCCACTTCCCGGGCCCGAGATCCCCGAGCGCCCACGGACCGAGCGCCACGCGCACGAGGCGCAGCGTGGGATGGCCGACCGCGGCCGTCATGCGGCGTACCTGACGATTGCGACCTTCGCTCAGCGTCAGCTCGAGCCAGGACGTGGGGATGTGCTGACGGACCCGGATGGGTGGTTCGCGAGGCGGGAGTTCGGGCTCAGCGATTCGGAACACGTCGACCGGCATCGTCGGCCCATCGTTCAGAAGGACGCCGCCACTCAGCCGGTCGATGGCCTCCTGGGCGACCTCCCCCTCCACCTGCACCCAATAGGTCTTGCGATGCGCGTGCCTCGGATGAGTCAGTTGTTCCTGGAGCCGACCGTCGTCCGTCAGCACGAGCAGCCCCTCGCTGTCCCGGTCGAGTCGCCCGGCAGCGTAGACACCCTGGACATCGATGCACTCGGACAGCGTTCGCTGTCCGGGCTCACCGGTGAACGTGCAGAGCATGCCGAAGGGCTTGTGGAACAAGATCACGCGTGACATGTCCGTATGAGACCACAGGACTCGCGAGCCGGGTAGCGTCACGAGCCGGCCTCGCCATCGGGAAAGTTCTTTCGTCACGGCACGACGCGGCGTAGGCTGCTTCGTCACACCTCGAACCCCGACTCGCCCGGCTCCCGTCCCCGACCCAGGAGAAGGCCCTGCGTTACGACCTTCTGGCGACCCGACACGGCCGCCTCGTGGCGTTCTTCTTCCTCTATCTGGTCGAGGGCGTGCCGCTCGGATTCACCGCGACGGCCATCGCGACGCAGATGCGCCGTCAGGACGTTGGTGTCGAGGCGATCGGTGCATTCGTCGCGTCGCTCTACCTGCCGTGGGCCTTCAAGTGGGCCGTCGGCCCCATCGTAGACGTCTTCTCATCGGATCGATTCGGCAGACGCCGCGTCTGGATCGTGGTGATGCAGCTGCTGATGGTCGCGACCCTCATGGTCGCCTATCCGATCGACTTCGTCGGCCAGCTCCCGCTCTTCACGGCGATCATCTTCTGTCACAACCTGTTCGCCGCGACGATGGACGTCGCGATCGACGCTCTGGCGGTGAACGTGCTGCCCGCAGAGGAACGCGGCGTCGCCAACGGCGTCATGTTCAGCGGCGCCTATCTCGGGATCGCCGTCGGCGGCTCGGGGGTGCTCTTCCTCGCGCCGGTCATCGGCTTCCCGCCCACCTACTTCGCCGTCGCGGCGCTCATCCTGTTGGTCACGCTCTTCATCGCGCTGCCCCTGCGAGAGGAGCCACGGGCCGTCGTACCGCCCAGGGGCCCGAGTCGATTCCAGACGATCCGCCGCGAGATGGCCGGGTTCGTGCGCGACTCGGCGAAGGCGTTCCTCGGATCGCGTGGCGCCTTCATCGGACTGATCTTCGCGCTGCTTCCG
Organism: bacterium; assembly: GCA_043779265.1. GTDB lineage: Bacteria > Eisenbacteria > RBG-16-71-46 > RBG-16-71-46 > RBG-16-71-46 > CADEFY01. Next base: position 29,190 of record JAYWEM010000058.1, on the reverse strand, counting down.
GCGGGCGCCTACGCGCTCGGACTGGCACTCCAATCGAATCTCGCCGTCGAGCTGGGCTTGAGCGATCCACAAGTGGCCACGCTCAACCTGTGGACCGCGATCGCCTCGGCGATCTTCTGCGTGATCGGCGGGTGGATCTCCGACCGCATCGGGCGACGCCTCGCGCTCGGCCTCTTCATCTTCGCCATGAGCGTGCCCACGATGATCCTCGCCTGGCAGATGCAGCAGGCGGGCTGGGTCATGCCGGTATCGATCACGATGCCGGACCGGCCGATCCCCTCGGCGCTACTCGTCCAGCAGTTCTGGATCGCGAGCATCGCCTACGCCGTCTTCAACGGGCTCATGTACGGCACGCGCTCGGCGCTCTTCATGGACGTGACCGTCCCGCGCGTCGCCGCGACGCAGTTCACGGCCTACATGGCGCTGCTCAACTTCGCCATCGCCTACAGCGCGCGCTGGCAGGGAGCGGCGCTCGCGCGCTGGGGATACCCAGTCACGCTGGCGCTCGACGCCGCGCTCGGGCTCGCCTGCCTCCTGCTGCTGCCGTGGATGACCCGCAGACAAGCGCCCGCCCCGGTGATCGAGGACCCCGAGGACTCCGAGGAGGAACCCGAGGGCGACCCGGGTATCCCCTGATTCGAAGCGAGTGGACGCCGCTCGCAGCCGCCTGGCTCATCGCGGGTCACCCCACAGCTTGTGCCACCAGCGCTGCCGATCGCGTGGTGAGGACCAATCGGCCGCGACGGCCATACGCTTGCGGATGTCGGTGAGGCTCCAGCCGGTGAGTGCGGCGAGCTGGTTGCCCTGGCTTTCACGTCGGGCCGCCAGTCCGTCTCGGTACTGCGCAGCCGCTTTGCACTCGTCATCTCCCTCCCAGAAGTGCCGCACGATGTAGCGCCCCTGGAAGTTGGTGCGATCGGCCGTGACTTGCAGCTGCAAGTCGGAGGGGAAGAGCTCGGCGTCGTAGCGCACGTGCAGCCGCGTGACGAAGGCGTTCTGGGCGCCACCTCGGCCAGCGCCCGGCTCGATCCAGAACACGCCGAGCGCACGAAGTTGCTCGGCCGAAAGCGGGTTGGTGGCGCACGGATCGCACCACGCCATGTCCCAGGCGTACTCCGTGAACACGACGCGCATGTCGTGCTTGCGCACCTGCTCGCGGAACAGGTCGCGGTAAAAGCGCGCGAAGTCCCCCTTCACGAAGGCCGGGACCTCGACATCGCTCGGCAGCTTCACCGTGCGGTAGTTGGTGGTCTCGACGCGGCCCTGCTTGGTGATGGCGTAGACGATCAGGTCCTGCGGTCCGTTGGCATTGGCCATGCCGAGTCGGATCGGCAGCATGAAGCGCGCGTCCTCGTAGGCCATCTGGATCGGACGCAGGTTGGAGAACCCCATCTTCTGCTTCTCCTTGAGATTCACCTTCGCCACGAAGAACTTCATGCCGTCTCGGATGTAGCCCTGCAGCACGCGCGCGGCTCCCGCCGGCACACGATAATGATTCTCGCGGAGCCAGATCGCGAGGCCGTCACTCTGACGGGCCGAGAGGATCAGGATGTCGTACTCGCCCACCGTGTAGCGCGCCTCGATCCTGACGCCCAGGTTGTCGGCGCGCCAGTCGGCGCTTCCCATGGACGGGGCCGACGGCGCTTGGCTTCGCTTGGCGCTCATCTCCTTGGTGGCGAGCAGGCAGGGGTTCTCGTCGAAGTACTCGACGAGTCTCGGCGCGGTGAACGCATCGAGATGGTCGATGTCCGCCTGATTCCCGACGTGGATCTGGCCGCGCTCGAGCACGACCGGCACCGGCACGACGATGGCGAACTCCTGCACATCGCCTTTGAAGTCGTTGGCCATCGTGATCACCGTGCGGTCGCCGTCTCGCACGAGGACGACCTGCGAGGCCTGATTGAAGAGCGTGGCATCGCCGCCGGCGACGTAGAAACCGCAGAAGGCGTGGGCCGGGGCGGAGAGCAGTGCGGCGCCAAGGCAAAACAGGGCGCCGCCGATCAGCGGTCTCATGGATGACTCCTGTGGCGGAGCGCGAACGCCCCCGCCGGGATGGGCTCCTGCGCCGGTGGCGTCGGAGCAGACGAGCGGGCCCACTGATGCCGGTCGCCCGGCAGCAGCCGGTCGATCAGGGGCACCGCCAGGGCCATCACAGCCAACGACCACAAGAGGCCGTTGGTGCGATGGAGTCCGAACTGGATGAACACCGCGACCGCCGCCACGAGGAACGCGAACAGCGTTCGTCCGAGCCGCGAGTCGGGTGTCGTCCGGGGATCGGAGATCATGAAGAACGTGAAGATCAGGAACGCACCGTTCTGCAGCTGATGCAGCGGGATCGCGAAGGGCTGGCCCAACCACAGCGCGCGTGCGAACAGGAGGCCTGCGTAGCTGGCGAGGAACGCGTAGGTCACGTCACTGCGCGCGGCGCGATTCACGACCAGACCGCCCAGGCAGGCGATGAGGAACCCGAACGTGGCGGCGCTGCCCCATTGCCCGGGCGAAGCCCAGCCGGCTCCGACGATGAGCATCACGACGAGGCCGAAGTTGGTCGGATTGAACAGGTGCTTGCCGTTCCATCGCAGCACGAACTTGGAGGCGATCGTGAGGACGGCCGCTGCCGCAAGCACCATCGCGGAGTCCGAGCGCAGCAGCAGCATCAGCGAGAGCGCCGAGATGAGCGGGCTCTTCGGATCGAAGGTGGGCAGGCCCGACAGCCTCGTGCAGACGAGCTGGGTCAGCAGTGCGGCCGAGAGGATCGCGCCGGCACCGAGCAGGGAGACGTCGAACTCGAGGCGTACAACGCCGAAGACCAGCAGGCCACTCAGCGTGGCGATCTGGTAGAGCCTCGGGTCGATGCGCGAAAGGCGGGATGCGGGCGTCATGCCCAGCCTACGCGCGAGTCGTGCCGATTATTCCCGGCTCGCCCGCTCGGCCGCTCTCACGGGCGGCGTGACATCACCTCGGGCGGCGGGCTTGCTTGGCGGCGAAGCTGAGGTAGAGCGCCTCGACCTTCAGCCGGGCCCTCGGCGCCTTGCGCAGGTACTTGAGCGCCGAGGTCAGGCTGGGCTCCACGAGGAAGCAGCGGATCGGCAGGTCGCGCGCCAGCCCATCCCAGCCATGCCGCTCGACCATCTCGCGCAGCATGGCCTCGAGCGTGATGCCGTGCAGCGGATTGTTGCGCTGGGGGTCGGTCATGGGAGCTGGATACTCGCGCCTCGGCCGCTCGCTCCGCAAACCCCGCTCAGCGATAGTGCAGCTTGAGGCCGCCCCACGAGCGGGTCCGCGCCGGCACGACCGCCTCGACGCAGATGCGATAGGCGAACGACCGGTCGGTTCGCGCCTGCCATGTGGCTCCGAAGTCGTACGTGTCCACGAAGTGACTCGACCCGGTGGTCGACACATTGCATGCCGGGTAGCGGCCGAGCACCGTGATCACGGTGGGGCCCGACGCCCGCATCACGAGCGCGTACGAGGCGCCCGCATCCAGCATGACGTTCTGCCCCTCGAAGCTGGCGGTGTGAAGATGCCGGTCGCTGTAGAAGGCTCCGGGGACGACGACGGACGCGAGCACGGTGGCTGTGGGCAGTCCTCCCACCACGGTGCGGATCTCGGCGACGGCAGGGTGCGGCCCCAGGCTGGAGAGCCCGATCTGCACCTCGGTGAGGGCGCCCGAGACGAGCGGCTTGAAGACCTGGCCCGCCTTGTAGAAACCGTCGGTGACGCCGGCCACTTGCCAGCCGTATCCGACCCACGGGTCGGGAACGCAGTACGCGGCGTTGCACACCGGGGCGCTCGTCGCCGCAGGAGTCGGAAGCCCTCGCGACTCGGCTTCGGCTGAGCCGGTCGCAGGCGTGCTCGAGAACGCAGCCAGGGCGAAGGGCCGCACGAGGATATCGGCACGTGCGCCCGCGGGCCACAGGCTGCCCGTCAGAGCACCGATCAGGAGCAGTAGGTGAAGCGAGCGGCGGGTCATCGGAGCCCCCTCGGCCTCAGAACGCGCACGCGACGAGCGAGCGCTCACGTGATCATGGAACAGGCTCAGCCGGATGTCATCCGGATTCTCGGGGCGTCGGATCTGCTGGGGCCGGCGCTACTCCCCCGGCCCGCCCGAGATCGTGTCGGCGACGAAGAACGGCTGCGACAGGAACTTCTGGATGCGGCGCGCGCGTGCCAGCGGCTCGAGCCGCTGGGGCTCGAGCGGGGGCGCACGGCCACGTCAGCGACCAATGACCACGATGCGGACCGAGGCAGCCTCGGATCCCGAGCGGAGCCTCATCGAGTAGACGCCTGCGGGCAGATCGGCCGGCACTCGCCAAGCATGCGAAGCCAGACCACGCCCCGCGGACTCGAAGAAGTTGCGCTCGATGCGGCGCCCGGAGAGATCGTGGAGGTCGGCAACGACCGTGCCGGCCGCACGTGTGCCGATGATCAGACTCGAGGTCGAACCGGCACGAAGCGGATTCGATGCAAGTCGAACCGTGAATCTGCTCGCCGTCGGATCCGTCGGCGGGACATCGAGCGGCGGTGGCGGTGGCGGCGGAGGGTTCTGCGGATCGAACGCGCCGCTCACGAGGCCACTGCAATCGAAGTCCCCGGCGGGGCCGGCGGAACCCTCGAGCGCGGTGAGCAGGAGGCGATCGTCACCCGTGACCATGAGACTCGCATCGATGTCGGGCGAGCGGAGCGAACGGGATCCGAGAAACACTCCATCCACTCGCACTTCCACGGTGGCAGAATCGCAGTAGCCACCGCCTCGCAGCGGGAAGCTCGCGACGCCGGCGAAGTCGCTCGGCATGCGGATGCTGCGGTGATCCCAGTCGAGCGTGTAGGCGTTGTCCGATTCACACGGCACGAAGCCCGGGCACTGTGTGAAGTTCAGCTCGACGACCGCACCGGAGATCCGGTTGTTCGCCAGGTCGCGCACGATGACGTTGAATCGGACGTCGCCCCCCGGGCAGGCCACCATGCACGCGTCCACCGTGCAGTTGGCTGGGCTCGGAATCGATGCCGAACGTTGGACGACGATCTCGCCGCCGGTTCCAGGAGGGGCCTGGTCGTACGGCACAGGCCACGAGCAGCGATGCCCAGCGTGCGCTTCGAGGAATCCCCCGTCCTCGACGAGCTGTGGAAAGCCCGGGTCCCAGATGTCGAGTGCATCGAGGTTGTCCCCCGGCAGAAGTCCATGCGCCCCGGCGGGCGACCACATCAGCGGGCCGGCACCGCCCAGAATGGAAACCAGGATGTCACCCGGTCCTGCGCCGATCAGCGCCAGAGCGGGGGAAAGAGGGTCGAGGCTGAAGTAGATCCAGTCGCCCATGGCTGGAGCCCCGAGGTTCTGTGTCGACGCGTCCAGCGCGTCGATGTCGTCGCCGGCGACCAATCCGAGTGCAGCAAACGGAATCGCAATCGCGGCCGGCACGCCGAATGGATCGTTCAGGAGGATGTCCGCGCCGCTCACTCCGATGGCGCCAGCCGTCAGTCGATCGACCGAGAACAGCATCGGCATCTGCGCCAGCGCCCCATTGGGGCCACCACCGGACCACGCATCCGTGTTGGAGTAGGGAATAGCAGGCGCGTTCGTGAGCCCGAGCACACGACCCACACCGAAGCGGAATCCGCCATTGGCGAACAGGACGGGCAATCGCTTGAGGTCGCCGTCATTGTTCTGCACGAAGATGTCTCCGGCCGCCCCGTCCACAGTTAACTCGAAGTTGACGACGCCGCCAGGCAAGCCTTCAGCTGCCCGGTCAACAGAGAAGTAGACCCGCTGAAGTTGATTATTGCCGGGCGGACAGGCGAAGCAGGACGCCCCTCCGAACGTGATCGCATCGATCTCGTCTGGTTGTGCCAGCCCGAAGGCCGGAAAAGGGCGCCACGCAGGAGGACCCGGTAAGAATCCACCTAGAAAGATGTCGGCGGCTCCGTAGGCGCCTGGCGCACCCGCCTCGGGGGAGAGGCGGTCGATCGAGAAGGTGTCGAACATGATGCCACCCCAGCCCCCCGAGCGGGCCGTCTGTGGCGCGATCAACGTGATGGTCAAGGAAATCGCCGCGATCAACCGAGCATGTCTTGAACGCATACCCCCCCCATGTGCCTGAGTGGAACCGGTAGTCCGACACTCGCGGACCGGCATGTACGCGCCAGGCCATGGGGGATTTGGCGGAGCGAAGGACGCCGACGTCGCTGAGCTTGAGTCTCGGACTGGCGTCAGGGAGATGTCAACTCCTAATTTGGGCCGTCGGCCCGCCCGAGATCGCGTCGGCCAGCACAGTGGCCTTGTTGTCGCTCACCTCGAAGAACCCGCCCGCCACCTTCCAGCGGTCCTCGACCCCGCCCACATGCCGAACCTTGAGCGTGCCCTCGGCCAACCCGCTCACGAGCGGCGCATGGTGCGCCAGCACCCCGAAATAGCCTTCGGTGCCCGGGGCCTCCAGGTACTCGACGTTGCCGTCGAACACCGTGCGCTCGGGCGTGAGGATGCTGAGTCGGAACGCGGCAGCCATCGTCTAGTTCTCCGCCTTCATCTTCTCGGCCGCCTCGAACACCTCGTCGATGCCGCCCTTCATGTAGAACGCCTGCTCCGGCACTTCATCCAGCTCGCCGTCGACGATCATCTTGAAGCCCTTCACGGTGTCCTCGAGCTTCACGTACTTGCCCTTGCTGCCCGTGAACGCCTCGGCGACGAAGAACGGCTGCGACAGGAACTTCTGGATGCGGCGCGCGCGCGCCACCGTCATCTTGTCTTCCTCGGACAACTCGTCCATCCCGAGGATGGCGATGATGTCCTGCAGGTCCTTGTAGCGCTGGAGCACGCGCTGCACCGCACGCGCGACGGCGTAATGCTCGTCGCCGACGATCTGCGGATCGAGAATGCGGCTCGTGGAAGCGAGCGGATCGACGGCCGGGTAGATGCCGAGCTCGGCGATCGAACGCTCGAGCACCGTGGTGGCGTCCAAGTGCGAGAACGCCGTGGCCGGCGCCGGGTCGGACAAGTCGTCGGCCGGCACGTAGATGGCCTGCACCGACGTGATCGAGCCCTTCTTGGTGGTGGTGATGCGCTCCTGGAGCGCACCCATCTCCGTCGCCAGCGTCGGCTGATAGCCGACGGCGCTCGGCATGCGGCCGAGCAGCGCCGACACCTCGGAGCCCGCCTGCGTGAAGCGGAAGATGTTGTCGACGAAGAAGAGGACGTCCTTGCCTTCCTGGTCGCGGAAGTACTCGGCCATCGTGACACCCGCAAGGGCCACGCGCAGACGCGCGCCCGGAGGCTCGTTCATCTGGCCGAACACCATGACGGTCTTCGCGATGACGCCCGACTCGGTCATCTCGTGGTAGAGGTCGTTGCCCTCACGCGTGCGCTCACCGACGCCGGCGAACACCGAGAACCCGCCGTGCTGCGTGGCGATGTTACGGATCAGCTCCTGGATGAGCACGGTCTTGCCGACGCCGGCGCCTCCGAACAGACCGACCTTGCCGCCTCGCTGATACGGCGCGAGCAGATCGACGACCTTGATGCCGGTCTCGAAGATCTGCTTCTCGGTCACCTGCTCGTCGAACGACGGGGAATCGCGGTGGATCGGGAGGCGCTTGGCATCCGGCACATCGGGCTTGTTGTCGATCGGGCGGCCGAGCAGGTTGAAGATCCGGCCGAGTCCGATCTCACCGACCGGCACCGTGATGGGGCTGCCGGTGTCCTTGGCGCTCATGCCACGGACCAGGCCATCGGTCGAGCTCATGGCGATGCAGCGGACGACGTTGTCGCCGATGTGCAGCGCGGCCTCGACCGTCAGGCCGATGCCCTTCGCCTTGTCCTCGATCTCGATGGCGTTGAGGAGCCGGGGCAGATGGTCCGGCTCGAAAGCCAGGTCCACCGTGGGACCGATCACCTGCACGACCTTGCCGACGTTCATGATGCTCGCTCCTTGATGATGAAGCGCCTCGCCCCATGGGCTCGGTCGCAGGACCTACGTTTACTTGAGCGCTTCGGCGCCACCCACCAACTCCGCGATCTCGCGAGTGATGAGGGCCTGGCGCAGGCGATTGCGCTGTAGCGTCAGCTTGTCCACGAGCTCGCCCGCGTTCTTGCGGGCGGACCCCATCGCGACCATGCGGGCAGCGTGCTCGGAAGCGAGCGCGTCCGCGAGGCCGGCGTAGAGCTTGGCCGTGGCGTAGCGGGGCAACAGCTCGCCGAAGATCCGCTCGGCGTCGGGTTCGAAGATCGTGCCGCGGTCACGGCCCGCTGACTGCGTCTCGCCGCCACCGACCGGCAGGAACACCTCGGTCATGATCTGGCGCGCGATGGCATTGACGAAGTGCGTGTAGACCACCTCGATGCGGTCGACCGTGCCGTCGAGGAACATCTGGGTCAGATCGTTCGTGAGCGTGCGGGCGAAGTCGATGCTCGCCTCGGTCGGCAGATCGGCGTAGTTGGCGAGCACCGGATAGCTGCGACGCTTGAAGTACTCGCGCCCCTTCTTGCCGACGCACACCAGCTTGAGCGAGCCGGGCGGTGCGGCCTTGAGCCGGAGCTCGGCCGCGCGGATCAGGTTGCTGTTGTAAGCGCCGCACAGACCGCGCTCGGCGGTCACCAGGACCAGGGCCGTGACCTTGACCTCGCGCGTCTTGAACAGCGGGTGCTCGAGTTCGGAGGCCGCGCCCGAGAGGTTGGCCAGCATCTCGCTGATCTTGGCCGCATAGGGGCTCGCCGCCTGCGCGCGCAACTGGGCACGCCTCAGCTTCGCCGCGGCCACCATCTCCATGGCCTTGGTGATCTGCTGCGTGCTCTTGGTGGCGCGAATGCGCCGGCGGAGATCCTTGAGTGACGGCATGTCCTCTAAGCCTTGAACTGGGCCTTGAAGGCCTTGCACGCCTCGTGCAGGCGCTTCATGTCATCGTCCGAGAGTGCCTGGGTGGTGCGGATGTTGTGCGGCAGCTCCGGGTAACTCGCATCGATGAAGGCGAGCCACTCGATCTCGAAGCGGTGCACCGCGGAGACCGCGATGTCGTCGAGATAGCCGTTCGAGCCGGCCCAGATCGAGAGCACCTGCGCCTCGACGGCCATCGGCTGGAACTGGCCCTGCTTGAGCAACTCGACCATGCGCTCGCCGCGCGTCAGCTGCGCCTGCGTCGCCTTGTCGAGATCCGAGCCGAACTGCGCGAATGCCGCGAGCGCGCGGTACTGCGCGAGGTCGAGACGGAGGCGGCCGGCGACCTGACGCATCGCCTTGATCTGGGCGGAGCCACCGACTCGCGAGACGGAGATACCGACGTTGATGGCCGGACGGACACCCGAGTAGAACAGGTCGCCCTCGAGGAAGATCTGGCCGTCGGTGATCGAGATCACGTTGGTCGGGATGTAGGCCGAGACGTCACCCGCCTGCGTCTCGATGAACGGCAGCGCAGTGAGCGATCCGCCGCCCAGTTCATCGGACAGCTTGGCCGCACGCTCGAGCAGACGCGAGTGCAAGTAGAAGACGTCGCCCGGATACGCCTCACGACCCGGCGGGCGGCGCAGCAGCAGCGCCAACTGGCGGTACGCGGTGGCCTGCTTCGAGAGATCGTCGTACACGCACAGCACGTGACCGCCCGCGTACATGAACTCCTCGCCCAGCGCGACACCCGTGTAGGGCGCGATGTACTGCAGCGGCGCCGACTCGGAAGCCGAGGCGGTGACCACGATCGTGTACTCCATGGCGCCGTACTTCTCGAGCGTCCCCACCACGTTGGCGACCGTCGATTCCTTCTGACCGATCGCGACGTAGATGCAGATGACGCCGGTGCCCTTCTGATTGATGATCGTGTCGATGGCGATCGTCGTCTTGCCCGTCTGGCGGTCGCCGATGATGAGCTCGCGCTGGCCGCGGCCGATCGGGATCATGGCATCGATCGCCTTGATGCCGGTCTGCAGCGGCTCCTTGACCGACTGGCGCTCGATGACGCCCGGCGCGTTGAACTCGATCGGGCGGTACTTGTCGGAGCCGATCGGGCCCTTGCCGTCGACCGGCTGACCGAGCGCGTTGACGACGCGGCCGATCATCAGCTTGCCGACCGGCACGGAGGCGATGCGTCCGGTGCTCTCGACGCGATCGCCTTCCTTGATGTTGCGGTCCGAGCCGAACAGCACGGCTCCGACGTTGTCCTCTTCGAGGTTCAGCACCATGCCCATGACGTCGCCCGGGAACTTGAGCAGCTCGCCGGCCATGGCGTCCTCGAGCCCCCAGACGCGCGCGATACCGTCACCGACGGACAGCACGGTGCCGACGCTCTTGGTCTCGAGCTTGGCCTCGTAGCGTTCGAGTTCCTGCGCCAGGATGGCGCTCACTTCTTCGGGTCGGAATGTCATGGGTGGGAACCCCGGATGTTCAGGTGATGGACCGGCGCGTGATCAAACGCCGGTCTCGTAGAGCTGCTGCGAGATGGTCGCGAGCAGCGTCTTGACGCTGCGATCTTGGATGTGGTCTCCGATGCGGACGTAGGCGCCCCCGAGCAAGGAGGGGTCGACCTCCTGGCTGAGCACGATGCGCTTCCCCGTCGTCCGCTCGAGTTCGGCGAGCAGTCGTGTGGTCTCGGCATCCTCGAGCGGGACCGCGCTCGTGACCACCGCCCGCTGCAACCCCTTGGCACGTTCCACCAGCACCTGGAAATCGGTGGCGATGGTGCTCATGAGCGACAGGCGCTTCTTGCGCAACAGCAGATCGGCGAAGACCTGCACGCTGCGCTGCACCTTGCCCGTGAGCCCGCGCTCGAGCACCGCGCGCTTGTCGGCGGGGCTCACCTTGGGATGCGTGAGGAAGTCACCGGCCCGCGTGCCCGGCGCCACGAGCTTCGAGACGCCCTTCAGCTCCTCGAGCGTGAGTTCGAGCACGGGCACGAGCACCGCCTGGTCCCTGCCCGATCGCTTCTCGCTCAGCAGGAACAGGGCGCGCGCGTAACGGCCGGAGACGGAGACGTTCTTCATCGAGCGGAACCGACCTCATCGATGAACTCCGAGGCGAGCTTACGCTGCGCCGCGTCATCGAGCTTGGTGCGGAGGATCTTCTCGGCCGTGCGGAGCGAGAGGCTGATCACCTGTTCCTTGATGATCTCCTTGGCCTTCTCGGTCTCACGTGCCACTTCATCCTCGGCGCGCTGGAGTCGGCTCTGTGCCTTCTTCTGTGCATCGAGTTGGATCTCGCCGGCGACCTTCTGGCCCTCGGCGATGGCTTCCTGCAGCCGCTGGCGGGCCGTGGCCTCGATGGTGCGCATCTCGGCCTCGTACTTCGCCTTCAGCTGATCCGCCTCGCTCTTGCGTTGCTCGGCGTCCGCGAACTCCGCGGCGATGCGCTGCCGGCGAGCTTCGAGATGCGCGAGCATCGGCTTCCACACCATCGCCCGCATGATCAGAACGAAGATCACGAAGCCGATGATCTGGGTGACGACGATTTGGATGTCGATCAGACCGTTCATGAATGCTCCTCGCGATCGCGCCGGGGACGAACCCACGGAGCGCGGCGCGTGCGGATGCGGATGGAGCGGGAGCCCGCGGCTCAGCCGCCGATCTTGCCCGACAGAAGGAACACGGTGACGAACGCGTAGATCGTGAGCGCCTCGGCGAACGCGCCGATGATGATCATCGCGGTCTGGATCTTGTCCGTCGCCTCGGGCTGACGACCGATGGCCTGCATCGCACCATTGCCGATCATGCCGAGACCGATGCCCGAGCCGATGGCGGCAACGCCGACGCCGAGCGGGAGCGCGAGACCGAGAGCAGCCTGGTAATCCATGGGATCTCCTTGACTTTGGGTCAGTGAGCGGGGTGGTGCGCCTCCCCCTCATGACCGTGACCATGGTCGTGCGGCAGCATGAGGAGGAAGTAGATGGTGCTGAGCATGGTGAAGACGAGCGCCTGCACGGGCTGCGTGATGAACACGCCGAGGAACATGAACGGCACCTGGAGCGGGATGCCGATCGGCAGATGCAGCCCCGAGAGCGTCATCACGCCCAGGGTGGCGAATCCGACGAGCAGCATGTCCTCTCCGAAGATGTTCCCGAACAGACGGCAGGACAGCGAGATGGGCTTGGCGATCTCGCCGATCACGTGGACCGGCAGCATCAGCGGCACGAGCGCCCAGTCGACTGCGGACTTGGGGTTGCCCATCAAGTGGAAGAAGTAGCCGAAGAAACCGAGTTCCTTGAACCCGATGAACTGCACGTAGGCGAACACGGTCAGCGCCATGGCCACGGTGATGTTGAGGTTCGCCGTCGGCGAGTGCATGAACGGGATCGTGCCGAAGAAGTTCATCGCCCAGATGTAGAGGAACAGCGTGCCGAGGAACGGCACGAGCGGCGGTCCGTACTTGGGACCGAGGATCCCGGTGAAGAAGTCGCGCGCCGTCTCGACACCCAACTCGACCACGTTCTGCATGCCGCCTGGGATCATCTTGGGGTTGCGCGTTGCGAGGATGCAGATCACCGACAGGATCAGCGCCACCAGCATCGCGAAGATCACGTACTCGAAGTGATGGAGGAAGTCACCGAGCGGCGTGCCGTGGTTGGCGGCGATGATGAAGCCGAGGAAGTGCGGGAAGCCCTTGGGGCCAGCCGACTGCTTGGCGTGCGAGTCGGTGGCGCCGTGCGCATCGGTCGCAGCCGCGTGCCCAGCTTCGGCCGGTGCGTGCGTGTCGGCCGCAAACGCGTCGGAAGCGATCATCGGGCGCAGCACCTGCGCGCCGAACCAGGCGCCGCCGATCACGAGCGAGAGGATCACGATGCCGGTCCAGGCGGAGCGCGTGGCGCGGCTCCAGGCAGGCGAATCGATCACCATGCGGGAGGCCGCCTTGAGCACGATGATGCCGAAGGGCAGCGTGAATCCGGAGACGAGCGCGATCGCCGGCAGCTTGAGCAGCAGCCACCAGCCCGCAGCGAAGAGCGCGAGAGAACCCGCGAAGCCGAGCGCGATACGGGTGATCGCCGGGCGGCTACCGCGATCCGCCGACGTCATGCCCAGCACCACCTGCTCGATCAGGCCGAGATTGAACAGCGACCAGATCAGGCCTGCGGTGAATCCGAGCCCAGTCGACGTCGAGACGTAGGCGAACGCCGCCAAGGCGCCGAGGAATCCGGTCACCAGCGAAGTACGACGGACGCGTACGAGGAATTCGAGACCCATGGTGAGGCGGCACAGCCCCTTGGGGGTCAGCGCCTGCCGTCCTCCCCTTCTGCACGGACTCTGCGGATGATGGACACGATCTCGCGACCGGCGGCCACGAACCCCGCCACCAGCCCGATGAAGGAGATCCAGGGGTCGGTGCCGAACTTCGTATCCAGGAACCTGCCGAGGAAGAAACCCACCAGAGGTGCGATGAGCAGCAGGGTCGGGATGACCATCAGCATGCTGGCCTTCCGCAGGGAACTTCGATCCTTCGGTGCGTGCGGAGAGGTCATGCTGGGGCCCAGTGAAACTTTTCACAAAGCGGCTCCAACCGAAGGAACCGCAACAGTTGCGAGAGCGGCGGGAACCTATGGGACACCCCTGCCGAGCGTCAAGTGAGGCTGCCCGGGGCCCGCCCAGCCGCTGCTCGGCGAGTTCTCCACAGGCTGTGGTAGTTTGCCCGGCATGACGCCCGTAGAGTGCAGTCAGGTCGAGGTTTACGTCTTTCGGCGACGCGCGAGGCGAGTCGAGTTGCTGCTGCTCCGCCGAGCGCTCGAAAGAACCCTTCCCGGAATATGGCAACCGATCACCGGTGGGATCGAGCGCGGCGAGCGGGCCTATGTCGCCGCCGCTCGGGAAGTCTTCGAGGAGACCGCGCTGACGCCGCGTCGCTGGTGGGCGCTCTCGCATCTCACGAGCTTCTACGATCCCTCGAGCGATTCGATCCGCATGGTGCCCGCCTTCGCTGCCGAGGTCGCGAGCACGGACAGCGTGCAGCTCTCCGAGGAACACGACCGCGGTGGTTTCGTCAGTCCCACGGTTGCCGCGAAGCGCGTCCTGTGGGACACGCAGAGACTCACGATCGCCGCACTGCGCCGCGAGGTGCTGCGAGGCGGGGCCCATGCCGAAGCGCGCGAGGTGACGGCGCGCATCCTGACAGCCCATCCCCGCTCGGCTCGCGCACGATCGCCACGCTGAGCAACGCCCTTCTCGAGGAGATGATCCGATGGCCAGCTCGAGTTCATTCGATGTGACGACCGGGGTCGACATGATGGAGGTGAACAACGCCGTCGATCAGACGACCAAGGAAGTCACGCAGCGCTTCGACTTCAAGGGAATCACGGTCGGGATCGAACTCGATGCCAAGGCCAACACGATCACGCTGACCGCGCCGGACGACTTCAAGTTGCAGGCCGTCTGGGATGTGCTCCAGTCCAAGATGATCAAGCGCAAAGTGCCCATTCAGAACCTCAAGCCCGGCAAGTCCGAAGGCGCCGCTGGCATGAGCGTGCGGCAGTCGATCGAACTGGTGAGCGGGTTCTCGAGCGACCAGTGCCGCGACATCGTGCGCTACCTGAAGGACCACAAGCTCAAGAAGGTGCAGTCCTCGATCCAGGGCGACATGGTGCGCATCACGTCACCCGACAAGGACTCGCTTCAAGAGGTGATGACGCTGTTGCGCAAGCATGACTTCGGGGCCGAGCTCAAGTTCGGGAACTTCCGCACGAACTGAGACTCAGACGGCGCGCAGCACACGCTCGATCAACCGGGGCAGAAGATCGAACGCCCAGTCCGCGCGCACGCGTTCCCACAGTCCGTGCGCGTCGCGCCCCCACGGACCCAGGTTCACGACATCGACTCCGAGTGGCGGCGGCGGGAAGCTGGCGCGCATGGCACCCGGCGTCCAGCGCGCCGCTGCGGCCGCGAGTCGCGCATCGCCCGCCACGAGACTCGAATCCGTGATGAACGGGTACGGCCCCTTCGACTCGACGCCCACAGCGGCCAGCGTCTCGGTGATCATGCGCGTGAACGATGAGTTCCCCGCCGCGGTGTGCGGATAGAACGGCGGCAGCAATGCCACGATGACCGCCGGCCCCGCCAGGCCCGCTCGCCTCGCAAGCGAGCGCAGCTCCGCGATCGCGAGCGCCGTCGGATCACCCGGGACCGAACTCGGCAACGCCTCTCCCGCCGCCGCCATCAACTCGCCGAACGTCATCACGGCAGGTGCTTCGCGCCACGCCGTGGTGTTCCCGGAGAGAGAGCGCACGTCCGAGGCGAGGGACGCGAGCGCCTCACGCGCGGCATCACGCACCGCGATCAGGGTCTCATCCGGGCCGCGGGCCAAGGTCTGCACGTTCAATTCGAGCACGGCCTCGGGCGCAGTCTGCACATCGTATCGTTCTTTGAGATCCCTCAGGCGCAGCACGGCCGCGGCCGGGCCCACCTCGCCCGCCGAGCGATCGATCAGCGCTGGCGATAGAGGAAGCGCCCGTGCGAGGGCGCCGGCGACGAAGGCCGCGTCCACCCCCGCGAACGGTGCACCGACATGAGTCGGCGCTCCCAGCACCCAGAGCATCGCGCGCAACTTGCCCATCGCGCCGACATGGATGTGCGGCCCCTCGCAGAAGTCCAGATTGAGCACGCCCGCCAGTTCGAGATCGCGCGACTGGAGCCAGGCCGGAAGCGCATGGACGAGTGCATGCATCCCCGCCGAGTCCACTTCCTCGTCCGGGCAACTTGCGAAAACGACGCCGGTCTCGGGCGCCTCCGACTCCGCCAGAGTCGAGATAGCGGCGACGCCGGCCGCCAATCCGCTCTTCATGTCGAGCGCGCCGCGCCCGAACATCCAGGTGCCGGGCGCCTCGCGCTCCTCGGCAAGATCCGCGAGCACGGACTCGGGCGCCCCGTGGCGGTCGGCATGATCGAGCAAGGCGTCTCGAAGCGGGCGGGGCGAGAACGCGATGTGCGAGCCGAGTGGAGTCTCGATCGAGGCGAACTCGTCCGCGCCGACGGTGTCGTGATGTCCGAGCATCAACGTCACGCGGCGGCCACGACCCGGGCGATGGGCCCAGAGGATGGCGCGCTGATCCGGTGTCCACACGCGACCTTGTTCGAGTCCCTCCGGAAGGGCGCGCGACAGGAGTTCGGCACAGGCGTTCTCGGCCGTGGGGCGAGGGCTCACACTCGCCGCGCCGACCAGGAGCTCGGTGAGGGCCCGTGGGTGGAGGGGTTCGCGCATGCGGGAGCGTGCCGGACGCTAACCGTTCAACGACGAACGGGAGTCAGGACCACGCGAACCTGTGCGGATCCCCGGCACTCGATCCGACCATCCCCGCGTGCGAGGCCGTAGCGCAGACGGCCGGCAGGTCGCAGTTCGAGCTGGTACGTGCCACAGGGCAGCGGCCCCATGTGGAACTCGCGGGGCGAGCCGATGAACAACTCGACCTGGGCACGCTGGGAGGCGGGCCCGGTCAAGAGGATCTCGACCGGGAGATCCTGCTCGAGCGGACGGTCCCAATCCACCTCGACCGTGCCACGAAGCCGGCAGGCGCAACTATCGACATCGCTCATGGCGGTCGCGGTCGTGGCCCATGGATCGATCCGCTGGACACGCTTCTCCGGATCACCCGGGACACCCGCGAGCGAATCCACCTCGACCACGAGTTGCACCGTGCGAAGCGTGTCCACCTGGCGCGCGGAGGCGGCGATCGATGTCGCGATCGGCGTGGTGACCCGCGGCGTGATGCGAGGTGTCGATTTCCCGCGCGCCTCGCGTGCGGCGAGTCGCGCGCGCGCGAGCGTTTCGGCCCGCGCGCGCTGCAGGCTTGCAGCCTCGGCCGCGGCCACGCGCCGCAGGCTGTCGCGCCGGGCCGATGAGGCGGCCGGCACCGGGCGCGGCGAGCTGGCCGGAGGCGTGCGGACGACGGGTGCTGGCGTCGACGGCGGAGAGGGGCGCGTGCTGGCACTCGATCCGGCTCCGTTCGCCACCGGCACCTCCTCGACCGCCGAGAGTCGAGGGGCGCCACCCGCGCCCGCGCCGCCGAAATCGATCTCGACGACCGCCTCGGGTGCGCCGGTCGACACGAACGCCGCGGCGACCGCGAGTGAGGCGGATGGGGCGTTCGATCGCACGCGAGCCCTGGCGGGCGTGCCAGGGACCAGCGAGACATCGAGCGCGAACGCCGACCCCTGGATCGCGAACGGCAGCCGACGCCCGTCGTACTCGGCCCGAACCTCGAGCGCGAAGGACGCGCGCTCGAGTGAAGCCGGACTCCCGATCATCACGCGGAGTTCATAGCGCCCGCTGGCATCCGTGGTGGCGGTCAGCGTCGCCCCGCCTCGGGCGCTGATGCGCGCACCAGCGATGGGCGATCCCTCGCGGTCCACGGCGCGGCCGCGCACGACGAGCGTGCGGTCGAGGGCAGCGGCCGTCGCCGGCAGGAGGAGCGCTGCGAGCAGGGCCGGAATCAGGAGCCGAGGGCTGAGGGGACGCATGAGCGCCTTGATGATAGCGGTTGGGCCTGCACGGCGCGATTCGGATCCGCATGCCGAAGCGGCCTGAGGCCCGCGCCGGATCACTCGACTCGAGCCAGCTCCTCGTAGAGGTAGGCGCAGCTGCGCGTGCCGCCGTGGTACGAGCTGAGCGAGAACTTCTCGTTGGGCGCGTGCACCTGATCGTCGTGCAACCCGAAGCCCATGAGGATGCTCGGCAGCCCGTGAGTCTCCTGGAACGTGGCCATGACCGGGATCGATCCGCCCTCTCGCAGCATGGCCACCGGCTTGGGCCATGCCCGCGCCAGGGCGCGTTCGGCAGCACGGATCATCGGATGGTCGGGCGAGGTCAGGAACGGCCGGGCGCTGTGATGATCGCCGACCTTCACCGTGACGCCGATCGGGGCCAGGCTCAGCACGTGCGCCTTGAACGCGGCGAAAACCTTGGCCGGATCCTGATCGGGAACGAGTCTCATGCTGACTTTGGCCGCTGCGAAGCTCGGCAGCACGGTCTTGCTCCCTTCGCCGATGTAGCCGCCCCAGATGCCATTCACATCGAGCGTCGGTCGCACTGAGATGCGCTCGAGCGTCGAGTAGCCCTTCTCGCCGAATCCGACCGGCGCGCCGCTCTCACCGATGAACTGCGCTTCGTCGAACGGGATCGCGGCCAACTGGGAGCGTTCCGCGGCCGACAACTCGCGCACGTCGTCGTACAGGCCGGGCACGGTGATGCGGCCATCGGCGTCCTTCAGCCCCGCGATGATGGTGGCGAGTGCATTCGCCGGGTTCTGCACCGAGCCGCCGAACTGGCCCGAGTGGAGGTCGCGCGTCGGGCCGACGACCTCGATCTGCGTGTAGACGATGCCACGCAGCGCGATGGTCAGCGCCGGGTGATCGGGCGCCAGCATGCTGGTGTCGCTGACCACGATGACATCGGCGTCGAGTTCGGCACGGCGCGAACGGAGGAAGTGCCCGAGGTGCTCGCTGCCGACCTCCTCCTCGCCCTCGATCACCAGTTTCACGTTGATCGGCAGCTTGCCGTTGACCGCCAAGTGGGCCTCGATGGCGGAGAGGTGCATGTAGACCTGCCCCTTGTCGTCCGCCGACCCGCGGGCGATGAGCTTGCCGTCTCGCACGACCGGCTCGAACGGGGGCGTGCGCCACAACTCGAGCGGCTCGGCCGGCTGCACATCGTAGTGGCCGTAGATGAGCGCGGTCGGAGTGCCCTTCGCACCCAACCACTCGGCGTACACGACCGGATGCCCCGCCGTCTCCACGACCTCCGCCCTCGGCATCCCGATCTTCTTGAGGTGCGCCACCAGGTGCTCGGCACACGCGCGCACATCGGCCTTGTGCCCGGGCTGCGCGCTGACCGACGGGATGCGCAGTGACTGCTGGAGTTGATCGAGGAAGCGGTCCTGGTGCTGCTCGAGATACGAGGTGATGGGATCCATGATGGAGTCCTGTGCGAGAGGTGCCGATGAGATGACCAGGGGCGTGACTCTAGCGACCGCCCGTGGCTCACGCCAGCATCCGACGCCGGGGTGCACGCTTGCCGCAGTCGCCCGGTTCGCGCACCATGCCTGCCGCACTTCCTCCGAAGGAGAGGTCCTCGCATGCAGATACGCATTCTCCGTCAGCACTGCTGTGGCAACGCCCAGTGCGTCGAGATCGCGCCTGCCGTGTTCGCGCTGGACTCCAAGGGCAAGGCCATGGTGATGGATGCCGATGCGGAGCCGGTCGAGAAACTGATCGAGGCCGCCGAGGCGTGCCCGTGTCAGGCGATCGAGGTGCTGGACGACGACGGGGACGTGCACTTCCCGTGAGCCGCACGCTGCGATTGATGCCATGGTCGCTCGCGATCTGCCGCTTCCCCCCCGACGCACCGCTGCCCGCCTGGGTGTTCCATGCCGCCGCTGACTTCTGGAGCCTGACGCGGACGCCCGACGAACTCTCGCTCGTCTGCCCGGTCGATGATCTGCCGCCCTCGATCGACCGATGGGAGGGCCCGTGGCGCGCCCTGATTCTGGAGGGGCCGATCCCCTTCGATGTCACCGGCGTCCTCCACGCCCTCACCGCTCCGTTGGCCGCGGCCGCCGTGCCCGTGTTCGTGCTGAGCACGCATGACACCGACGTGCTGCTCGTGAAGGCCGCCGACCTGGAGCGCGCGCGGGCTGCCTTGGAGACGCACTACGTCATCGAGACCGCCACCGCCGACTGACCAGAATCGGCGACTCGCTCAGGGAACGACGCCGGAGCCGAGCACCTCTCGGACGCGGGCGAGCAGTTGCGACGGCGTGAACGGCTTGCCGAGGAATTCGACGCCGGACTCGAGCACACCGTGATGCACGATCGTGTTGTGCGTATAGCCCGAGACATAGAGCACGCGCGTCGCAGGCCACTTCTCGTGCAGCCGGTCCGCCAGATCGCGTCCGCTCATGCCCGGCATCACGACATCGGTGAGGAGCACATCGGGGCCGAACTCGAGCCCCGCCGCGAGTTCCAACGCCTGAGTCGGGCCCTCGGCCTCGGACACCTCGTAGCCCGCCTCGCGCAGGATCCTCGCGGTGAGCGTCCGTACGTGGGGCTCGTCCTCGACCACCCACACACGTTCGTGCCCCACCAACGACGCCTGGCGCGGACCGGCCTCCACCATGGGCTCCTCGACCCCGCCCGCCGCGACCGGCAGGTAGACCTTGAACGTCGTCCCCGTCGCGGGCTCGGAGTAAACGAAGATGTGGCCGCCCGACTGCTTGACGATGCCGTAGACGGTCGCGAGGCCGAGTCCGGTGCCGCGGCCCGGCGCCTTGGTGGTGAAGAACGGCTCGAAGATGTGCGACAGCGTCTCGCCCGACATCCCCTCGCCCGTGTCGCTCACCACCAGCACGATGTGCGGGCCGCTGCGGACATCATCGTGCTGTTGCGCGTAGAGCTCGCTGAGCGTCACGTACGCGGTCTCGATCGTCAGTTTGCCGCCTCGCGGCATGGCATCACGGGAATTGAGCGCCAGATTGAGCAGCACCTGCTCCATCTGGCCGGGATCGACCCGTACCGAGTGCCCGGCGGAGGCGAGATCGAGTGAGATCTCGATGAGCTCGTCGATCAGGCGCCGCAGAATGCGCTCGGTCCCGCGCACCAACTCATCGAGCTCGATCTGGCGTGGGCGAATGACCTGCCGCCTCGCGAAGGCGAGCAACTGCGCCGTCAGGTCGCGCGCGCGATCAGCCGAGTGGCGGATCTCCGAGAGCATCGACCGCGCCGGATGCATGGGGCCGATCGTGCCATCCAGCATCTCGCCATAGCCGATGATGACCGTGAGGAGATTGTTGAAATCATGCGCGACGCCGCCCGCGAGTCGGCCGACGCTGTCGAGCCGCTGGGATTGGAGCAGCTGCTCCTCCAGCTTGACTCGTTCGGTGATGTCCTCGGCGATGCCGAGCACGCTGCCATCGGCCAGCCTCGTCACGACGCACGACGTACGGAGGAGGGAGCCATCGCGAGTTCGCTGCTGCAGTTGTACCCACTTGCCGTCGGCTCGCCGCAGAGTCGCGAACGCCTCCTCGCTCATCTCCCTGTCCGGGTGGATCTTCTCGAGGAACTGCGGGTCACTCGCGGCCTCCTCGAGCGTCCAGCCGAGCTTTCGTTCGAGTTCGTCGTTGAAGTAGAGCGGCGTGCCCTCGGGGCTGAACTTGGCGACCATGATCGGGATGTGATCCAGCATGTTCTCGAGCAGGTCGAGCTTGGCGGTGATCATCTGCTGCGCCGCGATCTCGGCGGCCGCGATCACTCGGACATCCGAGATCGTCCCGATCGCGCCGAGGAACTCGTCCTCGGCGCCGAACATCGGGGTGCACACGACGACCGCTTCGATCCGACTGCCGTCGCGGTGCCGGAATACGACCGGCAGCAGCCCGGGGTCATCGCGGCTTCGTCCCGTGGCAGCAGCTTCGACGCTCGGCCAGAGATCCTCGGTGATCAGGTCCCGGAGCGGTCGGCCCAACATCTCCTCGGCCGGATAGCCGAGCATCTCGGCCAACACGACGCTGACGAAGCGGGTCCGCAGGTCGGGGCCGACGACACACATCCCGTCTCGCGAACGAGCCGCCACGTGCCGCGCGACGAGCGAGGCGGGGCTGGGGGACCCGGCCGGGTGAGTCGAGGGGGAATCGGGTGAGGACACGAGAGCGCCTCCGTCGCGGCCACAGGGGGCTCGCGTCCGCATGACGTTAGCGCTCGCTGCGGGTTCCTCCAAGACCTGAATGGGAGCCCCTCAGCGGAGTCGGCGTGCCGCCAGCAGCCCGAGCGGCGGGTGCCACTGGATGTCGTCGCCGTGGACGAGCACGCGTAGATGCCGCCGCAGGCCCTCGGGCCCGTTCAGAAGGTGTTGCCTCGCCGTCTCGAAGGCTGCGCTCGAGGCCCCGGCCCGGGCACAACGATCGAGCAGCGAGCGTCCTGCCTGCAGGTCGTGGATCGGCGAGTCGAGCCACTCGACGCGGAAGCCCGCTTCGAGGAACCTCTCGCGCCAGGCCTCGGCCGTGGCGATGCGGACACTCACCGGCTCGAGCTCGGATTCGAACGCCTCGAGCGCGGCGTCGACGTCGGGATCTCCCGAGCCGACCAGGTCGCAGATCACGATGCGGGCGCCAGGCCTGGTCACGCGATGGATCTCGCGTGCGACCGTGAGTGGATCGGGGAACAGTCGCCAGGCATGCCGGCACGCCACGAGATCGATACTCGCATCCGACAAGGGCAATGAAGCGGCATCCGCCTGGATCCGAGGCGGCACGAGGCGCCCGGCGCGCCTCGACTCGAGCCCCAGTGCGCGCAGCATCTGAGCGGACACATCGAGCGCGATCACCCGTCGAACGAACGGCCCGACCGCACGCGTCATCGCGCCGGGGCCGGCCCCCAGGTCGAGCAGGACCTCGTCCGTCACGGGATCGAGGTGTTCGAGCACGCGGTCGCGTGTGTCCCCGGCCGCCAGTTCGTCCCACAGCGCATAGCCGGACGCGCGTTCATCGAAACCGGCGCGGACGGCGGACGCGCTCGCGGTCATCCGCCGCCTGCCGCCACGGCGACCGTACCGTCGCGATGGGCCCGCATGATCGCCTCGAGCACGTCGCGCGATGGCCGGACACGATCGAGCGGCAACTGCGCCAGCGGCGTCTCCACCAGCTCGAGGTCCTCATCGAACGGCCGTGAGGCGGAATCGATGTGGAGCAGTCCGGTGACGAGCTTGCGGTCCTGACGCGCTTCATGGAGCACACTGAGCGCGAGCCGGGCATCGGTCGGATCGAAGTCCTCGGCCAGCTTCTTCAACACCAGCGTCGATCCGTCGGGCATGCGCACTTCGCGCGTCGTCCCGGGCTCGTAATCGACATGGATGTCCTCGTAGAACGGCACGTAGTCGATGTCGTGCAGTGGCGAGTCGGTCTGCTTCACGGCCGCGTACGACTTGGTCGAACCCTCATGGTCCGCAAACGTCACGCACGGGCTGACGACGTCGATCACCGCGGTGCCGCGGTGTGCGAAGGCCGCCTTGAGCAGGGGCCGCAACTGCTTCTGGTCGCCCGAGAACGAGCGCGCGACGAAGCTGCAACCCAACTCGATCGCAATGGCACAGAGATCGATCGGCATGAGTTCGTTGGCCCGACCGGACTTCTGCGTGCTCCCGAGATCGGCGGTGGCGGAGAACTGCCCCTTGGTGAGGCCATAGACGCCGTTGTTCTCGACGATGTAGACGGTCGGCACATTGCGGCGCACGAGATGGCAGAACTGCCCCAGCCCGATGCTCGCCGTATCGCCATCACCGGACACGCCGATCAGGAGCAGTTGCCGGTTCGCCGTGTGCACGCCCGTGGCGATGCTCGGCATGCGGCCGTGCACCGAGTTGAATCCGTGCGACTGCCCGAGGAAGTAGGCCGGCGTCTTGCTGGAACAGCCGATGCCGGAGAGCTTGGCCACCTGATGCGGGTGGAGTCCGGCCTCGAACGCGGCCGTGATGATGCCGCCCGTGATGGCGTTGTGGCCGCAACCGGGGCACAGCGTGGTCTTGGCCCCGTCGTAGTCGGCGCGCGTCAGACCGATCCGGTTGACCGGCATCGCGGGAGGGGTGCTGGCGGTGCTCATCGGGAGGCTCCTTGTGCAGCCGGCATGCCCGCACGCGCGAGCACACCGTCGATGATGCACTGGGCATCGATCGGCATGCCGTCGTAGTGGAGCACGGAATGGATGTGGGCAGCGCAATCGGGCACTTCGAGCCGGAGGCGATCGGCCAGCTGGCCCTCGCGATTCTGCTCGACCACGATCACGGTGCGATGGCCGCGGACGAACTCCGCGATCGACGCGGCGAACGGAAGCGCCCGCACGCGCAGGTAGGACGTCGCGAGTCCCTGACCCTCCAGCAGATGCCGGGCCTCGAGCAACGCCCAGTGGGTCGACCCGTACGCGATCAGTCCGATCTCAGCACCGTCGGTCGCCTGAAGCTCGGGGGCGGGAACGAGCGTGCGAGCCGTGTCGTACTTGCGGCGCAGACGATCCATGTTGCGCACGTAGACCTCGCCCGACTCCGTGTAGCGCGCCGCCTCATCGTGTCCCGAGCCGCGCGTGAAGAACGCGCCGCGTGGATCACGGATCCCCGGCAGCGTGCGGTACGGTATGCCATCGCCATCCACATCGCGATAGCGCTCGAAGGATGCGAGCTTGGCGAGCGCCTCATCGTCGAGCACCTTGCCGCGATCCCACGGACGCTCCGGATAGGCGAACGGCTTCGACATCCAGCTGTTCATGCCGAGGTCGAGATCCGAGAGAACGAACAGCGGCATCTGCAGCCGCTCCGCCAGATCGAATGCGTCCATCGCGAACTGGTAGCACTCCTCGACCGATGCCGGCAGCAGGACCGGGTACTGCGTGTCGCCGTGCGACATCGAGACGACGAACGAGAGGTCCGACTGCGCCGTGCGCGTCGGTAGACCCGTGCTCGGGCCGACCCGCTGGATGTCCCAGATGACGGCGGGGATCTCGGCGTAGTAGCCGTAGCCCGCGAACTCGGTCATGAGCGAGAGCCCGGGCCCCGAGGTCGAGGTCATGGCACGCGCGCCGGCCCAGCCGGCGCCGAGCACCATGCCGATCGCCGCGATCTCGTCCTCGGCCTGCACCACCGCGAACGTGTTGCGGCCGGTCTCGGGATCACGGCGGAACTCCTCGAGGAAGCCGATCAGGGCCTCGACCAGCGAACTCGAGGGCGTGATCGGGTACCACGAGACGACCGTGACACCGGCGAACAGCGCGCCGAGAGCACCGGCTGTGTTGCCGTCGATGAGGATCAGGTCGTCGGTGTGCGTCATGCGCTCGAGTCGGAACGGCTGCAGCACGGTCACGTTGGCCCGCGCGTACTCCATGCCAGCACGGAGCGCAGCCTGATTGAGCGTCATCGCCTTGGGCTTGTGGCCGAGCTGGGCGTGCAGCGAACGGTCGAGCTCCTGCTCTTCGATCCCGAGCAACTCGGCGAGCACGCCGACGTAGAGCATGTTGATCACGAGCCGCCGGAGCTTGACGTCGGTCGTGATGGACTCCATCAGCTTGGCCATCGGAACGCGGTGCACCGTGCGATCGGCGGGCACGTCCGGGATCTTGATCGAGTCATTGATGATGATGACCGAGCCCGGCCCCATCTCGGCGACGTCGCGAGCCGCGGTCTCCGGATTCATCGCCACGAGAATATCGTTGGTGCGACGGCGCGCCACCCAGCCCTCCGCACTCACGCGGATCGTGAACCATGTCGGCAGGCCCGCGATGTTGGAGGGAAACAGGTTCTTGCCGCTCACCGGGATGCCCATCTGGAAGATGGCGCGCAGGAGCAGGCTGTTGGAGCTTTGGCTGCCGGACCCGTTCACGGTCGCCAGATGGATGCTGAAGTCGTTGAGGACGGGCTTCACGAGTAGAGATCTCCCATGGTGACGCGGGATGGCTTGCGCACGTGCACGTAGGCCGAGTTGGCCGCCACGGCGCCCTCCTTGGAGGCCGTCAGGAGGAGTTTGTACTTGGCCTCACAGGTCACGATGTCACCGCAGGCGAACACGCCCTCGAGGTTCGTGCGCATGTGCGGATCGACGGGGATGAGATTCCCCTCGACCGCGATGCCCCATCGCTTGACCGCTTCGAGGTTGACGGAGTTCCCGATGTTGACGACGAGGTGATCGCACGGCAGGCGCAGCGGCTCGTCCTGCCCCTTCTTGGAGCAGACGATCGCGCGAAGCCGTCCGTCCACGAGGACGAGTTCCTTGACGCGCGTCTGGAAGTGCGAGGTCACGCCGTAGCTCTCCACCTTCTCGATGTTCGTCTCCATCCCGGTGAAGCGCTCCAGCACCTGCACCAGTGTCACGCGTGCTCCCGCCTCGTGCGCAGCCTGCGCGCTCTCGAGGCCCGAGTCACCGCCACCCACCACCACCACGTCGAGTCCCGTGACCTTGGACTTGTCGACCATGCGGTAGGTGAGTTGGTCCTCCTCCAACGTCTCTTCGCCAGCGAGCTTGAGTCGGCGCGGTTCGAACGCGCCGCCGCCGATGGCGATGATGATGCTCTGCGCCTGGAGTGTCTGCTCCTCGCGCGTCTGCTGATGTTGTGTGTGCACCTGCCACACACCGTCGTCCTGGCGCGTGAGGTCGAGCACCTTGGTCTGATCCATCATCTCGACACCCAGTTCGCGTGCATGCTCGATGAACGTGTCCGCGAGCGAACCGGCGATGATCTGCATGTAGCCGGGCCAGTCATGCACGGGCTTATCGCCGTAGAGCGAGACGAGCTGGCCACCCAGCCGTCCTGCGTCCACCACGAGCACACTCATCTTACGCATCCGGGCGTACATCCCAGCCGTCAGACCGGCGGGACCACCCCCGATGACCAGCACCTCGTGCACGACGCCTCCCGTGGGAGAACGATGATCGGGCAGACACGTTATGGGCGCTTTCCGACGCGGGTCAAATCGAGCGATCCGGCTCGCATGAAGGTTGGAGCACTCCATCGCGTGCGCTATCGTCGAGACGTGACCAACGCCCCCCTTCGGATCGAACCCGCCGCCGATGTTCTGGACGCCTCGCGGCGATGGCTCTCCCCCGTTCGCGAAGCGCTCGAGGGCTCGTTCCTCAGTGCCTACCTCACCGGCAGCGTGCTGGTACAGGGATTCTCGGTGGAGAGGCAACGGATCAACATCCTGATCGTCGCGCGCTCGCTCGATGGCGACACGCTCGACCACGTCGCCGCGGCCATACCCTCGTCGAAGCGGCCGCCGCACTTCGATCCGCTGTTCCTGACCCATGACCAGATCGTGGCCTCGCTCGATGTGTTCCCCATCGAATTCCTCGAGATCCAGGAATGCCACCTCCGTCTCGAAGGCGCTGATGTGCTCGGCGCGATCACCGTGCCTCGGCGGCACCTTCGTCTCCAGTGCGAGCAGGAACTGCGCGGCAAGCACCTCCGGCTGAGGCAGGAGTACCTGGCCGCCGGGCATGACGCGAAGCGACTCCAGCATGCTCTCGATGCTCTGGCGAGCAGCTTCCACACCCAGTTCCGCACATTGCTCCGCCTCCAGGGCGAACCGGTCCCCGCGAGCCTCGAGCGGGTGATCGATCGCATCGCCCAACTGCATCGGGTGGATGCCGCCGCCCTGCTCGGGCCGCATCTCGTGCGGCACTCGGACGACACGCTCAAGGAGGCCGAAGTGAGGGATCGCTACCGACGATTCCTCTCGGCCATCGAGTCCCTGATCGGCGCGATCGACGGACTGCAACTCAAGTGAACCGACTGCTTCGCGCGCTGCTGCTCGGCGCGGTGCTCATCGTGGGCGTGCGCGTGGCCGGCGCGCAGGAGACGGGACGCGCGGCGATCCCCCCTGCTGCGGGATTCGTCACGGATGCCGCCGGGATCCTGGGCGGCGAGACCGCGATCCTCGAAGGTTTCCTCGACCAACTGAAGCAGCGAACCGGCGTCGAGTTCGCGGTGCTGACCGTGCCCAGCACGGCGCCGGAGGATCCGGGCGACTACAAAGTGCGCGTGTTCGCCGAGTACGGCATCGGGAACGCGGCATCCGATGAGGGGCTGCTGCTGCTCGTCGCAGTGGAGCAGCGCGCGATCCGCTTCGAGACGGGCTATGGACTCGAGGGCACGCTGACCGACGGATGGCAGGCGACGATGCTGCGGCGCGAGGTCGTCCCGCTCTTCCGAGCCGGACGGGCATCCGATGGCGTGCGCGTCGCGGTCCAGCGCGCTGCGCTTCGCATCGCCGAGGAGAAGGGCGTCTCACTCGAGTGGGACGGCCGGCCGCTGACCTACGACTCGACGCGGAAGTCGGGCCGGCCGCCGATGATCGTCACCTTGTTGATCTTCGCGCTCTTCCTGGTGGTGTTCATGGCCGCGAACTCGGCCACACGCGGTCGACGCGGTCGGCACTTCCGGGGCGGCCCCTGGGGTGGCGGCGGGGGTTTCGGTGGTTGGGGCGGCGGTTTCGGAGGTGGTGGCGGCAGTTCGTTCGGCGGCTTCGGCGGCGGCGGCAGTGGTGGCGGCGGCGGCGGAGCCAACTGGTAGTCTTCCCCCGCGGCGCTGACGTGGCGCCGCGCTCGGACTGGAATCAGGAGGAACATCGATGCGCCGTGGAATGATCGCGATCGTGGTGCTGGCCGTGGTGCTGCTTGGATTCGGCGGCTGCGTCGCCGGCAACTACAACCAGCTCGTCACGAGCAAGGAAGCCGTCACCCAGAAGTGGGCGCAAGTCGACAACCAGCTCCAGCGCCGCGGCGACCTGATCGGCAATCTGGTCGAGAGCGTGAAGGGCGTGGCCGTGCAGGAGCAGGAGGTGTTCGGCCAGATCGCCAATGCGCGAGCCGCGATGTCCGGCGCGCGCACGCCGCAAGCGGGGATCGCCGCCGCACAGCAGATGGACGGCGCCCTCGGGCGACTTCTCGTGGTGATCGAGAACTACCCACAGTTGCGCTCGAGCGAGGCGTTCACGCGTCTCATGGATGAGCTGACCGGCACCGAGAATCGCATCGCCACCGAGCGCATGCGCTACAACGAGCAGGTGCAGGCCTTCAATGTGCTCGTGAAGCGATTCCCGATGAACCTGTTCGCCGGCATGTTCGGCTTCTCGGAGTCGCCGTACTACCCGGTGCCCGAGCAGGCGAAGGAGCTTCCCAAGGTGGACTTCAGCGGCCTGAAGCAGGGCGGCGCGAGTTCCGTCCCAACCCCCGTCACCAAGTAGTCGGACCGAGGAATCGACGGCCCGGCGCGCGCGCTCCGGGCCGTCGGCGTCTCAGGCGGCGACGCTCTCGTGCGTGGCCCAGGCCCGCTCCAGCGCAGCCGCGCTGGCGGGATCCAGATGGGCCGACACCCAGGCGAGCGCGGAGTGCCAACCCTCCTGCGCGCTCCGGCCACCCTGCCGCGCCAGGCGGTGCCGCACGATCACGGCCGCCCCGAGCGTGGCGCGCAACCGCTCGGGCGCCGTCGCGCTGACCTCGAGCGATGCCGAGTCGTCGATCAAAGTCCGAAGTTCGCTGAGGAATGACGTCCGATCCTGACTCACCAGCGTCTCGAGCGATTCACGCGTGCGTCCGCTCCACGCAAGTGCCCCGAGCGAGACGGCATGCGTCATCAGCGCCACCTCGCGAGCCGGCAAGTGCGCGTGGAACAGGAACGTCCGCGCAAGTGCCTCCGCCTCGAGCCGTGCCCGCTGAGCGGACTCCGACATGCATCCCGCATCCGCGATCCAGAGGAGCGACTGCTCCTGCTGGGAGCGA
>JAYWEM010000057.1:0-11620 GCA_043779265.1 bacterium | reverse complement strand
CGGCGCTGGGGCTTCCGCGTCCTGCGCCTGCTGGTGACCTGGGAGGCCGTGGAACACGCCGGGCCGGGCATCCACGACGAGTCGTACCTCGCCTACATCGCCGCGGTCGCGCGTCGCGCCGGCGACCACGGTCTGCACGTGTTCATCGATCCGCACCAGGACGCCTGGAGCCGTTGGTCTGGCGGCGATGGGGCGCCGGGTTGGACGCTGGAGGCCGTCGGCTTCGATCTTTCGAGGCTGGACGCCTCCGAGGCGGCCATCACCCAGCACGGGCGATCGCCTGATCGACACGGGCCGATGATCTGGCCCAACAACTGGACGCGCCTTGCGAGCGCGACGATGTTCGGGCTGTTCCTGGCCGGCGACCGCATCGCGCCACGAACCACGATCGAGGGCGAGCCTGCCCAACGCTACCTGCAACGCCACTTCCTGGGCTCGATGCGGGCGATCGCGGAGCGCCTTGCGGGCCTGCCCAACGTCCTCGGCTGGGAGCCGATGAACGAGCCGTCACCGGGCTACCTGAACGTCGCCGACCTCAGCGCGCCGCTCCCGGTCTACGGCTCGGCGCCACAGCTGACCGGGCTCCAGTCGATGGCGGTCCCGGCCGGAGTCAGCGCCCGGGTCCCGCTCGTGGAACTGCGCGGTCTTGACCCGGTCGTCGTCGGCGAGACGATCCTCAATCGGGACGGTGTCAGCGCGTGGCGCGACGACTCGTTCGACCCCTGGCGCCGGGAGGGCATCTGGGACCTCGATGATGGCGGGCGACCGCGCTTGCTTCGGCCCGACCACTTCGCGCTTGTCGACGTCTGGTCCGATGCGCTGCGACCGTTCATCCGCGCATTCGCCGCGATGGTCCGGGAGGTGGATCCGACCTGGCTCATCTTCGTGGAAGGCGAGCCAGGCGCCGAGGCGTCCCTGGCCTGGAACCCCATGACCGGCGACCCTGAGCGCGTCGTCCACGCTCCGCACTGGTACGACCTGGCCACGCTCATCACCAAACGATGGGATCCCGCCCGGGCGCTCGTCTGGGGCGAGCCTGGGACGGTCGTGGCTGGCGAGGCGGCCGTTCGCGCGTCCTTCACCGAGCAGCTCCTGAGCCACGTGGTGACGACGGAGCGCGTCTTCGGCGGCGGTCCCACCCTGATCGGCGAGGTCGGCGTGCCATTCGACCTCGACGATGGCGCGGCGACCAACGCAGTCGGCGGTCACATGGCCGCGACCGAGGCCCTTGCCGCCTCGTACGCGGCACTGGACGCGGCCCTCGTCCACGGCACGCTGTGGAACGTCACACCCGACAACACGCACGCCCATGGGGACGGCTGGAACGGCGAGGACCTGTCCATCTGGAGCGGCGACGATGCGGCCCTGGCCCCGGACTCGAGGCACCCGGACGCGGGCGCACGCGGCCTCAGCGCGTTCGCCCGCCCCTACGTGTACGCGTGCGCGGGCACGCTCGTCGAGCAGTGCTACGACCCGGTCGGTGGCGTCTTCGAGGCCGTGATCGAGGCCGGCGAGGCGGCCGCCAGCGCCCCGACAGAGGTCGTGTGCCCGATCCCTGCCTACCCGGATGGTCCGGCCATCGCGGTCAGCGCGGGGACGGCGGCCGTGGACGGCGACGCAGGCCGGATCCAGTGGCAGCACCCGACGACCGGCCGCCTGACCATCCGGCTGGCACGACAGTCCGCTACTTGATCCCGCTCGTCGACACGTTCTCGACGTAGTAGCGCTGGACAAGCAGGAACGCGATGACCGGCACAGCGACCGCGATGGTCACGCCGGCGAAGATGAGCTGGGGCGCGTCCTGTGCCCGGCCCCCGAACTGCTGGAGCGCCACGGTCAGGACCTGCGCCTCGGTATTGCCCGTGCTGATGACGATGAACGGCCAGACGAAGCTGTTCCAGGAGTACAGGAACGAAAACGTGGTCAGGGTCGCCACCGCCGGCAGCGAAAGCGGCACAAAAATGCGCCACAGGATCGTCCAGCGACTCGCCCCGTCAACGATCGCCGCCTCCTCCAGCTCGCGCGGGACGGAGATGAAGAACTGGCGCATCAGGAACGTGCCGTACGCGGTGATCAGCCACGGGAACACCAGCGAGGCCACCGAGTCCACCCAGCCGATGGCGACCATGAGCTGGTAGAGCGGGATGATCAGGACCACGAACGGGACCATGATGGAGCCGAGATACAGCAGGAAGAGCTGCTCGCGGCCCGGGAAGCGGATGCGCGCGAAGGCATAGCCCCCAAGGATGCTGGTCAGGAGCTGTCCGAGCACCGTCACGATCGTCACGAGGAGGGTGTTGGTCAGGTTCCGATCGAAACCGGCGCGATCCAGCACGTCCGAGAAGTTGCCCGGATTCGCCGTGGGTGAGCCGATCGCCACGGCCGTCCGCAGGACCCCGTAGCCAACGATGGCTGGGTCGCTCGGATCGACGAACCTCGCGACCGACGTCTCCCGCTCCAGGGCCAGCTGCCTGACCGTCCCCGCCACGTCGACTGAGTAGAGCGGCAGGGTCGTCCCGTCCACGACCGCCGTGGTCGGCGTGCCGTCGGCGGCAGTCAGCGCTGTCGCGGCATCGATCGGCCACGCGAGCGGCGCGGCGTCTGGCGCGGTCGGATCGCGGAAGACGCCGGCATCCACGCCGCGCTCGGCTGGGTACATCTCGCGGACGACCCCATTCGTTTCGATGGCATACAGCGGCTGGGGCTCGTCGAGACCCGGCACGATGACGGTCTTGGGCGCCTGGGGCAGGAGTGTCGGCGGAAAGACGTAGACCTCTTCACTGCGCTTCAGCGACGTCGTGACCATGAACACGAACGGGAACACGACGATCAGGCCGACCAGGAGCAGCAGCACGTAGACCAGCACGGCGCCGGCGGTCCGCCGGATGCGTCGGCCGAGGCCAGGGCGGCGGGAGGCAGTCCTCACGCTCGGAGCGGTGATCGATGTCATCAGTCGTCCCTCATCCGCCGAAGGCCGCGGCATCCCGCCGCTGTCGCCGGTACTGGATCACCGTGAACGCGAAGATGAGCGCGAAGAGCACCCACGCGACCGCCGATGCATAGCCGAACTCGAACTGCTGGTAGCCCGTGTTGTACAGGTACATGACCGGCGTCAGGGTCGCGTTGCTCGGCCCGCCGGGGTTGGGGCTGGTCAGGACGTAGGGTTCCGTGAACAGCTGCAGGCTCAGGATCGTGGTGGTGGCCACCACGAAGAAGGTGGTCGGCGCGACCATCGGGACGGTCACGTTGCGGAACCGCTGCCAGCGCCCGGCGCCGTCGATCTTGGCGGCCTCGTAGAGGTCGGCGGGGATGCCCTGGAGTCCGGCCAGGAACAGCACCGCGTTGAAGCCGACGAGCGTCCAGGCGAACACGATGGCGATGGCCGGCAGGGCCGTGGAGGGATCTGACAGCCAACCGATCTTCGGATCCGCGACGGACAGCCCGAAGGTGTCGTTGAGAAACGTCACCACCAGGCTGACCAGGTAGTTGACCCAGCCGACGCTCTGGTCGAGCAGGGACTTCCAGATGATGGCGACGCCGACCACGCCGGCCACGCTCGGGATGAAGTACAGGGCGCGAAAGAACCGCACCCCGCGCACATTCGAGTTGAGCAGCGTGGCAAGGAACAGGGACGGGATCACCGCCAACGGGATGGCGATGACCGAGAACAACAGGATGTTGCGCAACGAGATCCAGAACAGGTTGTCGCCCGCAGCGAGGACCAGCGGGCCGATGCGCAGGATCTCCGTGAAGCCCGGGTTGAGCCCGGGCGGCAGCGCCACGGTCGGATCCGACAGGGTGATGATCTGGATACTCAGGATGTCGATGTAGTTCTTCAACCCGACGAAGACCGGCGAACTGAACGCGTCCCAGTCGCTGAACGAGACGTACAGGCTGAACAGCAGCGGCCCGGCGAAGAAGGCCAGGAAGCCAAGGACGTTCGGCGACGCGAAGATCACGCCGTTGATGGTCTCGGAATCGCGCAGGGTCGCGCCGTACCGGCGGTGGCCGGCCGGTCCCCAGAGGGCCAGCAACACGGCACCGACGACGAGCAGGACGGCGCTGATCGCTGCGGCCTCAGGGCGCAGCAGACCCAGGGCGAAGTCGATGACGCCCCTCGGCGCCCCCATGGCCACGAGCCAGCCGACAACCGCGACGGCCAGCAGACCGAGCCGAAGCCGGCGCAGCGGTCGCTCGAACACCGACCGGTCGGCGGCGTCAACGAGGTAGCTGAGCAGGAACGCGACCAGTCCCAGGGCCAGCCAGGGCAGGCCGGCAGCGAAGGAATCGGCGAGGGCGTCGATCCCCAGGAACGTGCCCTGGATGACGAACAGGGCGACCAGCGCAGCGAGCACCACGAGATAGTCGACGATGATGGCCATGACCCGGCCGGTCGAGCGTTGCCCGAACGTCCACCAGGCGCTGACGCCGGCGGCGATCGTGAACAAGATGGGCACGGTCAACAGGACCAGGAAGACCGGCAGCGGGAGGTCGCGCGGCCCGGCCACGACGAGGGCCAGGGTGCCGATCGCACCGGCCATGGTCAGGATGAGCTGCAGGAGGGGCGTGAGCGCCGCGAGCAGATCGCGCGCTCGGTCGAACGGACTGCCCGGCCCGGGCGGGGGGACGGGGCGCTCCAGGGAGCGGGAGTCGGGCGTGGCAGTCACGGGAGGTCCTCCTCGGAGACTGGGCGAACCGGGTCGGGGCCGACCCTCACGGGTCGGCCCTCCCGGGGCGATGACCTAGTTGCCGAACGCTTCCGCGTTGGCACTGGTGCAGATCGTGGCCTTGAACTCGTCCACGGTCGTCTCGCCATTCACGACGGACGTGACGGCGGCGCCCATCACGGTGTCGAACTTGGGCCAGCTTCCGGCCCACAGCGGGCCCTCGGTGGCAGGGTTGGTGGTCAGGCCATCGATGAAGGCCTGGTTGTTGGCGGGCGGGCTGAAGGTCAGGAAGTCGGCGATCGCCGCATCTCCGACCCGGCTCGGGATATTGGCGCCGAGCTCGGAGACCATCTTCTGGACCTCCGGGTCGGTCAGGGCGTAGGCGACTTTCCAGGCGGCTTCCGCATCGGCGGCCTTGGCATTGACCGCGTACGCGCCCCAGAACAGCCAGTTGCCACCCGGCTTCGGGCCGTCGGGCAGACGCACGACATCCCAATCGAACTTGGCATTGGTCCGGATGTTCGGAGTGGCCCAGCGGCCGTTCTGGAACATCGCGACGTTGCCGGCGATGAACGGTCCTTCGGGATCCTCGCCGTACTTGATGGCGAAGTTGTCGAGCTCGTAGATCTTCTTGAGCTGCTCGAGTCCGGCGATCGATCCGGGGGTGTCGAGACCACATGCGCTGCGATCGGCGTTGAAGAACCCGCCGCCGGCGCCATTCATCCAGACGCCGTACGGGCCCCACCACGACGAGGCACCGTACGCCTTGACGTCAGCGCTCAGGGCAGCGACCTTCTTGCCGACTTCCTCGAACTTGGCCCACGTCCAGTCGCCGGCTGCGGCGAGCTCCCGCGGATCCTCGGCCCCGGCCTCGGCGATGAGGTCGAGGTTGAGATAGAGGCCGAATGTGGACACGTCGCGGGGCAGGCCCCAGAGCTTGTCGCCGGGCTGGCCGGTGGCCGGGTCCGTCGTCAGCTGGGCCATCGGGCCCGGGTAGTACAGGTCGTCGCTGTAGCCGTCGGTCGCGCTCGCGTAGGAGCGCAGGTCAAGGGTGATCCCCTTGGTCGCGAAGTCGGCCGTGTCCGTGCCTGGAAGCCAGAAGACGTCCGGGGCGGTGCCCGCGGCGGCCTCGGTCTTGAGCTGGTCCTGGTAGCTGGACGTCTCCGAGCCACCCTTCTGGTAGACGACCGTCACACCGGTCATCTGGCTGACCTTGGCCGCGACCTGCTCGTAGACGGCCGCCTCCGCGTCGTTGTCCGGGCGCGTACGGAATGTGACGGTCACATCCGAGGCCGGCTCTGACGGGGCGACGGTCGGCTCCGCCGAGGCCGCGCTGGACGGCGCCGTCGAGGGCGCCGATGAGGGAGCGGTCGATGCCGTGTTCCCGGTACAGGCCGCGACCAGGATGGCCGAGGCGGACGCTAGCGCAAGCCAGCGCAGTCGCTTGTCCACGATGTACATCTCCTCCTGTGTGCCCGCGTCAGCGAGCGCTGCGGACCGCCACGTCGACGGTCGTCGGAACCACCTGCTCGGTGCGGTGGGTCACCTGGACCGCCGCCAGACGGGCGGCGGACTGCTCGGGCAGGGTGTCGTTGATGAACTGCCCTGCGGCAGTCTCGACACTCGCCCGGATCTTGGTGAGCTCGGCGGAGCGATGGGGCGGAAGGAACTCCACGGACAGGTGCCAGTCCGGCACATCCGTGGGACCCTCATTGACCACCATCATGTACGGCAGTTCGAACCCGAAGAGTCCGTCGTACCGCGACACCACCTCCCTCAGCAGGGACGCGAGCTCGACCTGTTCGGCCGGCTCGAGGTCCGCCAGCCGGCGCAGCTCGTGACGTCGAGCCCGGATCCGGACTTCGAACGGCCAGCGAGCGGCGAACGGGACGGCCACCATGAAATGTTCTCCGCGGACGACCTCGCGCCCTGGCGCGGCAGTGTCCTCCGCCACCACCGCGCAGGTAAGGCACGCAGCGGTCCGCTCACGGTGACGGGCCAGCACGGCCGCCCGGGTGGCGACGAACGGGGGCAGGCGATCGAAGGCGTAGATCTGCCCGTGCGGGTGGGAGATCGTCGCGCCGACTGCCTCGCCACGGTTCTCGAAGACCATCACGAAGCGGTGGACAGCTTCGGCCCACAACGCCGTCGAGCGATCGCGCCAGATCGCGACGACGGTGGCCAGGGCCT
The DNA here is from genome assembly GCA_043779265.1 of bacterium. Classification (GTDB taxonomy): domain Bacteria; phylum Eisenbacteria; class RBG-16-71-46; order RBG-16-71-46; family RBG-16-71-46; genus CADEFY01. The sequence goes on along the minus strand of JAYWEM010000057.1, from coordinate 4,763 downwards.
CCGGCGACAGGGTTGCCAGCGAACCGACGTGCGCGTCGGTGTACAGGACGACTTCGCAGCGGCCCACTGATCGAGCCATGCGCGGGTCGTCGCCGACGGGTGGCGGGGACGCCACGTATGACGGCCATCGATTCTCGAAGACCGCGGCGTCGTACCCGAAGGGCACCTCTGGACCACCCGGGCACAGTGGACACGCGGTCCCCGCGGCTGTGCGCGCATCGAGCGCTGAGTTCGGGCGCCTGTTGCGGGCCGGGGAGATGGCGACCCAGGTGTCGGACAACGCGTCATACCGCTGGTGCAGCGCCGGCAACTCGACTGGTCCCAGGCTGTCGCCGGCGAGATCACCGCGGAGCTGGCCGTAGACGAACAGGCGTCGGCCATCGGCCCGGCACAGGTCGTGGCGGGCCACGACGACGGCCGCTCTCATGTGTCCACGACCTCGACCCGCATGCCCCGCTCGACGAGCGCCGAGAGGATCGTGGCGTCGCCCGAGGGCCCGGTCATCAACAGATCGACGGCATCGACCGAGCACAGCCGGGCGAGTTCGACCTGCCCGATCTTCGAGCCGTCGGCGACCACGATGCGGCGCCGCGCCGCGCCCATCATCCGCCGCTTCATCTCGGCTTCGGGCAGGTTGATGTTGGTGATCCCCGCTACCGGATCGACCCCGTTGCAGCCGATGAAGGCCATGTCCGCCCGGATGCGTTCCAGGACCCCGTCGCCCAACGGGTCGACGAGGGAGTGCTGGAGCGGACGCAAGGTGCCACCGGTCAGGACCACGGTGAAGCGCGGGATGACCGGCTCCAGCTGCATCGCCGTCGTCAAGCTGTTGGTGAAAACCACGACGTCGCGCAGTTCGGCGCGAGCGGCCATCGCCCGAGCCACGGCCGCGGTCGTCGTCCCGACGTCCAGGATGACGGTGTCGCCGTCCCTGACGAGGTCGGCGGCGGCGCGCCCGATCGTGATCTTCTCGGCCGCGAACTCCGACTCCGACTCCTCGAAGGGGCGCTCCCGACGGGGCAGATTCGTGGCGATCGCGCCACCGCGGATTCGTCGCACATCGCCCCTCGCCGCGAGTGACTCGAGGTCACTGCGCACCGTGACTTCCGAGATCGCGAACTGCTCGGCCAGTTCGGCGACCGTGGCGAAGTCCCGGACCCGCACGACCGCGAGCATCCGGTCTCGTCGGACATCGGCGGGGATGGGGCTTTCGGTTTCGATGGTAGTCACGCACTGGAGAGTGTCTGAAACCTTACGGACCTTGTCAATAGCGAAAGTGATACCTTCGATATGGCAACTAGCGAGGTGAACGTGACCATGGACCAGGAAGTCGCTTCTGACCGATTCGAAACCGTCGCCGAAATCCGCCTCGACGACCCGACTCGGGCGCGCGTCTACGAACACGGCTGGCAATCGTGGAGCCCTTCCGGCGCCTATCCCGCCGATCTGCCGGCCTCGCCACGACCGCGACGGGCCGTTTGGCAGACGATGGCCTTTCGACCCGAGCGCTCCGCGCCGAGCATCGGGTTCGCGAGCGAAGGGCTCCTGGCCGTCGCCGAGGCCGGCGTGGACGGCCCGACCCGCCTGTGGCTCGCCGTGGATCCATCTCGTGCGGTCGCGACCATCCGGGTCCGCCTGGTCGAGGACCGTCTCGTGGTCTCGTCGGACGGTCCGGTCACGGAACAGCCCGTCGCCACATCCCTCGATGCCGCCCTGGCTGGTGCCGGCGATCACCTCGCCGCGACGATGTCGCCGCGTCCGATCCGGGCCCTTGGTCCGGGCTGGTGCTCATGGTACGGCTACTGGCACGATGTGACCGACGCGGCCGTCGCCGAGAACCTGGCCATCATCGAGCGCGAGCGCCTCGACGTGCGACTCGTCCAGATCGACGATGGCTACCAGGCGACCATCGGGGACTGGCTGGAGCCCTCGGGCCGGATCACGTCCATGGCCGACCTTGCCGGGCGGATCCGCGCGGGGGGTCGCGAGGCGGGCGTCTGGACGGCTCCGTTCCTGGTCGGCGAGTCGAGTCGTGTTGCTCGAGAACATCCGGACTGGCTGGTCCGGGAGACGCTCGCTGCGGAGCATCACTGGGGCCAGCGCATCCGGGTCCTGGACGTGACCCACCCCGATGCCGCCGAGCACCTCACGCACGTCTACCGCACCCTGGGCCAATGGGGCTTCGCGTTCCACAAGCTCGATTTCCTGTACGCCGGCGCGATGGTCGGCGGGCGTCACGGCGACGCCGACCCGATCGCCGCGTACCGCGAGGGGCTGCGCATCATCCGCGCTGCCGTCGGCGACAACGCCACGATCCTCGGCTGCGGCGCCCCGCTGCTGTCCTCGATCGGCCTTGTCGACGCGATGCGCGTGAGTCCCGACACGGATCACAAGGTGGAGCCGCCCGACGGCGACATCAGCCAGCCGTCGCTGCGCGGCGCCCTGGCCGCCGGACGGGCGCGCGCGTGGATGCATGGACGGCTATGGGTCAACGATCCGGACTGCCTGATCGCGACCCCGCGCTCCGAGGACCGCGAGACGTGGGCGGCCCATCTGGCGGCGTACGGCGGCCTCGCGCTCTCGGGCGATCGCCTCGGCCAACTCGACGCACGCGGGCTCGCCTTGACGCGTACGCTCCTCCGACCGGCAAGCGGCAGCCTGCTTCGCTGGGAACCCGAGTCTGGGCCGGACGGTGGTCAGATCTGGAAGGCAGATGAGGTGCGCGGATGAAGCTGGGCGTGTGCTGGTATCCCGAGCAGCACCCGGAGACCAGCTGGGCCGACGACACGAGACGGATGGCCGATACGGGTCTCGAGCTCGTCCGACTCGGCGAGTTCGCCTGGGGCGCCCTCGAGCGGACACCCGGCGTCATCGACCTGGGCTGGCTGGCGCGGGCCGTCGACACCGCGGCGGCCGCGGATATCCGGGTCGTCCTCGGCACGCCGACCGCCGTCCCGCCTCGCTGGCTGGTGCGCGCTCAGCCGGAGATCCGCCTCATGAACATCGACGGATCAACGCGCGCAGCGGGAAGTCGCCGGGCCACGTGCCCTACGGCGCCGGCCTACCGGGCCGCGGCGCAGCGGATCGTCAGCGCGCTCGTGGAGCGCTTCGGGGACCACCAGGCGGTCGTCGCCTGGCAGCTCGACAATGAGCCCGGCAATCACGATTCGGCACGCTGCTGGTGCCCCGCCTGCGAGTCGGCCTTTCGATCCTGGATCGCCGGCCGCTACGGCACGCCTGAGCACCTGAACGACGCCTGGGGTACGACCTTCTGGTCGGGCCAGTACGGCTCGTGGGACGAAGTGGAGCTTCCGCGTCGATCCTCCACCGTCCAGTCGCCGAGCCTGCTCCTCGCCCACCGCCGCTTCGCCAGCCACCAGGTCGTGGCCGGTCTCCAGGAGCAGCGGGCCGTGGTGGCCGCGGGATCAGCGGGCCGCGATATTCTCGTCAACCTGTACTGGGATGACACGTTCGTGGACGCCCGCGACGTCCACGAGGCGGGTGGCATCGCGGCCATCGATGCGTATCCAGACGGCGTGGATGGGCCGGAGGCCTACGCCTATCTGCTGGACCTCGCTCGCGGCTCGGCGGGTCCGTCCGGGCGGGCCTGGGTGATGGAGCAGCAGCCGGGCCCGATCAACTGGACGGCGCTCAATCCCCCGGTCCCCCCAGGCCAGGTTCGCCTGTGGGGCTGGCAGGCGGCGCTCCACGGCATGGAAGCGTCCCTGTTCTTCTCGTGGCGGCCCACCCGCTCCGGACAGGAGCAATACCACACTGGATTGCTGCGCCATGACGGGTCCGCAGATCGAGGCCTGGACGAGGCCGTCCGCCTCGCCCGGGAGCTGCGCGCGGTGCGCGAAGCGACGCCCGAGGTGCTGAAGCGTCCGCGGGCCCGCGTCGCAGTCGTGCACTCCTACGAGGACGCATGGGCGATCGAGATCGACCCACATCAGGCGGGCCTGACCCATCGAGCGCTCGTCCAGCCGGTGCATGCCGCCATCCATCGACTGGGCCTGGACGCGGACATCCTCGGTCCGCGGGACGACCTCACGGGTTACGACACGATCGTCGCCCCGGCCCTGCACCTGATGTCGCCGGCGCGCATCGCGCGCCTCCGCGAGGCCATGACGGACGGCGCACTGGTCATCCTCGGGCCTCGGTCCCTGGTCAAGGATCTCGATGACTGCTGGCTGGAGGAGCCGCTCCCGGGCGGGCTTGCAGCAAGCCTCGGGGCGCGCGTCGTGGAAAGCCTGAGCCAGACCCTGGCGGTCACCGTGGAACCCGGCGGAGCGCCCGCAGGCCCGTGGACGGACGTCCTTGCCCTCGATGACGAAGCCGACCGCTCCGTGGAGGTCCTGGCGAGGTACGGCGGCTCTACATACCTCGCGGGGATGCCGGCGGTCGTCCGGCGCGCTGGACTCGCCTACGTCGGGTGCAGCTCGGTGGAAGCCTGGACGGACATCCTCGCTCGGATCCTGGTCGAACGTGGCCTGGCCGTGATGCCCGCTCGCGCGGGCGTCGAGCGATTCGCGCGCGGCGACCGGGTCGTCACCCTGGATCACGCGTCGCTGGCAATCTCGGGACTCAACCTGCCGGCCTGACCGGCGACACGTGGGCCCGACGCCCGCGGGAAGCTGATCCAGCCGACCAGCGCGGCCAGCACTGCCAGGACGGAGCCGAGGCCGAACAGGGCGACGTGCCCGCCGCCCTCGTACAGCAGCCCACCGACGACATTCGCGATGACCGCGGCGATGCCGAAGGCC
>JAYWEM010000056.1:0-11626 GCA_043779265.1 bacterium | reverse complement strand
TGACTTCGCGAGTTCGTACGCCACGTACTACGTGCATCAGCAGGTCCGCTATCCGCGCTACGTCTGCTACGACTGCCACTCGGGCAGCCGCTGGCAGTGGTGGGACGGATTCGACCCGTATCACACGACCTGCAGCGTCTTCGACCTGCGTGTGAACTGGTCGTGGTGCTGGGGGCCGTGCGGGTGGACCACCTACGTGCCCTACTACTACTACGTCGTCCGCTCGGATTGCCCGCCGCGTTACCGTGATTGGTACGGTCAGCGCATCCGGCTGAGTTCATGGGACGATCGTCGCCGTTGGAACGACCTGTGGGGCGGGCCATTGCGCCGCATCAAGAGCGATCCTCCCGCCGGCTATCAGGGACCGCGGGCCGGTGGTGGGCGTACGCCTGACGTCGGACCCGGCGGACCGCGCTACAAGCCGCCTGGGTACATGGACTCGCCAAGGCCGCGCCGCGATGGAGCGGCACTGCCGATCGGCCGCCGTACGCGCGTCGGTTCGGGCGAGGCCGAGACCCGCGAGGGGATCAAGGGCCGTCCGGAGCGAGGGCCGGTCAAGCCGGCGCCACGTGAGGACGGCGAGCGGATCGAGAGGCCCACACGCGACGAAGGCCGCGGCCGCCGCGAGTCGCCGCGCTGGGAGCCACGTGACAAGCCCGAGGAGCCCTCGAAGCCGTCTCGAGAGGAGCCTCGCCGAGAGCCCTCACGTAAGCCCGATGCACCTCCGCCCAAGGACAAGCCGGCCCACGACGACGATCCGGGCGGCAAGGGCGGAAGTGGTGGTGGCGGCAAGGGTGGCCATGGCGGCAAGGGTGGCGGTGGTGGTGGAGGCAAGGGGCGGGGCTGAGAGGTACGCTCCCGCGTCCTGTAGAGTGGTGTGCGCGTCGCGCGACGGGGCCGTTCGGCCGCGTCGCGCGAGCGTCCTGCAGTGTCCTCGTCTGGAGATCCCCACGTGATCCGTCGTCTGCTCCTGGCCTCGGCCCTCTCGCTCGCCTCGTTCCTCGCCGTGCCCGCTGTGGCTGCTCCTCCCGGCTTCGCGTTCCTCGAGGTCCCCGTCGGCGCGCGTGCCTCGGCGATGGGCGGTGCCTATGCGGCCGTGGCCAAGGGCGCGGAGGCCGCATTCTGGAATCCGGCGGGACTGCTCGGAACCGAGCGCACCGAGATCTCGGGGACCCACTACGAGTGGATCGAATCGCTGCGACAGGATCAGTTCGTCCTCGCAGGCCAGTTGTTCGGCGGAGGCGTCGCGGCCTCGCTGCGCTCGCTGTACTCCGAGCCCATCGAGCAGCGCGACGAACTGGGCAATCTGATCGGCACGTTCGGTTCGCATGACCTGCAGTTCGGACTTGGCTACGGCTTCGACCTGGGCGGTGGTCTGAGCGGCGGTGTCTCGGGCCAGTTCGTGCGCGAGCGTCTGGCGGAGCTCTCGGCGGACACCTGGGGCGTGGACATGGGTGCGGCCTTCGCGCCGGAGTCCTGGGGCGGGGTCCGAGCTGCGCTCGCGATCCAGAACCTCGGGCCGGCGGCGCAGTACACGCTCGATGGCGTGCCCGGTCGCGACGTCGGACTGCCGCTCGCTCTGCACGGCGGCGTTTCGGCGAGCCGAGGTCTCGGCACCCTGACGTTGCTCGGCGCGCTCGACTCGCGCCTCACGGTGGGGCGCCCGGGAGTGGTCGCCCTCGGAGCGGAACTGGCCTCGCCGATCGGCGCGTCGCTGCGGGCGGGCCTTCGCATGAACGACGACCTGGCGACCGCGAGCTTCGGCGTGGGTTACGCAGCCAGGGCTTACGCCGTGGACTACGCGTTCGTCCCGTCCAAGCTCGACCTGGCCGACACGCACCGGTTCAGCTTCTCGGCGCGCTTCTAGAACAACGCGTCGCGCCGACGCTACTCCCAGTGCTTCAGCACCAACTCACCGTTCGCCAGTTCCGCGTAGGTGAAGTGGTCGATCCAGTCGCCGAGCACGATGAACTGACGGTTCCCGTCGCGCTGCTCGTGCACGCGGTGGAAGTGGCCGACGAGCACGGCATCGTAGCCCTCGTCGAATCGCGGCTGGGCGATCTCCCGCCACAGGCGCTCGGGTTCGAGCGGCCCGTGGCCGCGTGAGCGGCGTGATAGCTCCGAGACGGCATGCGCGAGTGGGATGCCGAGGTCGGGGTGCAGAAGCTGGTAGAGCCGCACCGAGATCGGACTGCGAAGGACTCGCCGCAGCACCTTGTACCCGAGATCCCCGCCGACCAGTCCGTCGCCATGGTGCAGCCACAGTCGGCGACCCTGCGCTTCGACAGGGCAGGCACCATCGACGGTGCGGATGCCGAGTGTGTCCCTCAGGAACGGACCGAGCCAGAAATCGTGGTTGCCGTTCAGGTACACGATCTCGACGCCGCCGATTCGCAGTCGATCGAGCGCGGCGAGCGTGGGGAAGAGGTCGCGCGGGATCGCGGTTCGGTACTCGAACCAGAAGTCGAACAGGTCACCGACGATGTAGAGCGTCTTCGCCCGGCCGGGGAGCGTGGCGAGGAAGTCGTGGAAACGCGACCGCTGCGGCGCTTCGTCCACAGCGGAGCGAGCGCCGAGGTGGGCGTCGGAGACGAAGAACAGATGGTCGGAGGACATGGCGGCGCATGTTACTTCACGCCCTCGCGACACGCCCTTCACGCCCGCTTCACAGCGCCCTGCAGCGGTGGGGCTTCTCGCCGCGTCCGTGGGGCAGGGCACGCCTGGGACAGAACCTTCGGGCATGCTGGGGCGTCTGAAATGCACAGATGGAGCACCGCAGGCAGGGTTGACGGTCGCTGGACCGGCGACCGCTGCCCTCTGGCCGGCTCCGCGCGTAGTCTTGTCGGGTCGCGGCCCCGTTCGTGCATAGTCCCACGGGTGACGCACCGCCCGTTCCTGCTCTCGATCGCAGTCCCCGGAGGAACACGATGCAATCTCAACCGATGATCCGCCCTCGCAGCTATTTCCTCGGCGCCGCCGCGCTGATTCTGGCCGGTCTGGTTCTGGGGCTCGGCATCAGTGCGGGACTGGGTGTCCCGAGTCTCTCACGCGCCGATGACACGCAACTGGCGGCCACCGTCAGCCGTGAGGCCCCGCTCGAGAGTCCATTCGTCAGTGTCGTCGACAAGGCGCTTCCGGCAGTCGTGTTCATCGAGGCCACGCGCAAGTCGACTCCGGGGGGACGTGATCCCGGCAGCGACATCATGCGTCGCTTCTTCGGCGACGACTCGCGCCAGCGCGAGCGCGCGCCCTCGTCGGGCTCTGGTTTCATCATCGACCGCAAGGGCCGTGTGCTCACCAACAACCACGTGGTACGCGATGCGGCCGAGATCCGCGTGACGCTTAATGATCGTCGATCATTCAAGGCGACCGTGGTCGGAGCCGACCCCGAGACCGACGTCGCGGTGCTCCAGCTCGAGAACGCCAGTGACCTGCCGGTGCTGCCGCTCGGCGACAGCGAGAAGCTGCGCGTCGGTGACTGGGCGATCGCCATCGGCAACCCTCTCGGTGAACTGCGCGGGTCCGTGACCGTGGGCATCGTGAGCGCGCAGGGTCGCAACAACCTCAACATCTTCGGCGGCACGCCGATGTACCAGGACTTCATCCAGACGGATGCTTCGATCAACTTCGGCAACTCGGGTGGTCCGCTCTGCAACATCCGCGGCGAGGTGATCGGCATCAACACGGCGGTCAACACGAGCGGTCAGGGCATCGGCTTCGCCATCCCGATCAATCTCGCCAAGCACGTCGCGGATCAGCTGGTAGCCAACGGCAAGGTCCGTCGTTCGATGATGGGCGTGGTCCTGGCGCCGATGACGCCGGACATCGCCGAGGGATTCGGCCTCGCGAGCGTCGATGGCGTGCTCATCCAGCAGGTGCAACCGGGTTCGCCGGCCGAGCGCGCGGGCGTCAAGCGCAACGACGTCATCGTCGAGTTCGATGGCCAGGCGGTGAATGACCTGCGCAAACTCCAATTGAAGGTCGCCGACACGCCCACGGGTCGCTCGGTGCCGATCGTCGTGCTGAGGGACGGCAAGCGCATCCCGATGACCGTCAACCTGACGGATCGCAATCCCGAGTCGGTCGCCTCGGCCACGCCGCAGCTCGAGCAGGGCGAGATGGGCCTCACGGTCCGGAGCCTGCGTTCGGACGAGAAGCGCGAACTCTCGGTCGAATCGGGCGTCCGCGTCATCGCAGTCGAGGAGGAGAGCCTTGCGGCCGAGCGCGGACTCCAAGTGAACGATGTGATCGAGGAGGTCAATCGCAAGCCGGTCGACTCTCCCGAACAGCTGATGACCGCGATCGCCGATGCACGCAAGTCGAACCGGCCTGCCGTGCTGTTGGTCACCTCCAACGGCAACACGCGCTTCGTGCCGATTCGATTCGAGCGCTGACCACACGATGAGCCAGGCCAAGCGGGTCCTGGGGCTTGCCCCCGGGACCCGCAGCCTCTATAGAGGAGGTCCGATGCGGCGAATCACATGGATGCGAAGCGCCCTCGCCATGCTCCTCACCAGCTGGGGGGCAGTCAGCGCGCACGCCCAGAGTCCGACCGCGCTGCTGCTGACGGGCGTGCGAAGTTGGTCGGCGCCGGTCCACACCCGGATCGTCATCGATCTCGAAGGACCCGTCGCCCCGGTCGCACCCGACACGGGTTCCGGGCGCGAACTGGTCGTCGCGTTGCCGTTTCCCGGCCTGATCCCGGCACCCGATCTCGCGCCGGTGATCGCTGTGGGTGACAGCGCGGTCGACTCCGTCTGGGTGACGTTCGATCGCTCCGGTGCCCGCGTCCGCCTGACGATGGCAGCCGGGACGCGATTCCACGTGTTCACGCTGCCCGCAGGCGAGGACCGGCCCTTCCGCGTGGTCGTCGATGTCATCCGCATCTCGGCCGAGCTGGCCGAGAATCAGCGTCTCGCCGATCTCGCGCGCAACAAGAAGCGCGACCGTATCCGCATCGTCGCGATCGACGCGGGGCATGGCGGCGAGGACGTGGGGGCTCGCGGCACGGGGCCCACGTTCGAGAAGAACATCACGCTCGCCGTGGCGCGCAAACTCGCGGCGGAACTCGCCCGCATCCCGGGCGTCCAGCCGCTGCTGACGCGCGAGACCGACTACTTCATCCCGCTACGTGAGCGCTACCGCATCGCCGAGCGGGCCAAGGCGGACTTGTTCATCAGCATCCACTGCAACTCGTCCCGCCGCCGCGGCATGGGCAGCGGCACCGAGGTGTTCTTCCTGTCGCTGAAGGGCGCCACGGATCAGGCCGATGCGGATCTGGCCGATCTCGAGAACGCCGCGGACGTCGTCGGCGGCGTGCCGCCGCAGGCCGAGGACGACGTGGTGAGCGTGCTCTACGAGGTCAAGCGCAACGCCATGCTCGAGCGCAGCCAGTTGCTCGCCGAGACGCTGCTCGACCACATCGCTGCTGACCGGCGCGTCACATCGCGCGGCATCAAGCAGGCGGGATTCGCCGTGCTCAAGTCGGTCGAGTTCCCCTCGGTGCTGGTGGAGACGGCGTTCATCAACAATCCGCGGGAAGTGGTGCTGCTGCGCGATCCGGAGTTCCAGAACAATCTGGCGAAGCAGCTGGCGACCGGGGTGAAGACCTACTTCACGCAGGCCGGCATCCCGCTGGGGCCGCCGGCCGACGCCAACACCACGGGACGCTGAGCGCGCTCAGTCCCCGCTTCGGCTGCTCTGCCGGATGCGGCCGTCGCGGGGAACCTGCAGCGCCTGCCCCGCCTTCATGCTCTCGCGCAGGTAGTCCTCCATCGCATTGCGGATGGTGCGCTGGGTGTCGTTCTTGGGAGCGCGAGCGAGGGCGTCGTACTGGTCGCCGCCCGAGGCCATGAAGTTGTTGGCCGCGAGCGTGTACTTGCGATCGGGATCGATCGCCGTCCCGTCGGCCATCGTCAGCTCGGTCAGTCGCGACATCGCCGGGGCCGAGGGGTCGAACGCGTAGCGGAGCCCGCTCACCTGCGTGATGCGATCGCCGCGCAGCGACTGCTCCAGCGCCAGTCTCACTTCGGCGCCCGTCATCTCGAGCAGCACGATGGTGTTGTCGAACGGCATGATCGCGTACACCTCGCCGCGCAGGATGTCGCCGGCATCGAGGTCGGCGCGCATCCCGCCCGGATTCTGGAACGCGAAGTCGGCCTTGGACGCCCACCGCATCGCGTCGCAGATCAGGTTCCCGATGGTGGCTTCGGGGCGGCGGCGATCCAGCGCCGTCTCGGTGCGTCCCATGGGCTCGGCGGAGATCGGCCCCACCTCCGCGTTCCAACGGCGCACATAGCCCGCCCACAGCGTGTCCGGCGCGGCCTCGTCGCCGTACGCCTGGATCATGCGGTGTTTGGATTCGAGCACCGAGCGACGGACCGGGTCCATCACCAGGTCGCAGACCGCGAGCCACTGGCCGTGCGCCCCGGCGATCATCACCGGCTTCCCGGCGACGACATCCTCGACGACGTTGTGCGAGTGGCCGCCGAACCAGGCGTCGATGCCCGGCGCCTCGGCCAGTCGCAGCAGGTCGCCACGCACCGAGCGAGTCGAGTCGGTCTCGCCCGGGATGTGGCCCACGCCGACGACCAGCCCCGCACCGGCCTTCCGAAGCCGCCGCGCCAGGTCGGCCGCGACCGTCGAGTCATCGTCGAATCGCAGATGCGCGACGTAGGCCGGCATCGTGACGCGGGGTGTTCCGGGGTAAGCGAGGCCGACGATGCCAACGCGCACGCCGCGACGCAGCACGGTGGTGTCGGCCTTGGACCACCACGGGCGCTTGTTGTTGCGGCGCTCGATGATGTTGGCGCCGAGCGCGGAGAACTTCATCTGCTGGATGCGATTGACGAGCGTGTCGACGGTCCAGTCGAACTCGTGATTGCCGATCGCCGCCGCGGTGTAGTCGAGATGGTTCATGTGCTCGACGACGGGCCGCCCGTACTGGAGGTTCGAGACCATGGTGCCCTGGAACATGTCGCCGCCATCCAGCAGCACCGTGCCCTCGGGATTCTCGGCGCGCAGCTTGCGGATCCACGTGGCGATCGCCTCGGCTCCGCCGATCGGTCGCTGCGTGCGGCGCTCGCGGCTGCCCGGGAGGATGGCGCCGTGGAAGTCGGTGGTCTCGAGCACACGGATGGTCGGGTAGCGCAGATTCGATAGAATGCCCAACCACTGCGCGCGAGTGATCGTCTCGTGGTAGACGAACTCGCCCTGGGGCCCGAGCACGCTGACGCCGGTCACGAGCGAGCGGCGGAACGAGGGATCACCCAGCTTGGAGCCGAGCGCGTACTGAGCGCTTCTCCCCGCGCGCTCGGCCCAATCGAGCGCCAGCAGCATCGGGGCGGCTCGGAACGGCTGGAATCGCTCGCCCTGCCCAACGGCTCCGAGCACGCGACGCTGCAGCACGCCGTCCACCCACACTTCGAGCGATTCCGGAACATCCGCCCATGCGCCCGAGGGGCGGCGCGACCGCCAGTCGAAGGCGCGGCCGATCCAGTAGGCGAGGTCCCAGCGCGTCGCGACGTCGTTCGCGCCGAGTCGATGGACTTCGGAGCGAGGGGCGAGGCCCTGCCGCACAAGGCGGTCGATCAGCGGTCGCTCGGCCGTGGCGGCGTAGTCCGGCAGCAGCGTCCACGATCGCTCCTCGGCCACGGACAGGGTGCCCTTGCGCTTGGCCCAACTCACGAGGAGATCGGGCATCGACGCCTCGGAGCGCCAGATCTGCCGAGTGCGGCGCAGCCTCGCGAAGTCGCCACCGCCGGCGAGCCGATAGCTGTTGGCCACGACGCGCACCTTCTGATCGGCTCGCAGTTCGGCGCCGCGGAACGTGATCGTGCCGATCCGTCGCCCCGCGGGTTGCGTCAGGTCGACCTCGTAGCCGACGCCCGATGCCATATCGAACTGGAAGCCCGCGATCGCGCCGGTCGCCAGCGCCTGCCCGTCCTGATAGGTGTACTCGGCCAGGTAGCGCGCGCTCTGCTCCAGCACCTCACGCAACTCGTCGCCGCCGAGTTCCACCACCGCGAGCGTGTTCTCGTACGGATAGAGCCGGAGCAGGTCGCGCGCCCGCACCGGGCCCATTGCGATCGACTGGTTGGGGTCGAACAGCGCCGCCAGCGAGACGTCGGCGCCGCTCGACTCCAACTGCACTGCGTGGATCATCTGCCACAGTGGGTTGTCGCTGAACCGCCCGCCGGGAGCCGCGAGGCGGCGCGGTGCCTGCGCCACGACTTCGTTCATCGCGGCGCGCGTGTCGGCGGCGTAGTCCGCCACCAGCGCCGTCATCTCGGCGTCCTCGGCCGTCGTGTCCGCCACCGCGAGCAGGCGGGCACGGCGGTCCCGCAGCGACCACGGCGTGGCGCCGGTCGCGCGGGTGAACGTGAGGTCGAGTCGCCCGAGAGCCTCGCCGTGTGCGCCGGCCTGGGTCAGGAGCACGTTCGAGAGTTCGATCGACGGCAGCTTCTGGTGTGTGTGCCCGAGCACGATGGCATCGATGCCGGCGACTTCGGTCGCGAGCCGGTAGCCCCAGTTCTCGCTCTGCGGCTCGCCCTCTCGCCGCGTGCCGGTGCGCGGGTCCTTCTCGAGTCCGAAGTGCGCCAGCACGATCACCGCATCGCAACGCTCGGCGCCGCGCAGGCGAGAGACCTCGCGAGCGGCCACTTCGACAGGCGAGAGGAACGCGTAGCCCCCCCACGTCGACGAGTCCCCGAGCAGCGGAACGGCGGGGGTGCAGAGCCCCATGATGCCGATGCGGATGCCGCCCGGCAGTTCACGCACGAGTGAACGTTCGAACGCGGGCTTTCCCGTGACCGCGTCCACGACGTTCGCGGCGAGCAGCGGGAAGCCGGCGGCCACACGCGCCTCTTCGAGGCCGATGTTCCCGAAGTCGAACTCATGATTGCCAAGCGCGAGAGCGTCATAGCCGAGGGCGTTCATCGCCGTGATCACCGGCTCGGGTCTCGTGCGATCGCCCCGGCGCCAGACATGGACCAGCGGGCTGCCGGCCAGCGCATCGCCGGCATCGATCAGCAGCGTCGGCGTGCCCTCCTCGCGGACCTGCTTCACGAGTGTCGCGATGCGCGTGAGTCCGCGCGCCGAGGGTCGGTCGAGCAGATCGTCCCAGCCGCTCAGGGTGCCGTGCAGGTCCGTTGTGTGGAGGACCGTGACGCGCTGGTCCTCGGCCGAGGCCGGCGCGATCGAGAGCAGGGAGAGCAGCGAGCAGACGGACGCGGCGAACGCGAGCAGACGGCGCATGGGACTCCAGTGGATGAGCGCGGCGCCATCGGAGGACCGAGGGCTGGGCCAGGGGCGAGGGATGCGGGTCCCTGACGGTAGCGCGCCTCGGGGGCCGCCACAATGCCGTTGGATCAGCTCACCGTGGCCAGGAAGTTGGTGCGATCCAGCGACCGGAGTCCGGCGTATCCGAGCGAGTCGAGGACACCGCGGATCTCGGCCAGATGTTCGGGCGTGAGTGCCTCGAACACAATGGGAGGCCCTGCCGCCAGCGCCGCCCGGCCCGTCTCCAGCACCCAGGCCTCGGCCCCCTCGACATCTATCTTGACGCACGCGATCTGCTCGGGGCCGATCGACTCCTGCTGGCAGAGGGCATCGAGCGTCATGGCCGGCACGCGCACCTGCTGGCACTCGACGGTGCGAGCCTCGGCGCTCGCATGCGACGCCCCCGAGGAGAGCGTCGTGAACCACACGCCATCCAGGCGCGGCACTTCCAGCGTGATCTCGGCCGCATCCGCGAGCGCGAAGTTCGCCACGGTCACATGGTCGAAGCCGTTGGCATGCGCCGATTCGCGAAGTGCGTCGGCGAGCCACGGAATCGGCTCCACGCTGAGCACGCGGCGGTCGCGGTGCCTCTGGGCCAGGAGGAGGCTCACGAAACCGATGTTGGCCCCGATGTCGAGGATCCACGGCTGAGGTCTCGAGGTGAGTTGCGCCAGAAGCTCGCGGACCACGGGACCATTGGCTTCACCGGGTGAGGCGGAGACGAACGAATTGTCGAACGGTGGCACCCGGTATCGAATGCCCTCGTGCCTCAGGGTGACCGCCCGGCGCACGTGCAGGGCGCCGCGACCGCGAACGATGCGGTGCACGCTCGCACGCGCGATTGCCAGGGCGATCTCCAGCCGGTCCGACGGACCTTCGGCGGCGGCGATCAGCGCAAGGTACTGGGACAGCGCGGAGGAGGGAGTGGGCATGCTCGTCCTCGAGGCCGGCAGTGGGGGCGCATCGTGATTCGCGCAGCGCTCGAGAGGGGGCGAGCAGGAGTGGGGACGCTAGTCGAGGGAGGCGGTGACGACAAGGCCGGGCCCGCATGGCGCCCGCGTGGCGCTCGCGCTAGATTCCTAACCGCATCAGCGTGCGCCACGACTCCGTGCGGAGTCATGCGTCGAGAGATCCGATCGCTTTCGCGAACCTCTTGGAGTTCCATGTCCCAGCCGAGTCCCTGCCCGAGTTGCGGGCGCGAAACCGCCGAGGGCGCCACCGTCTGCCCCGCCTGCAACTTCCCGATCTCCGGCGCGCCGCGCTCGCCCGAGCCAGCGGGAGCCGTCCCGCCGCCTGCTCCCGAGCCTGAACCGGAACCGGAACCGGAGCCGGAGCCGGAACCGGAGTCAGAACCGGAGTCAGAACCGCAGACCGCGCCGCCCGCCGAAGAGGCCCCGGCTGGCTCGCCGCCCGCTGCGGCGACTCGCGGGTTCGATCCCGGCGCGCTTCCGTTCCGGCCTCTCCGCCCGAGGCCTGCTCGGGCAGCGAATCCCGCCCAGATCCAGCTCTGGCTCCTGGTCGGGGCGGTGGCCATCGGCGTCGTGCTCTTCACTGCCTTCCGCGGCTTCTCCGAGAACAACTTCGAGAAGGTCGAAGGTGCGAAGCAGGACCAGCAGAAGCTGGCCGACGCGGCGCGCGAAGCGCTCGGGCGCGACTCGACGCAGGTGGAGGCACGCATCGCCCTGGCGGATGTGCTCTATGACACCGGCAACTGGGCCGAGGCCGTGATCCATTACAAGTCCGCCGCGCGCATCGACTCGCTGCGTGTCGCGACCTGGGTCGACATGGGCGTCTGCTACTACAACCTCGGCAAGGCGGTGGAGGCCGAGGCTCAGTTCGCACACGCCCTCCGGCTCGACCACCATCACCCGGTCGCGCTGTTCAACATGGGCATCGTCCATGAGCAGCGAGGCGAGCATGAGAAGGCGCTCGACCAGTACCACCGCGCGATGAGCTCCTCGCCCCCCGAGAACATGCGAGAGCCCCTGGTGACCCGGATGAAGGAGGTCATGGCCAAACTGGGCCGGACCGCACCGGCACTCGATGGAGCGGGTCAGGCCACCCGGCCCTGATCGAGCTTCTGGGCCGAATCACCGTGCGATTCGGGCACGGTTCGACGTTATCCTCATGCGTCGACTCATGCTCGGTATCCCGACTCCGCCTGCGGCCCCCATGACCCGGCTTCTGCCGTCATCTCGTCGCGGGCTCCATCTCACGGGGCTCCTCCTGGCGCTCCTCCTGGCGCTCCTGCTCTCGATCTCGGCCGCGCCTGCCGCCTCACAGGAGCCCGACCCCGGCGACCAGACACGCGAGCCCCAGCTCGACCAGCGGATCGTTCGCGAGCGCG
>JAYWEM010000055.1:0-11658 GCA_043779265.1 bacterium | reverse complement strand
CGGTCCACACGAGTCGGTCGAGGGCGTCGGCGTTACCGGTGGCGAGCACGGCGATCGCCTGGCGGACTTCGTCGGGCGTCTTGAGCATCTGATCCATTGGGAGTCCTCTCGTTGGACCCCCGCGGGGCGCGGCCGGTCCGCTGGGGGCGTGGTCGGTCCGTCGGAGTTGGCGCGCCAAGTATAGGCGAGACAACGAACTGGGAGGAAGAGCCGGGAGGAGGCCGGTGGGCTCGTCAGCGAATGGAAACGATTTCCGGCGAGAAAGCGAGCGTCCGCGAGAGCGGAGCGGCGCTTCGAGTCTCGGCTACGCGCTCACCCCCAGCACGACGATCCCCTCCTGCTTCTGCCGCAGTTCCGGGAAGCGGTGTGGATCGAAGCTGGCGATGCCGGCGGCGCGCTTGAACTCGAGCAGGTCCGCCAGGTCGAGCGTGCAGCCGGCCGCCATGCCCATGCCATGTCCGGTGAAGCCGGCACAGATGGCGAGATGGTGCGCCGCATCGAGCCAGCCGACCAGCGGCCGACCGTCGCGCGCGAATCCCATGGTGCCCGCCCAGCGATGTTCGATCGTGGCGCCGCCCGGGACCAACTGCGCCAGGCCCTTCTCGATCGCCGCCTGGATCACCGGCGTCGGTTCGGTGTCGAAGCCCGCCTCGGCGTCGAAGTCGACGTCACGCCAGCCTCCGATGATCAGTCGCCCATCGGCGGTCTGACGCCAGTACTGATAGCCGTACTGCGCATACACGGGCTTGTCGGTGACGCGTTCGGCGAGCGGCGCGGTGGCGACCATCTGGCCACGGCGCGGCGCGATCAGCGCGGACAGCGATGGCACGAGGCTCGGCGTGTAGGCATTGGTCGCGATGACCAGCGTGCGGGCGCGAGCGGTGTGGCCGTTGGCCTGCACTTCCCATAGCCCGGCCTGCCACTTGGCGTGCACCACGCGCGAGTGCGCGTGGATGCGTGCGCCCTTCTCGATCGCGGCGACGGCGATGCCATGCAGCAATTGGACCGGCTGGACCTGACCGTCCTCGGGCACCTCGAAGGCGGCGTCGAAGAACTCGCACGCGTGCTCGGCCACGACGTCGGCCACGGCGACCTCGCGCATCGGGAACCCATCGTGGCGCAGTTCGGTCAGCGAGGCACGGATGTCCTCGCTCTCGACGCTGGTGCGCGACAGTCGCAGGCTGCCCTTCTGCTCGTACTCACAGGCGATGTCATGGCGCTGGATCAGCTCGCGCAGCCGCTGATGGCTGCGCCGTCCGATCTGCAGCACGGCCCGGGCGCCCTCGCGGCCCCAGAACTCGATGCGCTCGCGGTAGGGCTCGGAAGGGGCCGCCAGCAGGAACCCGGCGTTGCGTCCGCTCGCCTCGCCGGCGAGATGCCCCGCTTCGAGCACACCGACCGAATTGCCCTTCTCGGCCAGCGTGTAGGCGAGCGTGATGCCGGTGATACCGCCGCCAACGACGAGGACGTCGGTGTCGAGGTCGGATGAGAGGGGCTGGAAGGACGGCGTCGGCTGGGCCCACCAGTAGGAGGCGGGGCGTGCTGCATCGTGTGGGGTCGTCATGGGAGCATGTTGGCCTGAGCGGCGAGTGCCCGCAAGCCGTTCCCGGCCCTCGTCAGGTTCGGCCGCGTGCGCGCATGCGCTCCGGGCGCGTCGGGCGCGGGCCCGGTCTCGTTGACACTGCGCGCCGCGAGCGGCTTCAATCGCTTGGTCCACCGGATTCCCACGCCTCGCCGAACGAGAGGTCCATGCGTGAGCAACCCCGATCGGATCATCTGCCGTCTTGATGTGAACGGTGAGTCGCGCGAGTGCGCCGTCGCGGCGCAGGCGACCCTGCTCGAGGCGCTGCGCTATGGCCTCTCGATGACGGGAAGCAAACAGGGCTGCGACAAGGGCGATTGCGGGGCATGCACCGTGCTGCTCGACGGCGAGCCGGTGCTCTCGTGCATCACGCTCGCGATGGCCTGCGAGGGGCGGGCGGTGACCACGATCGAGGGTGTCGCCGAGGGCGCGAAGCCGCATCCGCTCCAGGATGCGTTCGACGTGACCGGTGGCGCGCAATGCGGCTTCTGCACGCCCGGCATCCTGATGAGCGCCTACGCCCTGCTGCAGCGAGAGCGTTCGCCCAGCCGCGAGCAGATCCAGCACGCGCTCTCCGGAAATCTGTGCCGCTGCACCGGCTACACCAAGATCATCGACGCGGTCGAACTGGCCGCCAAGACGCTGCGCGAGCGCAGCGCGAGCGGCGCATGAGCGAGCCCAAGGGCGACAAGCCGGCGATGGCGATCCCGAAGGGCCGCGCGATGCCGCGCGAGGATCGCCTGAGCCCGCCCGAGTGGGAGGGTGGTCGCTCCGCGCCACCCAACGAGGGCGGCTTCCGCACCATCGGCAAGCGCAACCGCAAGCTCGAGGGGCTCGCCAAGGTGACCGGGCGCGCGGTCTACACCGATGACCTGAGCCTGCCGCGCATGCTGCACGGCAAGCTGCTGCGCTCGATCCACGCGCATGCGCGCATCCGCAGCATCGATGCGACGGCGGCGCTCGCGCTGCCCGGTGTGCATGCCGTGATCATCGGCAAGGACCTGCCGGTGTATTTCGGCATCATCCCGTGGACCGAGGACGAACAGGCGCTGTGCGAGGACAAGGCGCGCTACGTCGGCGATGCGATCGCGGCCATCGCGGCCGACAGCGAGTTGATCGCCGAGGAGGCGCTGCGCCTCATCCGCGTCGACTACGAGGTGCTCGATGCGGTGCATGACATCGAGAGCGCGCTCGCCCATCCCGAGTGGAAGGTCAACGAGAAGGCGAGCGAGGGCAACATCTCGAAGAAGGTGCTGCTCGAGTTCGGGGCGGTCGAAGCGGCACTCGACGCGAGTGACGAGGTGATCGAAGGCGAGTACTGGTACGAGGGCTCGACACACGCGCCGATCGAGACGCACTGCGCGCTCGCGGACTTCGACCCCACCGGCTTCCTGACGCTGTGGTCGAGCACGCAGGTCGCGCACTACCTGCACCGCGATCTCGCCAAGGTGCTCGAGCTGCCGACGCAGCGCATCCGCGTCATCCAGCCCACGGTCGGCGGTGCGTTCGGCGGCAAGAGCGAGGCGTTCTCGCTCGAGTTCTGCGCCGCCAAGTTGAGCATGGTGACGGGGCGGCCGGTCAAGATCCTCTACACGCGCGAAGAGGTGTTCTACGCCCATCGTGGCCGGCACCCGATGCAGCTGAAGTACCGAACCGGGATGAGCCGAGGCGGCATGCTCACCGCGACCGACGCGAAGATCCACATCGACGGCGGTGCGTACTCGAGCTTCGGCCTCGTCACCACCTACTACTCGGGTCAGCTGCTGACGGCGCCGTATCACATCCCGGCGTATCGCTTCGACTCGACACGCGTGTTCACCAACAAGCCGTGCTGCGGTCCCAAGCGCGGCCATGGCTCGGTGCAGCCGCGCTTCGCGTTCGAGTGCCAGATCGACAAGCTCGCCGAGCGCGTCGGGCTCGATCCGATCGAGGTGCGGCGGCGCAACTTCATCGGCGAGAACACGAACACGGTGAACGGCATGCGCATCACCTCGAACGGCTTTCCGCAGTGTCTCGACGAGGTCGAGCGCGCGAGCGAATGGGGAGCCAAGTTCCGCCGCATGCCCTACGGCCGCGGCGTCGGCATCGCCGGCAGCATGTACATCAGCGGCACCAACTACTGCATCTATCCCAATGAGATGCCGCAATCGGCGGTGCAGATCAAGCTCGATCGCTCGGGACGCGCCACCGTGTTCTGCGGCATCTCCGACATCGGCCAGGGGGCCGAGACGGTGCTGGCGCTGATCGTGGCCGAGGAACTGGGCGTCGACCTGCGCGACATCCGCGTCGTCGCCGCCGACACCGACCTGACGCCGGTCGATCTGGGTTCGTATTCGAGCCGAGAGACGTTCATGTGCGGCAACGCCTGTCTGGATGCGGCCCGGCATCTGCGCGAGACGATCACGACGACGCTCGGCGAGCGCTGGGGCGTTCCCAAGGGCGAGGTCGTGCTGGCCGGCGGCCAGGCGGTGTGGACGCGCGATCCCGCGACGCACGCGATGAGCGTCAAGGAGGCGTTCCAGGCGGCCGAGGCGGCGCACGGCACGCTCGGCTCGGTCGGCTGGTACCAGAGTCCCAAGTTGGGCGGCGACTACCGAGGCGGCACGATCGGCGCGTCGCCCGCCTACTCGTTCACCGCGCACGTCGCCGAGGTCTCCTGCGACGAGGAGACGGGGTTCGTGAAAGTCGAGCGCCTGTGGGTGGCGCATGATTGCGGCCGCGCGCTGAACCCGGTGACGGTCGAAGGGCAGATGGAGGGCAGCGCCTACATGGGATTCGCCGAGGCGATCTTCGAGTCGCAGGACTACAAGCCCGCGGCGGTGGGGCACGGTTTCGGTCTGCACCATGGCCCGAGCCTGCTCGACTACCGCATCCCGACCTCGCTCGACACGCCCGAGTTGAGCGCGCACATCGTCGAGTCGATCGATCCCGAGGGCCCCTATGGCGCCAAGGAGGCGGGCGAGGGACCGCTGCATCCGAGTGTGCCCGCGATCGCGAACGCCATCCACGATGCGCTCGGGATCCGTTGCGATCGCCTGCCGTTCCATCCCCCTGCGATCCGCGCGCTGCTGAGAGTTGGCGATGCGCGTGCGAACTGGGAGCGGGCGCGTCTGCAGATCCAAGGTGCCAAGTCGGGAGGCGGCGGATGCTGACCGTACCCGGATTCACGTGGTCGCGGCCGACGTCGCTCGAGGCCGCTCTCGCCGAGATCGCGGGCACCGACCGAGGCGACGTGCTCGTGATCGCGGGCGGCACCGACGCCGTGCCGAACCTGAAGCACCGTCTGCACGAGCCCAAGCGCATCGTGCATCTGGCCAGCGTGCGCGAGTTGAGGAAAGTGCGCGAGCAGCCCGCGGGGCTCGAGTTGGGCGCCTTGGTGCGGCTGTCCGAGATCGCCGGTGACGCGCGCATCATCCGCGATTACCCGGCGGTGGCGCGTGCGGCGTCGCAGGTCGCCTCGCCGCAGATCCGCAACATGGGCACCATCGGCGGCAACCTCTGTCTCGACACGCGCTGTACCTATTACAACCAGACGTTCTTCTGGCGCGAGGCGCTCGGCTTCTGTCTCAAGAAGGACGGCACGCGCTGCCATGTCGTCACCCAGGGCAAGCGCTGCGTCGCGGCCCACTCCTCGGATGTTGCTCCCATGCTGATCGCGCTCGGCGCGACAGTCGAGATCGCCAACGCATCGGGGCGGCGCATGATCGCGGTCGAGGACTTCTTCGTCGGCGACGGCATTCACAACAACGTGCTCGGCTCGGGCGATCTCGTCACGCGCATCGTGCTGCCGGCGGCCTCGCGTGGCCTGCCGATGGCCTATCAGAAGCTGCGGCCGAGAGCGGCGATCGACTTCCCGATGCTGTCGGTGGCGGCGTGTGGTGCGGCCTCCGGTGGGCTCATCGAGGCGCTGACTGTTGTGGTCAGCGCGCTCGGCGCCAAGCCGCGCACGCTGGGTCAGATGGACGCCATCGCCAAGGGGCAGGCGGTCGGAGAGCCGGTGTGGGAGGCAGTGGCGCAGGCGGCGCACAAGCAGTGCCGCCCGCTGACGAACGTGCCCTACGACCCCGATTGGCGGCACGAGATGGTGCCCGTGTTCGTGCGCCGCGTGCTTCGAGAGGCGTTCGGAGGGCCGCGATGAGCGAGCCGCGCATTCCGGACGACGCCCCCCGCGTGCCGCCCGAGCGCGCCCTCGACGCGATGTCCGATGCGCACGCGGATGCGGTGTGGGAGAAGCTGGCGACTTGGCGCGCCGAGGGGCGCCGTTTCGTGCTGATGACGGTGATCGAGTCGCGCGGCTTCACGCCGCGCAAGCCCGGCACGCACATGCTGCTCGATCCGAAGGGCGAGACCGTGGGCACCATCGGCGGCGGGGCGATCGAGCATCACGTGTTGATCGAGGCGGCCGCGCTGCTTGCGAGCGACGAGCGTGTCCTCACCGTGCGCAAACAACTCACGACCGAACTCGGCATGTGCTGCGGTGGCGAGATGGTCGTGCACCTGGAGGTGCTCTCGGCGATGCCGCGCCTCGCGCTGTTCGGCGGCGGCTATCTGGCACGGCCGATCGCGGCGCTCGCCTCCGCCTGCGGCTTCGCGGTGACGGTGATGGACGCTCGTGAGGAGTGGCTGACCGCCGAACGATTCCCCGCCGCGTCTCGCCGACTCGAGGATCCCGAGCGCGCGGGCAAGGCGTGGGAGACGAGGTCCGATGATTTCGTCGTCATCGTCACGCACGATCACGCGCTCGATCAGCGCCTCGTGAATGTGTTCCTCGACCGCCCGACCGGCGAGGTTGGTTTCATCGGGATGATCGGCAGCATCGCCAAGCAGCGGAAGTTCGCGCAGCGGCTGTCCGCGCGTGGCGTATCAGATGAGAGGATCGCCCGGCTCCGCACGCCGCTCGGACTCTCGATCGGAGCGCAGACACCCGAGGAGATCGCCGTCAGCGTCGTCGCCGAACTGGTCGCGGTCCGCCGGGGAGCCGTGCCCGAGGCCGGCTGGGTGCCACGTCCGAGGCGCCAGCAGGACGCTTCCACGCCCGCCGAGACCGCCAGGCCCCACACCGAAGGGACACGGTCATGAACGTCGGCATCCTGCTCGCGGCTGGTGCATCGAGCCGTTATGGCAGCTCCAAGGCGCTCGCGAAGTCGAAGGGGCAGAGCTTCGTCGTGCGAGGCGTCCGCACGCTGTGGAGCGTGTGCGACCGCGTGATCGTGGTGCTGGGCTCGAACGCCGCTAGGACGCAGCGCGCGCTGGAGGCCGAGTTCGTGGCGCTGGCCGAGGCCGGCGCGCTAGTGCCGGAAACGCACGCGGCGCGCGACAAGGGCCGCCAGGCGCTCGAGGTGCATTTCGTCACCAACGCCAAGTGGAAGCGCGGCATGCTGGGCTCGGCGCAGTTGGGGCTCGCCTCGGCGATCGCGATGCGGCCCCGCGCGGTGATGGTGCTGCCGGTCGATCACCCGGCCGTCAAGCCGGTGACGCTCATGGAGCTGGCCGCGTTGATGAGCGAGGCGCTCGGAGCCGCGGGCAAAGTGGGCGAGAAGACGCTCGCCTATGCGCTCGTGCCGCGCTATCGCAAGAAGCGAGGGCATCCGCTGGTCATGTCATTCGCACTCGCGCGCACGATCGTGCGCGACCGAGGCGCCATCGACCTGTCGGATGCGGTGAAGCGGCACGCGCGACTCGTCGGCTATCTCGATGTGCGAGACGGTGGCGTGGTGAAGAACGTGAACACACCCAAGCGACGCGCCTGATTCAACGAGGCGGTGCGTCCCGCCCGAGGCACCACAGGCCGTCCGCGCGCGATTCGAGCGCGAGCGCTGTGAGCGATCGTCCCTCACAGGGGCCCTCGGTGCATAGGCCGGACGCGGCGTCGTAGTGGGCATCGTGCCGTGTGCAGACCAGCACGCGGCCGCCGTCTCGGGCGATCCCATCGAGCCCCGGGTCGAGCGTCATCGGCAGATGGCGGCAGCGGTCCACGTAGGCTCGCCAGCCCCCTGGAGTCCGCACCGCGAACGCGGGCAGGGCGATGCCCTCCAGTTCGAGTGTGAAGCGCACCAGGGCGCCGGGCGGGGCCTCGTCGCTGGTGATCCGAAGTGGTGGGCGCATGGCCGGGCAGCCTAGCGGGGCGGCCCGATTCGGGCCATGCCGAGTCGGCCCCCCGCGTGGCATCATGCCGACTCCACTCGAGGAGGCCCCATGAGAGCGACCACTCCCATCATCGCGGTGTACGGAAGTTCGACGGTTCGTGAAGGTGATGACGCCTTCCATGAAGCGCACGTCCTGGGCACGGCGCTCGCCACGAGGGGCGCCGCGGTGATGACCGGCGGCTACGACGGCGTGATGGCCGCCTGTTCGAGAGGCGCCCACGAGGCAGGTGGTCACGTGATCGGGGTCACCGTCGAGTTGTTCGAGCGACGCGGCCCCGTCAATCCGTGGGTCAAGGAGCGCGTCCACATGCCCGACCTGTATGCGAGGCTCGATCATCTGGTCGACCGCGCCGACGGGTTCGTCGTGGCGACCGGCAGCATCGGGACGCTGACCGAGCTGTTCCTCACCTGGACTCTCCTGAGTGTGGCAGCCCGGCCTCCTGCGCCCATCGTGCTGATGGGCTCGCACTGGAGGCCGTGGATCGAGGCGCACCGGGGCCCTCGCCTCGTGCCCGAGCCGCTGCTGCGGCACCTGATCGTGGCGGACACGCCCGAGCAGGCTGCGACTGATGTGCTCGCGGGACTCGCCTCGCCGATCGGCGCCCAGAAGGACGTGCACGCTTGAGCCAGCCGCATCTCGACGATCCGCTGCTCGTGCATCGCAGCCGCTTCCCGACGCTCGCCCACACGCTGCACTTCGCCTCGCACACGCTGGGCGCCATGCCGGCCGAGGTCGCCGATGAGCTGGCCGCCTATGCCCAGCGTTGGAGCGATCGGGGCGTTCGCGCTTGGGATGAGGGCTGGATGGATCTGCCGCGGAGTGTCGCGGGCTCTATCGAACGGTTGATCGGCGCGCGAGACGGCAGCGTGTCGCTGCATCCCAATGTCACCGTGGCGCAGTCGGTGGCGCTCTCGGCCATGCGTTTCGCGCCGGGCCGAGATCGAGTCGTGTGCACCGACGAGGACTTCCCCTCGGTGCTCTATCTCTACGAGGGGCTGGGCTCGCGCGGCGCGACGCTGACGCGCGTGGCGGCGAGAGAGGGACGCCGCATCGAGGCCGCCGACATCGTCGCCGCGATCGACGAGCGCACGGCCATCGTCGCGGTCTCGCATGTGTTCTTCCGCTCGGCGCAAGTGCTCGATCTCGAGCCCGTCATCCGCCGCGCCCACGAGGTGGGGGCGTGGGTGATGGCCGATGCGTATCAGTCGGTCGGCATCCTGGATGTGGACGTCGAGGCGCTGGGCGTCGATCTGATGAGCGGAGGCTCGATCAAGTGGCTGTGCGGCGGCCCCGGCACCGGCTGGCTCTACGTGCGCCCCGAACTGCATGAGCGCCTCGCACCCGCTCTGACGGGATGGATGGCGCACGAGCAGCCCTTCTCGTTCGACCCAGGTCCGCAGCGGCTCGATGCAGGCTGGCGACGCTACCTGAATGGCACGCCAAGCCTGCCCGCCTATGCGGCGGCCAAGCCGGGCTTCGAACTGGTCGCCTCGATCGGCGGCGCGGCGCTGCGTGCCAAGTCGCTCCGGCTCACGTCGCGGCTGATCGCGCTGGCCGACGAAGCGGGTTTCCGTGTGGTCTCGCCAAGGGAGGACGCCTCGCGTGGCGGCAGCGTCTGCCTCGACGTGCCGGACGCCGAGGCGGTGTGCGCGCGACTGCTCGCCGAGGACGTGCTGCTCGATCACCGGCCGGGCGTGGGCTTGCGCCTGGCGCCCCACTTCTACACGCGGGACGATGAGACCGACGAGGTGATGAGCCGCATCGTCCGCGCAGTTCGCGGCTGAATCCCGGGGCTTTCCGGAGGCACGGCCGACGCGGTAGGATGCGCCTCGAGCCAACCTGACGCGCGCACGGCGCGCCCCACTCCCAGCCTGGAGATGCCATGGACACGGCCACCGTGGAGAGCAAGCCGCTTCGGATCACGAGAGAACCCAAGGTGTACGTGGTGGGCCGACAAGTCGTGAGCGATCCCGAGATCGCGCGCTTCCTCGCCGATGAGGAGCTGACCTGGCAGACCGACACCGAGGTGGGCGCCGAACAGCTCGCCGAGATCGCCGGCCGCGTCTGCTACATGAGCTACGGCAAGGGCCGCAAGACGAACGAGGCGTTCGTCGGGCACATCATCGAGGTCGGGCACGGCTCGGTGCTTGAGCACGGCGTGTGGAGCTTCCTGATCACCGGCGTGTCGCGTTCGTTCACGCACGAGTTGATCCGCCACCGTCACTTCTCGTACTCGCAGCTGTCGCAGCGCTATGTCGACGAGAGTGACTCGGACTACATCGAACCCGACGTGATCGCCGAGGATCCGGCGCTGCATGCGGCGTGGACCGACGCGGTGAACGCGGCGCGCGCCGCCTACGATCAGCTGGTGGCCGGGCTCGAGTCCAAGTTCACCGAGATCCCCGAGCGCACGTTGCGTCGCAAGATGGCGCGCCAGGCCGCGAGGTCGGTGCTGCCGAACGCGACCGAGACCAAGATCTTCATGACCGGCAACGCACGGGCGCTTCGGCACTTCATCGAGCTGCGCAGCAGCGAGCACGCCGAGACCGAGATCCGCAAAGTGGCGCTCGCGGTGCTGCGCCTGATGCAGCGTGAGGCGCCCAACATGTTCGCCGACTATCGCATCGAGACGCTCGCCGACGGCACTGAGGTCGCGCGCACCGACCACGCCAAGGTGTGATGGACGGCGAGTCACGCGCTCGCATCGAGCGACGGCCGGTCACCCGTGTGACCGGCCGTTCCCGTGTGCAGGAAGTCGACTCGGTGGCGGTCGAGCGCGCGCTGGAGATGCGTCTTGATGGTCGCGCACTCTCGGTGACGCTTCGCACGCCGGGTCGCGACGAGGAACTGGTGCTCGGGTTCCTGGCGAACGAGGGATTGCTCACGAAGCGAACCGACGTGGCCACGATGAGCGGCCGCGAGGCGGCCTGCGCCGATGAGCCCGACGTGCTCGATGTGGTGCTGACCCCGGGCGTGATCGTGGACTGGACGCGGCTCGAGCGGAACTTCGCCACCACGTCGGCCTGCGGCCTGTGTGGCCGCGCGCACCTGGAGGCGCTGCGCACCGGGCTCACGCCGATCACGTCGGTGGCTCCGCTCGAGACGGCGCGCGTGCTCGCACTGCCCGAGCGCGTGCGAAGCGCCCAGGTGACGTTCGAGGCGACCGGCGGGCTGCACGCGGCTGTGTGGTGCGATGCCGCACTCGAGCCACAGGTGCTGCGCGAGGATGTCGGCCGCCACAACGCCGTGGACAAGGTGTGCGGATGGCTGCTCGAACGCGGCAAGCGACCGGCGGGAGAGGGCGTGCTGTGGGTGAGTGGACGCGCCGGTGCCGAACTGGTGCTCAAGGCGGCGCGCTCCGGCATCCCGACGCTGGCCTCGGTGGGGGCTCCCAGTTCGTTGGCCGTGCACCTGGCCGAAGCGGCCGGGATGACGCTGATCGGGTTCCTGCGCGATGGCCGGATGAACGTGTACTCGGGAGAGAATCGTCTGGACGCCTGAGTCGGGGGTTCGCGATACTGCCGCCGACGAGAGATGCCGGACGCACGCAAGGTGGCGCTGGCGCGCTCGTGATGGCCCTCTCAGAAGGGCCGACCACCCACGAGGAACGCCACCCATGAACCGAGTGCGCATCGGGCTCGTCGCCCTGTTGTTGGCCCTGCCGTCCTTCGTCCTCGCCGCGGACGACCCGTTCGCGGAGTTCCGGATCCCGGATCACTCGTGGAGCACGTCCGCGTTCGACCTGCGGGGAGATCTGAGCGCATCCGATGCGAGCAGAAGCAACGAGCAATTTGATGGCCACTCATCGAGAGCCCATCTCTCAAGCGCATGGAACCGATTCCGGGACTCCGAACGCGTGCGCGCTGTGCATGCGCTGCGCGCTTCCGCGAGCCACAACTGGTCCGAGAGTGAGTCATCGAGTCGCTACG
>JAYWEM010000054.1:0-11751 GCA_043779265.1 bacterium | reverse complement strand
CACGACGCCTACGATCTCGAGGGGTCCCATGGCGCCGCCAACCTCTACGCCTCGGCGCGCTCGCTGCAGCGGTGGGCGGCGGGGTTCCGTCAGCCGATGGGCCCGGAGTGCCACGCCGCGGCGGTCTCGCGTGCACGCCTCGACGACGGCCGCACGACGGGCATCTCGATGGGGAGTTGGTACGTCGATGCCGCGAGATCGAGGCGGTACTACACGGGCTCGCATAACGGCTTCTACAGCGTCGCGTACGCGGATGACGCCAGCGGCCTGTCGCTCGCATGGGTCGCCAACGACGCCCCGCCGGCGTGGCTCCACAGCGGGCTGACGCGAGCGCTCATCGAGATCGCCGAAGGGCGTGAACCCGCGGCGCTCGTGCCACCGGCGCCACAGGAAGTCGCGGATCCCTCGGGCGTGTACGAAGTGCCCTCCGTGGGCGCGGTGCGCGTGCGCCGGGTGGCGAAGGCGACCCAGGTCGAGTGCGCGGGGGTCACCTACGACGCGTTCCGCATCGAGCGCGGCGTTCACTACGTGCCGGGGCTCGACGCCTACCTTCGATTCGCCGGGGATCCGAAGCGCGGCATCACGCTCTCGTGGGACTCGGTGTTCTCGCACGCTCCGGTGATCCGCCGCACGACACCGTCGGACTGACCGTTGCACGCACGCAGATCGAGCGCGCATCGGGCAGCCACTCCTCGAACGACCCGCTCGCATTCACGGAGGTCCTCATGCCCGACTCCATCAAGCCGCCTCAGCCGTTCGTTCCGGCGGACTTCATCGTTCCACTCAAGCTCGAGACGCCTGAGTTCCGGATCCGGCCGCTGACGGTGAACGATGTCGTCAAGGACTTCGACGCCGTCATGACCAGCGTCGAACACCTCAGGACCGTGTGGCCCGGTTCCAAGTGGCCCGATGGCCTGACGTTCGAGCAGGATCTGATCGACCTCGGATGGCACCAGAAGGAGTTCCAGACGCGGCGGTCGTTCGCCTATACGGTCGTCACGCTCTCCGAGTCGCAGGTGATCGGGTGCATCTACATCGATCCCACGCGAGGGTCCGGTTTCGACGCCGAGGTCTACCTGTGGGCCAGGCAGAGCGAGTTGGCCGGCGGCCTCGACGAACGGCTGTACAAGGCGGTCCAGGAATGGATTCGGGCCGACTGGCCGTTCAAGCAGGTCGCGTTCCCGGGCAGGGACATCGATTGGCCGGCCTGGCACGAGCTTCCGCTCGAGGCACGCTGAAGCACCTACCCCGAGTTCTCGCCTCGCGAGTATGGTGCGGTGTGGAGCCGACGCCAGAGCAGGGACCGCGTGGACAGCAGGAGGACTTGGCGTTGCCGCGACTGAGCCAGCGAACGACAGCGAGTCCGGCCCACGCATGAGCGCCGGCGGGCCGTACGCCATCATGTCGCGCTCGCTCGGCTTCGAGATCGGCGGCAGCATCGGTGTGCCGCTCTACCTGTCGCAGGCGCTCGCGGTCACAACGGTTGCTGGCAAGCCGAGCCTTGAAATTCCGCCGGGCACATTGGGTCGATTCTGAAGCAAGCGGGGCTCAAGAAGAGGGGAGCTGACGATTGACGCGCTACATGGTGGTCGTCGAGTGTGGAGAGACGAGCTGGGGGGCCCACGTGCCGGATCTTCCCGGATGTGTCGCGGTGGCTGAGACGCGAGAGGAAGTCGTCGACCTCATCCGCGAGGCCATCCGCCTTCACATCGAAACGCTGAGGCAGGATGAGCTGCCGGTGCCGAAGCCGACTTCCGAAGGGGCGTTCGTCGATGCGGAGGCAGCCTGACTGATCTCGGGAGGTGCCCAGCGCACGTGCGCGCACTCCTGCGCTGCTCCCTGGCTTTGCTTCTCTCCTGCGCCGCGCATGCCGCAACCAGCGTGCCCGCCGACAGCATCGGCGTGCCGTGCGACAGCCTGCCCGAGTTCAAGACAGATCCGCACGAGAGGGGGTCGCAGGGCAACCAGATCAGCGGGGTCGTGCGCGCGATGCTTGTGGACCAGCGGGGAAGGATCTGGTTCGGCACTCAGAATGGCGTGTCCCGATACGATGGCGTGTCGCTTCTGTGCTACGACATTCGAGACGGACGCGGTCGCGGGGTCACGGTGACGGCCGCCGCAGAAGACCGCGCGGGCCATATCTGGTTCGGCTCGAGCGCAGGGCTGACCCGGTTCGATGGCAAGTCCTTCACCACGTTGACCACCGAGGATGGACTGGTCAGCAACGAGGTGTGGCGTCTGTTCGTGGACCGTGCAGGAACCCTCTGGATCGGAACGATCGGGGGAGAGTGTCGGTACGACGGAAGCGCGTTCACGCCGTTCCCACTGCCGGCGGCGACCCGCCGAAATCTCAACATTGGCGTCTCGAGTCCGTGGATCGCCTGGTGCATCACGCAGGATCGCGCCGGCAACATGTGGTTCGCGATCGAGGGCAGCGTGTACAAGTTCGACGGAGACTCGCTGACGAGCATCTCGGTGATGGACCGACGGTCCGACACGCACGTCAACTCGATTCTCGAGGACAGGCACGGCAACCTGTGGTTCGCCACGCAGTACAAGGGCCTCATCCGCTTCGATGGAAAGCGCTTCACCAACATCACCCGGCAGGCGCGGCTGGGTGGTACCGAAGTGGGCAATCTGTATGAGGACCGACACGGGCATCTCTGGTTCCCCGTGGAGGGCTCCGGCGTGTATCGCTACGATGGCGCGGCGTTCACCAACTTCTCCAAGCAGAGCGGCATGACGAGCGGGGCCATCCATTGCTTCATGGAGGACGCGTCTGGACGGATGTGGTGTGGGGGCTGGCTGGGGGTGTTCCGCCTGGATGGGAAGTCGTTCGTGAACATCACGAGGAGCGGGCCCTGGTGAGCCGAGGCGGCCGGGAGTGGCTGATGCGAGTCCTACTCATCGCGATCACCCTGAGCGCGCTTGCCTTCCCGCGGGTCACTCACGCGGCGGACACGCTCACGGTGGTCACGCTGAACCTCTGGCACGATCAGCACCACTGGCCGAAGCGGCTGGAAGGGATCGTGGCCGAGCTGCGCCGCGTGCGCCCCGACGTGATCTGCCTGCAGGAGGTGCTCCAGCACCCGACGCTGCGCAACCAGGCTGAGACGCTCGGCGACAGCCTCGGCTGCCACGTGCAGTTCGCCTCGGTCGACGGGCCCGAGCGAGACAAGCGCTATGGCAACGCGATCCTGACGCCGCATCGCGTGCGAGTGCGGGGCGCGCGCAACCTCGAGCCCATCGACGACTACCGTGCGATGGCCCATGTGCGCTTCGACTGGCGTGGACGCTCGATCGACGCCTACTCGACGCACCTGCATCACACGGCCGAGGGCGGGGCGATCCGCGCCACGCAGATCCGTCATCTGCTCGCCTATGTGGATTCGACACGAGGCAAGGGACAGGTGGTGATCGCCGGCGACTTCAATGGCGAGCTGGGGAGCCCGGAGCTGGACCTGATGACCGCGCGCCACCTCGACGCGTTCCACGCCGTCCACCCCGACGCGAGTCGCGCCGAGGCCGCCACGTACAACCCGGTCTTCGGTGGGGACATCGGCGCGATCGACCACATCTTCGTGGAACGCGAGGCGGCGCGTCGTCTGAAGCCGGTCGCCAGCGAGATCCTGTTCCGGTCCGCGGCGCCCGACAGCGTGTGGGCCTCGGATCACTTCGGCGTCCTGGCCAAGCTGATCGTGGCGAGATGAGCCGAGGCGGCCGCTCCGAACCGACCACGCGCGCCCGACGCTCCCTCAGCGCGTTCCCGCCCACGACGCTGGTGCTGCTCGGCATCGTCAGCGTGCAGGTGGGCTCGGCAATGGCCAAGCACCTGTTCAGCGAGGTCGGCAGTCTCGGGGCGGTGGCCCTGCGACTGTTCTTCGCGGCGGCGGTGCTGATGCTGTTGTGGCGGCCCTCGCTGCGCCTCGATCGGCGCACGTGGACGGTCGTGCTCGCTTACGGCGTGACGCTCGGCCTCATGAACCTGTGCTTCTACCTGGCGCTTGCCCGGATCCCTCTGGGGATCGCGGTGACCATCGAGTTCCTGGGTCCTCTGGCGGTTGCCCTGGCCGGATCGAGGCGTTGGCTGGACGCGTTCTGGGCGCTGCTCGCAGCAGCCGGCGTCGTGCTGCTGATGAAGGGAGGCGGCAGCGTCAACCTGGTCGGCTTCCTGTTCGCGCTCGCCGCCGGGACGTTCTGGGGCCTGTACATCCTCGTCAGCGCGGCGCTCGGACGGCACACCACGCACGGCAATGGTCTGGCGTTGGGCATGGCCGTCGCGGCACTGGTGGCGGTGCCCTTCGGCGTGGCCGAAGTCGGAGCGGCTCTGATCGAGCCGCGCTTGCTGGCCATGGGCCTCGGTGTGGCGCTCTTGTCGTCGGTGATCCCGTACTCGCTGGAACTGGAAGCACTGCGCCGGATGCCGCCTCGCGTGTTCGGCGTCCTGATGGGCCTCGAGCCCGCGGTGGCGGCGCTGATCGGCCTCGTGCTGCTCCAGGAGTCGCTGCATTGGACGCAGTGGATCGCGGTGCTGTGCGTGGTGGTCGCATCGGCGGGCGCCACACGCGGCGCCCGCCCGGAGGTCTGATTGCCTCGCGAGCACCGTTCGCTCAGATTGGACGGGACGATCCTGAGTGGCCTGTCAGCGGCGAGACCTCAGGACACACGAAAGTGAGGCGTACATGAAGACGAACATCAGTGACGAGAGCGCGGGAAAGTGCCCGTTCACCCATATCGCCGGCGTCGGTCGGACCAACCGCGACTGGTGGCCGAAGCAGCTGCGCTTGGAGCTGCTGCACCAGCACTCCGCCAAGTCCGATCCGATGGACGAGGGTTTCGACTACGCCAAGGCGTTCA
Organism: bacterium; assembly: GCA_043779265.1. Classification (GTDB taxonomy): domain Bacteria; phylum Eisenbacteria; class RBG-16-71-46; order RBG-16-71-46; family RBG-16-71-46; genus CADEFY01. The sequence goes on along the minus strand of JAYWEM010000054.1, from coordinate 6,894 downwards.
AGAGCCTCGACTACAAGGGGCTCAAGAAGGACCTGACCAAGCTGATGACCGACTCGCAGCCTTGGTGGCCGACGGACTTCGGCCACTATGGGCCGTTCTTCATCCGCATGACGTGGCACTCGGCCGGCACCTACCGCGTCACCGACGGTCGCGGCGGTGGTGGCCGCGGTCAGCAGCGCTTCGCGCCGCTCGATAGCTGGCCCGACAACGTCAACCTCGACAAGGCGCGGCGTCTGCTGTGGCCGATCAAGCGCAAGTACGGCAAGAAGATCTCGTGGGCCGATCTGATGATCCTCACGGGCAACGTCGCGCTGGAGTCGATGGGATTCAAGGCGTTCGGTTTCGCGGGCGGCCGCGCCGATGTGTGGGAGCCGGACGAGGACGTGAACTGGGGCGAGGAGATCGCGTGGCTGGGCGTGGACAAGCGCTTCAGCGGCGATCGCGACCTGGGGCCGTTCGGCGCCACGCACATGGGCCTGATCTACGTGAACCCCGAAGGCCCGGACGCGGGCGGCGATTACCTGGCCGCCGCCAAGGACATCCGCGCCACGTTCAGCCGCATGGCGATGAACGACGAGGAGACGGTCGCGCTGATCGCGGGCGGCCACACGTTCGGCAAGTGCCACGGCGCCGCCCCGGAATCCCACAAGGGCGCGGACCCGGCAGGCGCGGCGATCGAAGCGCAGGGCCTGGGCTGGACGAGCGATCACGGCACGGGGCGCGGCGCCGACACGGTCTCCTCCGGACTCGAAGTGACCTGGACCAAGACGCCGACGCGCTGGAGCAACAACTTCTTCGAGAACCTGTTCAACTATGAATGGGAGCAGGTGCGCTCGCCGGCCGGCAGTAGGCAGTGGGTGGCCGAGCAGGCGCCGGACGTGATCCCCGACGCGCACATCCCGGGCAAGTTCAACAAGCCGACCATGCTGACCACCGACCTGACGCTGCGCTTCGACCCGGAGTTCGGCAAGATCTCGCGCCGGTTCTTGGAAGACCCGCAGGCGTTCGCCGACGCGTTCGCGCGCGCCTGGTTCAAGCTGACGCACCGCGACATGGGCCCTCGTGCGCGCTACCTGGGGCCCGAAGTGCCGAAGGAAGTGCTGCTCTGGCAGGACCCGATCCCGGCGCTCGACCACAAGCTGATCGGCGATAAGGACATCGCGGGCCTCAGAACCAGGATCATCGCCTCGGGGCTGTCGGTGTCGCAGCTCGTCTCGACCGCATGGGCCTCGGCGTCCACGTTCCGCGGCTCCGACAAGCGAGGCGGCGCCAACGGCGCGCGCATCCGGCTCGCCCCTCAGAAGGACTGGGCGGTGAATCAGCCGGCGCAGCTCGCCAAGGTGTTGAAGACGCTCGAGGGCATCCAGGCCGCCTTCAACAAGAAGGCCAAGGGCGGCAAGCAGGTCTCGCTCGCCGACCTGATCGTGCTCGCGGGCTGCGTGGGCGTGGAGCAGGCGGCGAGGAAGGCCGGCGTCAGCGTGAAGGTGCCACTCAAGCCGGGCCGCATGGACGCCTCGCAGGACCAGACGGACATCGAGGCGTTCGCCCCGCTCGAGCCGGTCGCCGACGGCTTCCGCAATTACCAGCGCGGCGAGTTCCCGGTCTCCGCCGAGCAGCTGCTGGTCGACAGGGCGCAGCTTCTGACGCTCACGGCGCCCGAGATGACGGTGCTGGTCGGCGGTATGCGCATGCTGGGCACCCATGTCGGCCGCGCCAAGCACGGCGTCTTCACCTCGAAGCAAGAGGCGCTCTGCAACGACTTCTTCGTGAACCTGCTCGACATGCGCACGGAGTGGAAGCCGACCTCTGACGCGCAGGACGTGTTCGAGGGACGCGACCGCAAGAGCGGCAAGATCCGGTGGACGGCGACGCGCGTCGATCTGGTGTTCGGCTCCAACTCGCAGCTGCGCTCTCTCGCCGAGGTCCATGCGAGCGCGGACGCGAACGACAAGTTCGTCCACGACTTCGTGGCGGCGTGGGTCAAAGTGATGAACCTGGATCGCTTCGGCCTGGCTTGATCATGTACACGTCGACTCCATGAGCTACATGAATCCATCAACGCGAGGAGACGAACATGTCCGATCAAGCGAATGAGAAAACAGATCTGGAGAGATCGAGAGACGTCATTTCCCAGCTCAAGGACATGCAGCACTACTCGAAGACCAACATCGAGAAGCTCGGGGAGTTGTGGCTCCTACTCGGCGAAGACCTGAAGCAGAAAGAAGCTGCGAGCGGAGTCGAGAAACTGCTCACCCATCAGAACGCTTTTCATGACGCGCTGGAATCCGTGGTGTCGGACTTCGAGATCGAGTGTAATCGCATCGAGAACGAAGCGTCGTAGCCTGGCCTCGCCAGGCTAGCCATCAACTTGAGAACGAGTGAAACCGATCCCGATGTGGACTACGGCGCCGAGCGGCACTGGGTCTCGGGCAGCATGGGCGCGACCGAGTGGTTGCTGACGGGTACGACTCGAGAGGGCCGCAAGCTGGAAGTGCAGGGCTGTGATCACTGCGAGTTCCGGGGCGGGAAGGTCATCTGCTAGGAGTCGTACTGGAGTATCGTCGAGTCGCATTCCAACTACTCGACCTCGCCTACCGCCTTGTCCCGGAAAGACCCGGACGCAGATTGGGCGCACATTCGTCCTCGCCGTCGGAGGCCCCATGAGGATCGCGAAACTCTTCGCCCTGCTTGTCGGTTGTGCTGTGATCGGGACGCTAGCGTCCTCAGTTCCCCGCGCCGAGACCCCAGCCATCGCGCCGAAGGCCGAGCCCGTCGGCAACCTGTACGCCGTCGAGATCAAGACGGGTGCGGCCTGGGACACGACGAAGTCGAAGAACGAACAGCCGTACTTCCGCGAGCACTCATCGAACCTCAAGCGGTTGCGCGATGGAGGCAACCTCGTACTCGGTGCGAGGTACTCGGACAAGGGCTTCGTGGTCCTGCGTGCTGCGACCGAGCAGGATGCCCATGCGATGATGCAGCAGGATTCCTCGGTTCAGAATCGTGTCTTCGCCTACGAACTGCACGAGTTCAATGTCTTCTACGCGGGTGCGGTCGAAGCCAAGCGCCGCCGCCCGTAGCGCGCGACTCGGTACCCGTCGCCGCCCCGCACGGTGTGGGAACCGCCCTCGAGCGCCGGCACGATCGGATCCACGGCGACCGAGTCGCGAGCGGCGTAGGCCTCGGCCCAGGACCCGTCGACCGGCAGGCTGTCACCTTCGATCTCGGGACTCCACGCCATGCGACTCTGGTCGATCCATCCCAAGTACCTCGACTCCCGGGGCCTGGTCGCGCTCTGGCGCGAGGCGTTGCTGGCGCAGGCGGTCCTGCTGGGCCGCACGAAGGGCTACCAGCATCACCCTCAGTTGGAGCGCTTCCGAGCGGCGAGCGACCCGAGTGCGACCATCGGTGCCTACCTGACGCGCGTGCTGGACGAGGCGACGCGCCGCGAGTACCGATTCGCCGCCGAGAAGATCCAGCGGCGCGGCACTCGGCACCGGTTGTGGGTCGCCTCCGGCCAGCTGGAGTTCGAGGCCGCGCACCTCAGGCAGAAGCTGCTGGTTCGCTCGCCCGAACTCGGGCGTCGACTGCCCCAGCGATGCGCGGCGCATCCCATGTTCCGCGTTCGCCCCGGGGCGATCGCCGCGTGGGAACGAGTCGTCACATGACTCGTCGCGGCGTGGTCTCGCGCCTCCGCTGGCCTGTGCTGCGTTCGTGTCGAGGATGTGAGACACCTCGACCGCTGAGCGTCGTGCGTTGCGGCGCAGTCGCTCACGGGATGACAACCCTCAAGACATGAACGGGAGACAACCACCATGACCGTCGCGACCATCTTCCACGAAGTGAAGGATGGCGCAGCCTGGGCCAAGGCCTGGAAGCAGGGACCTGGCAGCCGTCACGAGATGTTCTGCAAGATCGGGATCAAGTGTCGCAACTTCCGCGACCCGAACAACCCGAACTCGACGGGCGTCATGGCGGAGATCTCCGACATGTCGAAGTTCGAGGCGCTGCTGCAGTCCGAGGAGGGCCAGAAGGCGATGCAGGAGGACGGCCTGAACGTCGAGACCATGCGGATGTTGGTCGAGTTCACTCCGTAGCAGCGCCGCCAGTCGAACCGCCCGACGATCGGTTGCAGCGGACGGCGCTCTGCGCCGCCGCTGCAACCTCACGTCGGACCGACTGGGGCAATGGACGAAGCGCCCCTGCGGACGTCATCCCTTCAGTGGCGTGGACACACCGAGATTGAACCCGTCCGGATCCTTGAACTTGAACATGCGCACGCCCCACGGTCGATCGGCCGGCTCATCGACGAGTGCCCATCCAGAAGCCTTGATCCGTGCCGCGGTGGAATCGACATCCGCGGGAGTCGCCACGTTGAACTGCACGTAGAAACCCTGTCCCTTGATCCGGTCCCAGCCGAGCGCGCCGTCGTCCTGGTTGAGGACGATCCGGATGGCGCCCGCCGAGATGACCGCGGCGACGACCTTGCCCTCGTGCTCGTACGTCTCGGCCACCCCGAACCCGACGACGTCGCGGTACCAGCGAATCGAGGCGTCGAGGTCCTTGCAGGTGATGGAGCCGCTCAGGCTGGTCGCGTTGATCACTGCAGTCGCTTGGGTCATGTCATCCTCGAGGGCGGGAGTGAGTGGAGCGTGACGGCCTAAGGTAGCACCCGCGGACTCCGACCGAGTAACGTGCCAAGACGCACGCGACGGAGGATTCCGTACCACTCGCAAGGCGCATCGCGTTCACCATGTGATCGAAGGCTGGGAATGGAAGACGCCCCGTACTGGAACCCACTTGTCCCCGAGCTCACTGTTGCGTCACTCGAAGTCTCGCTGCGCTTCTATCGCGCAGCGGGTTTCGGTGTCCGCTTCCAACGGAGCGAGCCGCCCTTCGCGTACGTCGAGCTCGGGCGGGCGCAGATCATGCTCGAGCAGGAGCACGCGTCGGGGTGGAACATCGAACCCCTGGACCGGCCCCTGGGTCGCGGGATCCATCTTCAGATCGAAGTGCCCAGCATGGAGGCATGTCTTGCCGGACTGGACTCGATCGCAGCTCCGCTGTTTCGCGAGCCGAAGGACACTTGGTACGAAGTGTCGCCCGCTCTAGAGGAAGGTCAACGCGAGTTCCTGGTCCAGGATCCCGATGGCTACCTGCTGCGGTTCGCGCGGTCGCTGGGTCAGCGCGCAAGTGATCGCTCGGCGCGCGAATAGCGGATGGCGCCGAGCAGGCGCGCACCGTAAGTTCCAGGGATTGCGCGCGCGCCTCATCAGTACTCTGATCCTTCTGCTGGCCTGCCGAAGCGCCAGTGGTGCGCCTGCCACAGGTGCCGGTTGGTCCGCCGTCGACTCGGTGCGCGTGGACGCGGTCCTCGCGCCGCTGGTCGCTGCGCATGAGTTCATGGGCGCGGTGGCGTTCGTGCGCGGCGGCCAGATCGTGTACGCGCAGGGCGTGGGATCGGCGGACGTCGCGGCCGGCCGTGCCTTCACGCCCGACACGCCCGCCGACGGGGGCTCGCTCGCCAAGACGCTCACCGCAGCCGCCGTGTGGACGCTCGTGCACGAGGGGCGGATCGCGATCGACGCACCGGTGACCGACTACGTGCGCGAGTTCCCTCACAAGCGGACGACGGTGCGCCAGTCGATCGCACACCCGAACGGGCTCACTCCCTACTACGAGCAGTTCGACCCGCACTTCGAACCGCACGAGGTGCGCACGACGGAACGGCTGCTCGCGGTGGTCCGTCGCGTGATGCCGCGTCCGCGTTTCGCTCCCGGTACGCGTTTCGAGTACTCGAACCTCGGCTTCGACGTGGCGGCGCTCGTGGTCGAGCGCGTCACCGGTCAGCCGATTGCGGACTTCTTCCGCGAGCGGTTCTTCGCTCCGCTCGCCATGGACTCGGCCTTCGCGCGGCCAGGGCGGCTCGCCGACTTCCCCGGACCGCGCACGTTGGGGCATCGCTGGGCCGACACCGCGTGGGTGGTGCACGACGTATTCGACAACGAGGCGTTCATCGGTGGCTCGAACGTCTACTTCTCCGCGCTGGACCTCGCGCGCTGGGCGGGCGCACATGCGGTCGGCACCGCGCTACCGCCCGCCGTCTGGAAGCTCGGGCAGGCCCGCCCGATCGTCGACGGCCGACCTTCGCCGATCACCGGCCTCAGCTGGTACTGCGACGACTCGGGCGCGCGCTGTCAGTACTCGGGCGCGATCAATGCCTTCCACAGCATCGCCTATTGGGATCGCGTGCGCGGCGAGGCGGTCGCGATGATCAGCAACAGCGACCTCGCGCCCTGGACGTTGATCAGCTTCCAGCGAGACCTCGTGGCGGTGCTCGAGGGACGCGAACCCGACCGGGCGCCACGACCGGCGTTCGTGTCCGTGAGCAAGCGCCAACGGGGCACGCTCGCGGGACGCTATGCCGCCATCGGCGGCGACTAGATCACCGTGACCCACTCGGCGGACGGCCTGCGCATGCAGGTGGGGGACGGCCTCTCGTTCGACCTCTTCCACGTCGCACCCGATGCCTTCTACATACCCGGACTCGACTACTTCATCGGCTTCAGCTGCGACGCCGACACGCGCCGCATGCACGTGCGCTCGATGTTCACCGACTTCGTCGCAACGCGGGTCCCGTGATCGGAGTCGGCATGGTCGGCGGCGGCCAGGCCGGTATGCCCAGGTCGCGCCGAGAGCCCCGCTTCGACCCATCGAGGCGCCCGGTGTAACTTGCGGCGGCCAGCGCATCGACAGAGTCACGCAGCCCCACCGTCACGGAGGTGAACGAATGAAGTGCCCGGCATGCAAGGATCCGGTGCTTGTCATCGCAGAGAGAGAGGGCATCGAGATCGATTACTGCCCAGAGTGTCGGGGTGTGTGGCTGGACCGAGG
>JAYWEM010000053.1:0-11879 GCA_043779265.1 bacterium | reverse complement strand
GTCGAGTGCGCCACCAACAACAACACCCGGACGGTGGCCAACCTGCGCACGGCGTTCAACAAGCTGGGCGGGAACATCGCGACGACGGGCAGTGTGAGCCGTCAGTTCAAGCGCATGGGGGTGTTCCGGTTGAAGCCCGACGGAGTCGACGCCGATGCGCTCGAGATGGAGATGATCGATCACGGGCTCGAGGAGATGGGCGAGAGCGTGGGGGAGAAGGGCGATACTCAGCTTGTCCTGCGCTGCGCGTTCAACGAATTCGGATCGCTCCAGAAGGCGCTCGAGGACAAGGAGATCTCACCGATCTCCTCGGAGTCCGAGTACATCGCCCAGACGCTCGTCGAGTTGGCGGAGGAGCCGGCGAACGAAGTGCTCAAGCTGATCGACCGGCTCGAGCAGGACGACGACGTGCAGAAGGTGTCGCACAACCTGAAGTAGAGATTGCGACCGACGCCGACTCCCGCTCACCACCTCATGGCGCAGCCGGCCCAGGCGAAACCAGCTCCGAAAGCGGCCAGTACGATCAAGTCGCCCTCCCGGACCCGGCCCTGGTCGCGCGCCTCGGTCAGGGCGATCGGGATGCTCGCGGCCGTCGTGTTCCCGTAGCGTTCGATGTTCTGGAACACCTTCTCGGGCGCCACACCCAGCCGCTGGGCGACGGCATCGCCGATCCGCTGGTTGGCCTGGTGGGGAACGATGAGCGCGACCTCGTCGAGCGTGTGCCCGGAGTCCGCCAGTACCTCCTGGATGACCTCGGGGAATCGGGTCGCGGCGTTCTTGAACACCTGCCGACCGTTCATGCGGGGGAACTGCCGTCCCTGATCGAGCATCTCGTGCGTGACTCGTCCCGCGACGCGCGAGGAGGGCGCCTCGCACCACAGTTCGCGAGCCAGAGCGCCCTCACTGTGGAGCGACCACGAGAGGATGCCGCGTCGCTCGTCGCCCGGTTCGACGACGGCTGCGCCCGCGCCATCGCCGAACAGCACGGCCATGTCGCGACCCTCGGTCGAGAGGTCGAGCCCGGTGCTCTGCACCTCGGCTCCGATCACCAGAACGCAGCGATAGCGGCCGATGCGGACGAACGCATCCGCCACGCTCAGTGCGTAGATGAAACCGCTGCAGGCATTGCGCACATCGAGCGCGCCGACCGTTCCGAGTCCGAGGGCCTGCTGCACCAGCACGCCATTGCCCGGGAACATCCAGTCGGGCGTGGTGGTCGCGAACACGATGAAATCGACATCCGCGGCTGTTCGCCCCGCGTCCGCAAGGGCGCGGCGGGCCGCTTCGACGCCCAGCTCGCTCGATCCGACATCGCCTTCGACGAAATGCCGTTGGCGGATCCCCGTGCGCTCGACGATCCACGCGTCGCTCGTATCCATGTGCTTCGCCAGATCGTCGTTGGTCACGACGCGAGGCGGGACGTGGAATCCGAGGCCGGTGATGCGAGAGCGGGTCATGCGCGCTTCCTCCGGGGAACGAGACGAGCAGTCTCGCGGCGCTCGCGCGCGGTCGTCAACGAGGCGCGATCAGTCCCAGATAGGCGCCGATCATCCGGTCGCCGACGAGATAGACGACCATCGCCGCGGGCGCGAGCAATGTGCCGAAGGGAAGCGCGGTCTTGCCGTCCCCCTGCCCGCGGAGCATGAGCACGCCGCCCCACAGACTGCCGGCGAAGGCGGCCAGCATGATCGTCAGGAGAGCGCCCCAAGGGCCGAGCAGCGCGCCGAACATCGCCGCCAGTTTCACGTCGCCGCCGCCCATGCCCTCGATCTTCCGGAGCTTCAGGTAGACCTCGGCCACCAGCCACAGCAGTCCCGCACCCATCAGCACTCCGAACAGCGCGTGACGGCTCCCTGGCCCCAGTGCCGAGGCGGCGATGGCGATCAGCGTGCCCGGGAACGTCAGCGCGTCCGGCAGCAGCTGGAAGTCGAAGTCGATCCACAACAGGGCCACCATCAACCAGCCCCACAGCAGCACCAGCGGCATCATCGGGGCCAGACCCGTGTGGCGATAGACCAGCACCGCCCAGAGGGCGCACACGATCTCATTCGCGGGGTAGCGAGGGCTCACGCGGCAACCGCAATGGCGGCAACGCCCTCGGGTCGCGAGCCAGGACAGCACCGGCACCAGGTCGAGCGCGGCGAGGACGTGATCGCAGGATGGGCAGGCCGAGCGGCCGTGCACCCACGAGCGGCCGCGCGGCAGCCGCCAGGCGAGAGCCGAGACGGCGCTGCCCATGACCAGGCCGAGCAGCGCGAGCGAGATCGTGAAGAACAGATCGATGCTCATCGCGCTGAGCCCGCCAAGCCGCTATGGAATCCGGCGCGCGACTCCGGCACACTGGCTCTCATGTCGACCCTCCCACTGACTCGCATCCCGGTCCTTCGCACCGTGCTGTTCCTGGCGGTGGTGGCGAACAGCCTCGACCTGTCGGCCACCGCGATCGGCATCCACTGGTTCGGCAATCGTGAGGGCAATCCGCTCATGGCGGGATTGGCCCACGGCCATTGGCCCGCCTTCGTGTTTCTGAAGGGCGTGTTGGTCCCACTGCTCATCGTGAGGCTCTACCGGTATCGGCAGCAGACCCCTCTTCTCGCCACTGCCGGGATGGGGCTGGTGACGCTGGCCCTGACGGTGGCGGTGGGGCAGTGGCTCGGCTGGATGGCGGGCGTGCTGCACGTTCACGGCGGTCCGCCCGCACTCTGAGGGGCGCGCGAGGCGTAGCCCCTCGGAGTGCGTGGGGCTCAGTTGACGTCGACGAGGATGCGCGGCGTGACCTCGATGATCAGGTCCTTCTTGATCGCCGTGATGCGGGTATGGCGGAACAGCTGTCCGAGCAATGGGATGTCCCCCAGGATCGGCACCTTGACCACGTTCTCGGTGCGTTCCTCGGAGAGGAGCCCGCCGATGATCACGCTGCCGCCGTCCTTGAGACGCACGGTCGTCGTGGCCTGTCGCGTCGAGATGATCGGCAGGTCGCCATTCTCGCCCTTGAACCCGGACACCGAACTGACCTCGGGTGAGATCGTCGTCGTGATGTAGCCGTCGGCGTTGATGAGCGGCGTGATCGACAGTTTCACGCCGACTTCCTCCCTCTGGATCTGCTGGACCTGCGATGCGCCGCCGCCCGCGAACACCGCGCCGGTCGTGACGAACGGGATGCGCTGGCCCACGAGCATCGTGGCCTCCTTGCCGTTCAGTGTCGTCAGCTTGGGGCTCGCGAGCACGCGGGCATTGCCGTCGCGGACCAGGGCATCCAGGAACACGCGGAACACACGGCCGACCCGGCTGAATCCCTTGAACTTGAAGATGTCGAACGTTCCGGGCGTGTTCGGGAACATCTGCAGATTCTCGAGCGTGCCACTCTCACCATCACCGCCCGCGATGCTGCTGTAGTTGCCCTCGGCGAACACGAATCCCTGACGGTTCAGCAGGTCCCAGTCGATTCCCAGGCTGCGGAGGTCGTCGGTGGAGACCTCGACGATGCGGGCCTCGAGCATCACCTGCTGGGCCGGCTTGTCGAGCACGGCGATGATGCTCTCGATCTCGGAGATGATGCGCGGGCTCGTGACCACGATCAGCCGGTTGCCACCGCGATCGACCGAGATCTTGTCGGTGATCCCCGAGAGCGCCAGCTTCACCTCATTGGCGTCGGCGTACTTCAGATTCACGATGTACGAGCTGAGCCCGGTCTCTTCGCGCAGCGACTTCGCCTCGGCGACGAGGATGCTGTTGCCGATGCGCTCGTAGGCGAGGCCGGCGGCGCGGACGACCAGGTTCACGGCCTGTTCGACCGGCACGTCCTTCATGTGGATCGTGATCCGGCCCGCCGCGACGCCCGGCCCGGTGATCACGTTGAGCCCGCCCTTCTCGGCCAGGATCTTCAGAACGGCCGGGAGGTTGGCGTCATCCGCATCGAGCGAGACGAGTCTGTCGGACTTCTGGGCGGAGGCGATCGAGACGGCGGTGAGCATGAGCACGGCCAGCAAGGCGGTGCGGAGGTCGGACAGGCGCATGGTCATTCTCCCTGTGGTCGTTGCATCACGATCGTCTCGCTGCCGCGCTGCAGCGTGACCTGGTCACGGGTGATGGCGCGCACCACGAATTCATCGAAGAGGCCGCCGGGACGAACCGTCCACTCGCGACCCTGCCAGCGCACCAGAGCGCGAGGGTCCGAGTCGAACACGATGGCGGTCAGGACCGGGCGCACAGGCACCGGCGGAGCAGCAGGGCGGCGGACGACGGGTTGCGTGGGGCCGCGAGATTCCGACGCGACGGCGCCGAAGCTCATCGGGTCGCGTACTGCGCTCGCGGCGGGCCTCGGCCTTCCCAGCGCCGCATCGAGCGTCGTGAAGGGGTCGACCGCTCGGGCCACCGGGGCCGTCCTGCCTGTCCCGAAGGCGCCGGTCACGCCCAGAGCATCCCATGTGGTCATCAGCACGTAGAGGAGCACCGCAACTCCCACGAGCGGACCGAGCAGGAACGAGATGTCGCGATTCACGAGCCACGCTCCGGCCGCTTGAGGAGGAGTTGCGCCACATGAAGTTCGATCTCGTGGATGCTGCCCTCGTCTGGATCCAGCATCAGTCGCTCGACCCGGTAGAGCCCGGGTTGCTTCGAGAGTTCGTCGAGGAACCCGACGAGGCCCGAGTAGCGACCGCGCATGCGAAGATGCGCGCGGACCTGCACACGCGTCGCCTGCTGCGTCAGAAGTCGCGGCTCCGAGACGATCACATCGAGGCCGTGGCGGCCCGCGACGCCCGAGAGGACCTGCATCAACTGGCCAGCGAGCTCACCCGATTGGGCATCGCGGTCCACTTCGCTGGCCGGCCGTGCGTTCTCGATGAGCAGTGTGTACACGCGGGGCGGCAGCGCCTGCGTCGCCTGACTCGGGTCCAGCGTCGCGCCCATCGGGCCGGCGGCCGCGAGGGCACGACGGTAGCGCTGCTCGAGCGGCATGAAAACCAGCGAATGAAGCGCAAGGAACACGATGCCCATCGTGAGAGCGGCGAGCATCGGGACCTGGCGGCGCAACTGCGAGAAGAGGATCGGGTCCATCAGCGGCACTCGATCACGAAGCGGGCATCGCCCGCCTCGGTGGCGCTCGTCGTGACGAGCCGGATGTTGCGGAAGCTGGCAGACATCATCGTGTCGGCCTGCAGCGCATGCACGAATGTCATGACACTCTGCATGCGATCCTGGCCCGAGGGTACGCGGCACATCCCGGCCAGGACGAGCTTGGAATCCACGCCCGAACTGTTGTCCGGATTCCACTGGAGCGATGTGAGTCGCGCCGATGCCGGCAGCACGCGGCCGATGCGGCTGAGACGGTCACGCCACAGGCCGGTATCCACTGCGTGGCGCTGGATCTCGATGACATCCTCCTCGCGCGGTCGCCAATCCCCGTGCCCGGACTCCAGGGCGCGCATGCGCGTGGCCATGCGCTCGAGATTGACCGTGCGTGTGCCGAGCGAGAACGCATTCATCGCGTAGAGGCCCATCGAGATCCCGATCACGCCGAAGTAGGCGAGCCAGATGCCGAGGCGGATGACCCGTTCCCTCGCACGGGCGCGTTCGCGGCGGAAGGCCTCGCGGCGGAAGTTGATGGTGAAGACGAGACTCACGCGGCCCTCAGAGCGAGGCCGTACGCCTGCGCGAACTGCGGGCCGCCGATGGGCGCGTTCGCGGCATTGCCGAGTCCTTCGAACGGATCGAATCGAAGCACCGGCACGCCGAGTCCCTCGGAGAGCTGGCCGGCGAGGCCGGGCAGCCTCGCGGTACCTCCAGAAACCCAGAGCGTCAAGGGGTCAGGTAGCTTGCCGATGGTGCGATAGAACGCGAACGAGCGCCGGATCTCCTCGGCGAGCAAGCCGACACTGGAGCGGACGGCGAGCATCTCGGGGGCATCGGGACGGATGCGAAGCGACGGAGAGTCGCTGCCCGCCTCGAGCTTCCACTCCTCGGCTTCTTCATCCGGAACCATGAGGGCACGCGCGATCGCCGACGTGACGCTCGCGCCACCCCAGTCGAGCCGACGCGCGAAGTAAGGAGCGCCGCGCTGATAGAGCGTCAGCCACGAGCCCGTCAGTCCGATATCGAGCAGCAAGCGGGCCTCGCCCTCATGGGCGACGCCACGCGACAGGGCGTTCGTCAGCGCCAGCGGAGCGGCATCGACGATCGAGGGTTCGATCCCGAGCGTGTGGAACGGCGCCAGCGTGCGCTCCAAGCGCTGACTCGAGACCGAGGCCAGCAGTACTTCGACCTTCTTCTCGCCCGGATAGCGTCCGAGGATCTGATAGTCGAGCACCAGCGTGGCGGGGTCGAAGGGCAGATGCTTGCGCGCCTCGAATCGCAGCGCTCCCGCGACCTCGGACTCATCCATCAGCGGCAGGGCGATCTGCTTGACCATGACGTCGGGGCCGGAGACCCCGACGCTGATCCCGCGGACGCCGCGGGCGGAAAGTCCGGCGGCCTCGAAGGCCCGGTCGATGGCGCGCGTCAGGGGGTCGGCCGCCAGCACATCGAGCTCGCTGCTCTGGCGCGGCAGGGGCACTTCGGAGGCCCAGAAGCGCGAGCCCCCCACGCCCGGCTGGAGCGCGAGGAGCTTGATGCTGTAGGCGCCGATATCGAGTCCGGCCCAGGGCCGGGCCACCAGAGAGGCCTTCATCAGGACGGGAGGATTAACCCAGCGTCACTGTTCACGCCAACTCCCGGGGACGAGTGTGAAGCTGGTGGACACGATCCCAGTGGCCGAGGGCAGCAGGCCGGCGCCGAGGAGATCGTCGACCCTGGCATCCATGTCGGGCTCATAGCGAAGGTTCCATGTCTTGCCCGAGGCCTGGCGCGGTCCCATGAACCACAGGCCATCACCGAACAGACTGACGCCCATCATGTCGCTCTGATTGTCACCCGCGAAGTCCTCGAGCCGGAGTTCGCCATCGCTCACGAGAAATACGCGCACATCGTTGCTCTCGATCTGCATCCCAGTGAACAACCAGATGCCGATGTCACGATAGTCCTGGGGCATGGTGAGCCGTCCGTTGGGCCCCGCGACGATGATGAGCGTGTTCGTCGCACTCATGCCTCCGATCCGTCTCACGTTGAGCCTGCCGTCGAATCGAATGCCCGCCGGGGCCATCCAGACGCACTTGCCTCTCACATTCAAGTTGAGCGGCTTGTCGTTGAAGAAGTCGAACGAAGTCCCGAGATCGGCTGTCGCGGCAGCCGAAGGAGCCATCGCCGGACTGCGGAAGAATCGAGTCGCCGTACTGCTGCCGGCATCGAGCGTCATCTCATATTGAGCGCCCACCTGCGTGACCCACTGTGTGGGCGTCGCACTTGCCATGTTCGCCGCGAAATAGTCGCCCACGTTCGCGACCGGAGCGGGCTCGGTTCGGATGGGCGGAACAGCGGCTCGATCGACGTAGCTGGTCCAGGCGGTGTCGATCGATGCTCCGACGCTCTGCCAGACTTTCCCGGTCAACGTTGTCGAACCCATGCGCGTGAGCGGGCCCGGGGGGGTGATGATGTTGTACCAGACAGGGCCGCGCGACGTGATCACATGCTTGTAGGGGTTCACGGACACCTTCGGGATGAACCTGCCCTCGACCAGGCGCACGCTCTGCCCGACTCTCGTCTTGACTCGGATGAAGACATGCTTCGACCAATCCACGCCGCCGACCGAGTCGAGCGTCGCGCCCACGACCTGCCAGGCATTGGCGTGCACGATGCCGAGCTGTCCCTCCGCCGCCTTCGCGCGCGAGAGATCGTCGGGCGACATCGCCACGAGACTCTTGACCAGTTCGACGCCGCCCGCCGCCTGTTGCGTGGCTCGCTCCTGATCGAGTGACTGCTGGAAGAAGCCGGCCTCATAGCTGGAGAGGCTGAACAGCGACAGCCCGAGGATGGCGAGTGCCAGCACGAACATCACCACGCCGACCAGGACGAAGCCGGACTCAGAAGGGCGCACGTCGCGGACCGCATTCATCGGTTCACCAGCGCTGCGCCCGAGAACGCCTCGACGCGCTGTCCCTGGGGCGATCGCAGGCGCAGCTCCACGGTGACCATCGCGCCGACACTGGTGACGCGGAAGCGCTCGACCTTGCTCTCCCCGATCGGGCCCCGGTCGCCGGCGCCAGTGTCGGTGCCCTGATGCACAAGCGAATCCGAGCTGTCCCACCAATAGTGGTAGTGCGCGGTCAGTGCGCCCTTGCGCACGAGGGAGAGCATCGAGTGGTCCGCGTCGGGGGACGGCGTGACGATCGCCGTGGCGCAGATGCGCGTGCTGTCCGCGATCGTGCGCGTCATCATGGTGGCCTCGCGCTGCGTGATCGTCTGGACGGAGGCGTCCAGCCAAGTGGCCTGCGACTGCAGGTAGAAGCCGATCAGCCCGAAGATCACGAGCAGGCCGAGCACGGCCACGATCATGACCTCGGTGAGCGTGAGGCCCCGCTCGTCGAGTGGGCGAATGCTCATGGGAGAGGGAACATCCGGACCAGGTCGATCGAATCGCGCAGGCCGCCGGCTTCCCAGCGCACCACCGCCTGCACGCGCCGCAGGTTCACAGGGCCGGGGAGCGTCGGGTCGTCGTGGGCGGTGACGCGCCACGACTCCGAGCCCGCATTCTGGCCTTCGTAGACGAACGCGGTCGAAGCGGACGCGTAGCCCACTCGAAGCGAATCACTGGTGGGAGGCAAGGTCGAGAGGAACTCCATGCGCGTCTGGACGATGCCGAGCGCGGCTCGCGCGATCTCGTAGCGGAACACGAGGCCGCGGCCGAGCCCGAACGTGTAGGCCATGCCGAGGATCGCGATGATCGCGATCACCGAGGCGACGAGCGCCTCCATGAGCGAGAAGCCCCGCTCGCCCGTCACGACCGAGCGAACGGGGCTTGTCTGCGAGAGACGGTGCTTCGCGTGACGAATCGATCGGCTCAAGGCGTCCAGACTGCCGGCGCTCCCCGAGTGTGAGCGTACGTGACGCTGAGGGTGGCATCGGCTGTGTTGGTTGCGGTGACCGTGTAACCATCGGGGCCGTTCAGATCGACCGTGAACACCCAACCCGACTGAGCCTCGGCGTCGGCGATGTCGAGGAGTCCACCCGTCTCGAGGTCGGTCCGCACGGCGTACGTCGCGGCGCCATTTCCCGCCGACTTCTGATAGAACGCCTGCTCTGCGGTGATGATCGCGCCGATGACACCCTTCGCCTCGGTACGCTTCGCATCCTTCACATAGTTCACATAGAGGGGCACGGCCACGGCCGCGAGGATCGCGACGATGACGATGACCACCATGAGTTCCATGAGCGTGAAGCCCTTCTGATCGGTCTTCCTCTTCAGGAACTGCTTGAACACTGCAGACCTCCTCGGGTTCGGCGCTCCGGCCGTCGTGGGTGCGGACGGGGACCGCCCGGTGATTCTTCGTTCATGCGACTCGGCCGCTGACCAAGGCGACCGCTCCGCCGGGGGTACTTGGGAAAACGACCTCGATCAGCCACCTGAGATCCCGGACCGCATCGCCTGGCCGAGATTGAAGATGGGGAGATACAGGGCCAACAACATCACACCGATGACGACACCCAGAACCACGATCGCGATGGGTTCCACGAGGCTCGAGAGGCCATCGACCTTCGCCGCGACTCGCTGCTCGTAGAAATCGGCAGTGCGGCTGAGCAACTGGTCGAGCTTCCCGGTCTCCTCGCCGGTCGACGTCATCTGGATCAACATGTCCGGGAACACGCCTGTCTCGGTCATCGCCCGCGAGAGAGAGGTTCCCCCCTCTACTTGAAGACGGACCGCGTCGATGCCGCGTTCCAGGACCCGGTTCCCCGGCACCGGACGGAGCACCTTGAGAGCGGTCAGGATCTGCGTCCCACTGCCCGTCAGGATGCCCAGAGTGCGGGCGAACTTGGTGATAGCATACATCCGGATCAGCGGGCCGAAGAGCGGCAAGTTGAATTTGAAGCGATCGATCGCGTACCGGCCACCCTCCGTCTGGGCCCAGTAGAGCCCCCAGAATCCGACGAAAATCGCCAACGCAATGAACTGCAATAAGTTGGACGTGACGAATTGGCTGGTCGACAGCAGCATCTGAGTGGGCAGGGGCAGTTCCACCTTGAAGCGCTGGTAGATGCCCGCGAACATCGGGACGATCTTGAGGAACATCACCACCAGGATGGCCGCCGCGAACGTCAAGATGAAGAGCGGATAGCGCAGCGCCGCCTCGACCTTGAGCTTCAGGATCTCGGCGCGTTCCAGGTAACTCGCGGTGTGCTCCATCACGAGGTCGAGCGTCCCCGAGATCTCGCCCGTGTGCACGAGGCTCACGAACACCTCGTCGAACACCTGCGGGTGCTTCGCGAGCGCCGCGCCGAGCGACTCGCCCTTCTGCACGTCGTCGGACACCCGCTCGAGCACCTTGGACAACCGCTTGTCCTGATGATCCCGGGTGATCGAGCGCAGCGACCGAACGAGCGGCAGGCCGGCTGCGATCATGGTCGCCAACTGACGGGCGAACAGCACGACGGACTCGCCCTTCACGCCGGGCTGAACCTGACGCAGCATGTTGCGGAGCGTTCCGCCCATGGCGGTGAACGGCGTCACGCCTCGCTCGGCGGCCGCGCTTCTAGCCTCGATCAGGACGGGCGTCAGCTGGGACTGCGCCAGGATGCGCAGGATCTCGTCCTCGGATCCCGCGACCTCGAGCCCCTCGTGCGGCCGACCCTGCGAGTCACGCGCTCGATAGAAGTAGGTGGGCATCAGGCGGAATCCGCGAGCGTGGCGCTGCGCACCTCGGCCACCGTCGTGTGCCCGGAGAGCACCTTCTGGATGCCGGCCTTGCGCAGCGTGAGGAACCCCTCTTCCAGCGCACGGCGACGGATCTCGTCCTCGTTGAGTCCGTCGAGCACCATGCGCCGCGTCGAGCGCGACAGCTCCAGCACTTCGAAGAGAGCCGTGCGTCCGGTATAGCCCGTCTGCTTGCAGGCGACACAACCTCGGCCTCGCGAGAGGGTGCGGCCCTGCAGCATCGCGCCATCCTCACCGAGGGTCTCGAGTTCCTCGCGCTCGGGCACGTAGGTCTCGCGGCAGCGATCGCACACGCGGCGCACGAGGCGCTGGGCCATCACCAGGGACATGGCCGAACCCACGAGATAGCGCGGCAACCCCATGTCGATGAGACGCGTCAACGTGCCCGCGGCGTCGTTGGCGTGAACGGTCGAGAACACGAGATGTCCGGTCAGCGCGCTCTTGACGGCGATGTCCGCGGTCTCGGCGTCGCGGATCTCGCCGATCATGATGACATCGGGATCCTGACGGAGGATCGCGCGCAGTGCCCGGGCGAAGGTCATGCCGACCTTCTGGTTCGCGTGCACCTGCGAGACTCCCTCGATGTGATACTCGATCGGATCCTCGACCGTGACCAGATTGCGGTGCACGGTACGGATGTCCTGGAGTGCCGAGTACAGCGTCGTCGTCTTGCCGCTTCCGGTCGGGCCCGAGATGAGCACCATGCCGTAGGGCTGGCGGATGACCCGGCGGAACTTCTCGAGCACGTTCTCGTCGAGTCCGAGCGACTGGACACGGCGCTCGAACGCGCTCTTGTCGAACAGTCGCATCACGACCTTCTCGCCGTGCGAGGTCGGCAGCGTCGAGACGCGCAGATCCACCTCGCGATCCGGCAGATGCACGGTGAGGCGGCCGTCCTGGGGCAGCAGGCGAACGGCGATGTCGAGATCGGCGAGCACCTTGATGCGCGAGACGATCGCCATCTGCAGGTTCTTGGGCGGCTTCATCACCTCATGCAGCACGCCGTCGATGCGGAATCGCACGGTGATGCGCTCGCGCGAAGGCTCGACATGGATGTCGCTGGCACGCTGGTCGA
>JAYWEM010000052.1:0-12034 GCA_043779265.1 bacterium | reverse complement strand
CGTGAGCGGCTGCCCTCCGCGCTCGAGGTACCAGAGCGTGTCGGGCATGCCGGCGGTGACCACGACCGCGTTGGACCAGCCGCCGCAGCCCGCGGAGTTGCATGCGCGCACGAGGACCATCCACGCGCCCGCTCGCCAGTCCTCCGAGACCAGGGCCCACGCCCTCTGGGGGGCACCGGGAGCCGACAGGGTCGGGACGGCCGACCCGGTGCTGTCCGCCCAGAGGTTCAACGAGAGGAAGACGCCGTCGGGTCGGCGCGCGATCGCCTCGTAGCGCTCCACTCCATCAAGAGCCGACCACTCGAGCGGCACGCGCACGGCAGCGTCCGCCTTGCAGGAGTTGAAGAGGAGCGTCCCCACGAGCAGAGCCATCACCGCCAGCATGAGCAGCAATACCCCGGGGCCAGGTTGGGACTCGAGTCGCTCGAGCTCGCGAGTGCGGGCCCGCGTGAGTCGGCGCGAGCGCATGCGCTGCTGGTAGCGTGTCTCCTGCCTAGGACGGGGGCGGGCCATCCGCGTCCTCCTTCGGTTCCACCCCGCGCGAGGCCATCGAGTCGAACAGCTGTGCGAGTGCGTACGGCTTCATGAAGCACTCCTCGCACACGAGGCCACCCCCCGGGCCGTCGAAGCGACTGGCGAGAGCGGCGTCGGGGCCCATCAACTGGGCGAGGAGCGGGTTGCCGATCACGAACTCGAGGCCGTGCTGGCGCTCGATCTCCCGTGCGTCGAACCCGAAGCGTTCGACGGTGACCCGCCACGCGAGCGGCAGACCGGTGTGCATGGTGCCCTTGCCGCAGATGGCGCACGGCGAGATGTCCCTGCGGCGGCGATCGCGGTGTGGTGGAGGCTCATCGCGAGCCTCCCGCAGCTGCCGGGAGCAGCGCCGGCATGCGACCACTCGCGTACATGGTCACGAGCTGGGGCTGGATCCACTCCCCGACGGTCGACCCGTCGGCCATCATCGTGTCCGCGAGGAACTCCCGCTCGAACGTCGAGATGTCGGCCTCGATGGCCTCGAACTTGGCGAGCAGGATGAGGAGGACCGCACGCCATCGGGAGCGGCACGCCTGCTCCCAGAGCAGTCGCTGCTTCTCCTTGGACAGGTCCTTGTACGACCAGCCGTGCGCGGTTCGACGGTAGAGGAACCGCTTCTCGTCCGGCTTGGGAAGCGGCACCTGCAGTCGGACCATCCGACCCTGCTGGCTCCATCCGATGATCGCGCGGCCGTCGCCGTAGTCGAACGCCGACATGAACTGCGTTGCGCCCTTCTCGCGCGTGAGTTCCTCAATCGCCAGTCGCGTGCGCTCGATCGGCACGCTGGTCGTGGTCGCGTACGCCATCACGCCACCGCCTTCCGGCGCGGCTTCGCCTTCTTCAGTTGCTTCGCGGGCTTGGCCTTGGGCGACTTCTTCGCCGCCGGCGCGACGAGCGCCGGTGGGGCCGCGCGGTCGAGCACGGCCTTGTGGTCGAGGCCGAGGCTCTTGGCGATCCCGGGGAAGTGTTCGGCCGCGCCCCAGTTGCAGAGCACGCCGCCCAGCGACATGAACGCCAGGTAGCGGACGAGGTCCTCCGCCGTCTTGCCCGGCTTCATCAGCTTCGATGCATGCTTGGATCCGAAGCTGTAGGTCGAGCAATCCTCGATGAGTGAGTCGGCTATGGGGCCAGAGCTCGAGATGTCCGCGCTGACCAGGGCATCCCTGAGCGCCTCGATGAGCGCCGGGGTCGCCTTCTTCCAGCGATTCGCCTCGAGCTCCTGCTTGTCCCTCCGCTCCCGCTCGCGTCGATTCGCAGCCTCGGAGCGGGCCGAGGCCGCAGCGCCGTCGCCTGCCTCCCTCGCGGCATTCCGCCGGGCGGCTTCGCGCTGTTCGGCAGCCCAGTGGGTTCGGCACGTCTTGTCGATGCAGACGCGGAAGGCTTCGCCGCGGCCCGGGCCGATGACGAGGACGCCCATCACGCCCTTGTCGCAGCGCTTGTGCTTGCCAGTGCCGTCCGCGCGCATCCACGAGCGCTCGGTGAGCACCCTGTTGCCGTCGCGTGCATCGCGCTGGACCATGTAGTCACGCGTGATGTGGACGACCTTCTCGGCAACCGCCTTCGCCACCTCGAGTGTCCTAGCGGTCTCGGGGAAGAGCTGTGGGACCTCGGCGGCCGTCGCGTCAAACTTCACATGCTCATCCACCCACGCCTGCAGCTCGCGCACTGTGCGGTGCTTGAGCCCGTGGTAGGGCTTCGCCTCGGTCTCCTTCTCGTCCGGATCCCAGAGGAGCGACTCGCCCTGGAAGAGCCCGCCCTTGTCGGCGTCGATGGCCCGCCCCTGGTCCTTCGGCTTGAGCCGGGCGAGGATCACCGCGTGCCCCGCCTCGATGCGGCCGGCACGGAAGTGCTCCTTGGCCTCGGCCGTCAGAGCCGTCAGCCGGATGCGGTCGTACACGTATGCCACCGAGCGGCCGACCCTCCCGGCGATGCGCGCGACGTCGTGCTTGTAGCGCTCGTGCAGCTGGCGGTAGGCCTCCGCCTCATCGAGCGGGTGGACGTCGGAGCGCTGCAGGTTCTCGATGATCTGGATCTCGAGCACCTGCTCGTCGGTCAGCTCGCGGATTACGGCCGGGATCTCCACCAGCTCCGCCGCCTGCGCTGCCGCCAGACGCCGGTGCCCACAGACGAGCTCGTGCCAGCCCTTGTCCGTGCGTCGCACCAGAATCGGCTGCAGCACCCCCACCTGGCGCACGCTTGCCGCCAGCTCGGCGTCGAGTGCCTTGTCGAACCTGCTCCGTGGGTTGCCCTTCGTAACCGCGATGGACGCGACCGGGATGAGTTCCGCCTGCATGGGTTCCTCCTTGAAGTCACGACCGGGGGGCGACGTGCACATCACCTCGGCGCGCAGCCGACCGTGTCTGCGGGACACGCGTGCTGCTGCCTTCGCGCCGTCGTGGTGCCGCCCCCCGGCTCGATCAGTGGGTGGCCTGCGTCGGTTCGGTTCCCTGTGACTCCACGCCGGGTGCGGTCCGGAGGTGCTCGATCATCTCGGCCGCGCGCTTGCCGCCAGTCACGATCGCCTCGAGCGGCAGCAGCTGGCTCTCGACCAGCTCCCACAGCCGCTCCGAGCAGTGGACGGCCGCATGCACGGCACGGAAGAACGTGTCCTCGGTCGCCTCGCGACTGAGCAGCCGGTTGGCCACCAGAGAGCGGTCGACCGTCTCGACGTCGGAGAGCTCGCGCTCGACGATCTCCAGGTTGGGACCCACGTACTCCGAGCCTCTGTCGCGGGCGTCGTCGAAATCGCGCCGAGCCCCACCGAGGCGGGCGCGAGCCGCACGCGCCTTGCTGGCCATGTCCGCGCAGAGATGCTCCGTCTCGGAGTCGTACTCCTCGAGCCGCAGCCGAACGCGCCCCACCATCGCCTGGGCGTTCCTCACGTTGAGCCGGAGCAGATCGAGGTACTCGACCTTCATCTCGAGGAGCGTCGAAATCGCGCGCTCAGCCGCCTGCCCACACCGCACGAGCCCGGTGAGCGCCTCGACCGACGGCGTCGGCTTCGTTCCGTTGAGCGAGGGCGTCCACAGGGGCTGGGTCGGCGCTTCGACGTGGACGCTGTGCCCCTGAGCGGGCTCGATCCGAATCACAGTGGCGCTCATCGCCCCACCTGCGCGACCTCTGCCGACTGCGGCAGCACCTGGTCCAGGGAGGGCGAGAGAGCGGCCCATGCGAGGAGCGCGACGACGGTCGCCGCGATGATCAGCGCCAGGCCGCGGCCGTACTGCGGTCCTTCGAGGTGGGTCGGGCGAGCGAATGCCCGGCCGGTCAGCGTCGCTGGGTCGACGGACGTGATGCGGTCGTGACGCGCGTCGCGGAGATGCTCACGTTGGAACGAGAGAAGACGGAAACCTGCGGGTCTCTTGTGCACACCAGCCTCCATGCTGGGTGCAGACGATGCTCGTCGGGCTCATAACCCGAAGGTCGCTGGTTCAAATCCAGCCCCCGCTACCAAAGTAGAGCCCCGGCAGGTTTCCCTGCCGGGGCTCGAACCTTTTCTCGGGCTGTTCGGGCTCCCTCAGTCCTTGAACGGGTCGAACACGTCCCTCCCGGCCATCGCCACCCCGATCGGCTTCAATGTGTGGATCACGCGCACGCTGGCCTCGTGGTAGGCGAGAACCTCATCGAGCCGCTTGTAGGCCTGCGGGGCCTCGTCGAGGTCGCCGCCTCGCAGCTCGACCCCGGCCCGCTCCACCCACTCGCGCATCATCTCGGGCGAGACGAGGCCGGGGCGGCGTACCTCGCCCGTCCGGCGATCGACCCGGCCCTTGGCGGCAGTTCGGCTCATGGCACGGCCGGCCCCGTGGACGGTGGATCGGTACGCGAGCCGCGCCTCCTCGGAATCGATGCCCTCGACGATCACGGCGTTCTCGCCCATCGAGGCCCCGACGAATCCGCGCTGCCCGGGCCACGCCGGCGTCGCTCCCTTCCTCACCACCCACACGCGCTCGCCCTTGTGCTCCTCATGCCAGGCGAAGTTGTGGTGGTTATGCACCTCCTCGACCACGTCCGCGCCGATCATGCGGGCCACCTGGGCGCACACCCAGTCGCGCCCGGCGTAGGCGTACTCGCCCGCCAGCCGCATGCAGGCGATGTAACCCGCGCCCATCTCGCTCGCGACATCGAGCTCGAGTGGCGGGGCGTGGATGGCATCGATCGCGCCGTTCTTCTCGAGGAACCACGTGGCCGTCTTGTGCCCGAGGCCGCGCGAGCCGAAGTGGACGCCCACCCAGACGCGCTCCAGCTCATCGACGAACAGGTCGACGTAGTGGTTACCGCCGCCGATCGTGCCGAGCTGCTTGGCGGCCATGCCGCGCAGCGATGCGATCGCGGGATGGCTCCACTCCTCTCGTTCGGGCTCGAACAGGGGGTGCTCGACGGGCGTCGGATTGCGGCGCCCCATGCCGAACGACAGGTTCGAGGCGATGTCGTCCATCAGCGTGGCGATGTTCCGCCGCACCTCGGCCGCATCCACGTCGAGCCGGACCGCCTTGTTGCCGCAGCCGATGTCGTAGCCGACCCCGCTCGGTGAGATGCGGTCGCGGTAGACGACCACCCCCCCGATCGGGACCGAGTAGCCGAGATGGTGGTCGGCCATCATCGCGCCGCCGTCAGCGGTGGTGCGGCATCGCAGCATCTGTTCGAGAGCATGCGGATCGTTGACGTCCCCCCACACCGGGACGTCTCCGTGCATCTGGTACTTCGGCATGGCGCCTCCTCGCTCGATTCGAGCCGTCAGGTCGGGCCCGATCTCGCGGAGTGCGTCGTGCGCTCCGCAGCCGTCAAGCCCCCCCGGGCTTGTGACCGGTCGAACCGGTCCCGGCTGCATCAGGAGCGACATAGGCGTGGCGCTCGGCGAGTTCATCCGCCCAGCGATCACGCAGACGCCACCACACCCACCCCACACCACCCCCGAGCATCAGCAACGGGAGTGCGGACAAGGCAAGGGTGGACCACAGGAACGGTCCATTGCTCGCATCCTCACCGGCGCCGCAGACAGCACAGGCGAGCGCGATCGCGGGCGCCAGGAGCGCCGCACCGATCAGCGATAGAGCAGCAGGAAGAGGACGGGCCATAGGAGCACCACGAAGTACCAGAAGACCTGAGCTGCACCGAACGCGGAGCGCGTCACACGGCCCGCGCGCATCTGCAACCACACCCAGCCGAGGCCGAGGATCGCCGCCACCGCGTGCAGCGCGTGTGCGCCGACCATCGTGTAGAAGAACGCCCCCAGCTTACTCGATGTGAGCGTCAGGCCCTGCGCGAGCAGCCGAGCCCACTCGACGCCCTGGAATGCCACGAAGAACACGCCCAATGCCAACGCCCAGCCCGTGAGCCTCGTTGCCGTGGCCTCGTCCTTCCGGAAGGCCACGTGAGCCCGCCACAGCAGCGCACCGCTCGCGAGCAGGGCCAGCGTGTTGATCGCGGTCGAGGCGAACGGCAGGAGCGGCTGGTCGGGCGGCGGCCAGGTCCCGGGGAGCGCGCTCGCGCGGGCGATCAGGTAGGCCGACAGGAGCCCCGAGAAGAGCATGACCTCGGCGAAAACCAGCAGCAGCATGGCGAACACGCCATGCTCGATGGCGCGCCGAGGCGCAGCCCTCAGGTTCGGCTCAATGACCGCTGCCGCCGGTGCCATGTCCCTTGTCCTCACCATGCGCGTCCGGAGCGGCCGACTGATGGAAGCTCGCGTCCTTCTCCCAGTTGCGCCCCTTGTCCTTCATCACATCGGGAGCCAATCCGCCGAACAGGATCAGCATCAGGACGAGCCCGACTCCGAGGAGCCACTGGATGATGGGCTTCTCGATATCCAGGTGCATGAACTTGACGGCCACGATGTAGGCCTTCACGAGCGCCACACCGAACGCGGTGATCAGCGTGACGACGCGGATCTCGAACAGCGGGCCCACGATGCTCACGACCAGCAGTCCCAGCAGCAGGAAGTAGACCCGCAGGTAGTTCGTGTCATGGCCCTGCGCGTGTGCGGACATGGTCGGCTCCTACTTGGCGATGTACAGCAGCGGGAAGAGGAAGATCCAGACGATGTCGACGAAGTGCCAGTAGATGCCCACGTTCTCGACGCGGTGCAGCTCCTGATTCTTGGCAGCCGTGCGGGCCACCCACACCATCACGGCCATTCCCGCGATCACGTGGAACGCGTGCAGACCGGCGAGCGTGTAGTAGTACGACCAGAACGTGTGCGACATGATCGTGTAGCCGTGCGAGATCTCGGTGGCCCACTCGAAACTCTTCACGAGCAGGAAGATGAGTCCGCCGAGGCACGTCACGTAGAGCAGGCGCGCCGCCTTCTTGCCGTCGCCCTTCTCGGCCGCCTGATGGGCGAACACGGCGGAGAGGCTCGAGCTGAGCAGGACGAACGTGTTGAAGGCGCCGATGCGCCAGTCCGTCACCGCGGCCTGCGCTGCCCAATCATGCGAGTGCGCCTGGCGATTCATGATGTAAGCCACCAGCAGTCCGCCGAAGATCACGATCTCGGAGACGAGCAGCCACCACACGCCAAGACGGCCGGTGGGGATGTTCATGGCGGAACGGGTGGTCGCGACGGTCTTGGCGCTCACAGGTCCTCCCTCAGTCTTTCTCGTTCTGAGGCCAGTAGTCCGTGGCGCGCCCGGGCACGCCGTACTCGTAGGGTCCGCGGTAGACCGTGGGCAGTTCGGCCCAGTTGCCGTGCGGCGGCGGGGAATCGGCCGTCCACTCGAGCGTGTTCGACTTCCACGGGTTCTTCTCCGCATTCTTCGGTCCGCGGAACGACTTCCAGACGTTGAAGAAGAACACGAGCTGGAACGCCAGCATCACCAGCAACGAGATGGTCGCGATCATGCGCAGCATCTGCAGCTCGGGCCCCGACTGATCGGGGAAGTTCATGTAGTTGTAGATGCGGCGGTGATCGCCCATCGCGCCGGTGAAGAACAGCGGGATGAAGATCGTGTTGAACGGGATGATCGTGCCCCAGAAGTGGATCTTGCCGAGACGCTCGTCGAGCATTCGACCGAACATCTTGGGGAACCAGAACGTGAAGCCGGCGAACGTCGCGATGATGGCGATCGGGAAGAACGTATAGTGGAAGTGCGCTACGACGAAGTACGTGTCGTGGAAGTAGATGTCCGAGCCGCTCGCACCCAGGTAGATGCCGGTCACGCCGCCGAGCAGGAACGTGGCGATGAACGACAGCGCCCACAGCATCGGCGTGCCGAGCCGGATCGAGCCGCCGTAGAGCGTGGCGATGTAAAGGAAGCACATCTCGGCGATCGGGATCGAGATGAGCAGCGTCGTCACCGTGAACACATTCGCCATGCGCGGGTCGATGCCGGCGATGAACTGGTGATGCGCCCAGACGAAGAAGCTCAGCACGGCCGTGGCGATGATCGTGTAGAGGATCGTCTTGTAGCCGAACAGCTTCTTGCGGGCGAACACCGCGATGATCTCGGCGACGATGCCCATGGCGGGCAACAACACGACGTAGACCTCGGGGTGACCGAAGAACCAGAACAGATGCTGCCACAGGATCGGGTCACCGCCTCGTGCCGGATTGTAGAAGCCCGTGCCGAGCGTCTGGTCGAACAGCAGCATCACCGCGCCTGCGAACAACGGCCCGACCGACGCCATGAACAGCAGGCTGGCGATGACGATGCACCACACCACGATGGGGACATCGAGCGCCTTCATGCCGGGTGCTCGAGAGTTCATCGCGGTCACGATGAAGTTGATACCGCCCATCAGGAAGGCCACGAACTCGAGTGCGACCGCGATCACCCAGAGTGACGATCCGATGGGGGTGAGACTGTATCGGGCATCCGCGGACAGCGGCGGATAGGCCGTCCAGGCGCCGCCGAACGCGCCGCCCTTCACGAACAGCGAGGCCACGATCAGGATCGCGCTCAGCAGGAAGATCTGATAACTGAGGCGATTGAGGCGTGGGAACACCATGTCGTCCACGCCGCACATGAGCGGAATCAGGAAGTTGCCGAACGCTGCGATCAAGACGGGCATCGCCACCCAGAACACCATGATGGTGCCGTGCGTGGTGATCAGTGAGTTGTACTCGCCCGGCGAGACGAGTCCCCATCCGGGGACGGGCTGGCCCGGGAAGGCGAGCTGCATCCGGAACACGTAGGCCGTGTACGCACCGATCAACCCCATGATCATGCCCGTCCACAGGTACTGGAAGGCGATCATCTTGTGGTCGGTGGACCAGAAGTAGTGCTTGAACCACGACTCCTTGTGGTGGGCGCTGGTGCCGTGTCCCCCCGCGTGAGCCTCTGCGTGTGCTTGCTGGGCCATGGCGCTCCCCTACTCCGTCGTGGTCGTCTCGCCGGCCGCGTCGTCCGCGTCGGCGATGGCGCTGTTCTGCGCCAACCACTGGTGATGCTGCTCGGCCGTGTCCACGTGGATCCGCGCGGCCATGATGCCGTGGCCGATTCCGCAGATCTCCGCGCACTGGATGTCGAACTCCCCGGTCCTGGTCGGCTTGAACCAGCCGGTGATCGTGCGCCCCGGAACCGAGTCCTGCTTGAGGCGGAACACGGGCACCGAGAAGCTGTGCAGCACATCCGTGGACTGGAGCTTGAAGTGATAGGTCTTGCCCACCTCGACGTTCAGCTTGTCCGTCGTGCGGATGTCGTCCGCCGTGTCGAGCAGGCCGTCGGCGCCCGGGTGCGTGAACGTCCACGCCCACTGATGCCCGACGATGCGGATCGTGGAGTCCGCGGGCGGCAGCGTCTGCTTGACGTGCACCCACACCTTCACGGCCGCGATGATGATGAACACGTCGCACACCAGCACCAGATAGTGCGGGATGTTCACCCATCGCTTGACGTGCTTCTCTTTGCCCGAGAGGTACTGCGTCGGCACACCGTCACGCTTGCGGAAGCGGAAGATGAGCCAGAAGAACATGATCTCGGCGGCGATGAACCAGAAGCCGACGAGCACGGTCACCAGCAGGATGAGCCCGTCGATCTGACTCGCGTAGCTCGAGGCCTGTTGCAGCCAACGATCGATCATCGTGTCTCGTCCCTGGCCTAGAGGATGAAGAAGACGACCGCGCCGACGAACAGCACGGCGCAGATCAAGGTGACCAGTGCGGTGAGGCCAGCCAGCGAGTTGCCCCAGTTCGCGTCGTTCGGATCGTCTGCCATGGTGGTGTCCTCCTGCCCTTCTAGCGGGGAAGCGAGCGGATGTGGGCGACCACGTTCTTCATCGCCTGCTCGTCCTCGAGGGTCATGGACATCGCGCGCATCGTGCCTCCCCACACATCATCCGGGTGGGCGCCGCGCAAGCCGTCCTTGTACTTGTGGAGCTGCGACACCATGTACCAGTCCGCCTGACCGACCAGCGGCGGGGCCTTCATGTCGACATTGCCCTTGGCGTCGGCTCCGTGGCAGGCGACGCAGATCCCGTTGTAGAGATCGGCGCCAGCGGCCGCATCGCCACCCGTGAGCGTCTCGGCGGAGTGCACTGCCGGGAGTCCCGCGACATGCTTGGAAACCGAGGCGATCTGCGCCTCGCTCGAGAGCGTGCGCGCCATCGGGCGCATCCGGTGGCCCTCGATGTCGTCGGGGTGTGCCCCGCGCATGTCGGCCTTGAACTTGGTCAGCTGCTCGACCAGGTACCACTCCGGCAAGCCGGCGATGGGCGGAGCGTGGAGTACGACATCGCCCGCACCGTTCTCACCGTGACAGGGCACACAGGTGTCGTAGATCTCACTTCCGGCGACCAGGTCGACCGAGCCCGGGTCACCACAGCTGGCAAGCGCCACGGCGAGTGGCACGGCCGCGACCAGGATGAATCGCGCCTTCCTCAACAAGGTCGCCTCCGGATAGGGGACACCGCACGGCCCAGGCAGGAGAGCGAAGCGCGCCGCGGCCAGCGGATTCCAACTGAGTGCCGAGAACGGCACGGATACACGATTGACGACAACTCGACAAGTGAAGCGGGGTTGATCTTCTTCATCATCCGAGCCGTGGCGGACCGAATGCGGCGAGGCCGGCATCCACCGTCATCATCATGAAGAGCGCGAACAGGTAGAGGATCGAGAATCGGAACATCTGCATGGCGTGCGGAGTCGAGGGCTTGCGGTACAGGCGCACCGCCAGCCAGAGGAACAGCGCGCCGAGAAGCGTGGCCGGGACCAGATAGACCCACGAAAGACCGGCGAGCGGGGCGACGCCGAGCGTCACCGGGACCAGCACCAGCGTGTAGCCGAGGATCTGGCGCCTCGTCTCGGCCTCGCCATGCGTGACCGGCAGCATCGGGATCCCGGCACGCGCGTAGTCGTCGCGGCGATAGAGCGACAGGGCCCAGAAGTGCGGCGGCGTCCACAGGAAGATGATGCCGAAGAGCAGCCATGCTGGCGGATCGAGTCGGCCGGTCACTGCCGCCCACGCGATGAGCGGCGCAGAAGCCCCCGCCCCGCCGCCGATCACGATGTTCTGCGGGGTGCGGCGCTTGAGCCAGACGGTGTAGACGATCGCGTAGTAGAAGATGTTGTTCATCGCCAGCGCGCTCGCCAGCAGATTCGTCGTGAGCATGAGCACGGCCCAGGCCGCGCCCGCCAGCACGAAGCCCAGCGACAGCGCGGCGATCGGCGGCAGGGCTCCCGAGGGCAGCGGCCGGGTCTGCGTGCGCCGCATGAGCGCGTCGATGTCGCGATCGAAGTAGTGATTGAAGCTCGCCGCGGAGGCGGCCGACAGCGTGATCCCGGCCAACGCCCCCCAGAACACGCGGGCTTCCGGCCAGCCCGGGCCCGCGGCCATCAGCAGCGCGGGAAGCCCCGTGAAGAGCACGAGCGAGATGATGCTGGGTTTGGTCAGCTCGACCCAGGCCATCGCCGTGCGGGCGCTCTTGCCGCTCGGCAGGGCGACGCTCATCGGATCATCCTCATCGTGCCGGGGCGTTCGCCAGCGCCGGGCTCGGTGCTGAGAGTGCGGCGACGCGCAACGTGGCGATGAGCGAGAGCGCGATCAGCGCCGCCGCGTTGGCGAGGTGGATGGCCGACAGGAACACCGGCACCCCGAGCAGGAGGCTGCAGATGCCCAGTGCGACCTGCTTGATCGTGAGGATCAGGAGGGCATGCCCGAGCATGCGGACCGTCGGATCGGGCGCTCGCCACAAGCGTGCGGCGACGAAGCACATCAGAACGGTCACCCCGTAGGCGACGTAGCGGTGCAGCATGTGCACGCCCACCAGCCCCTCGAGCGCCGGGAACCACACGCCACCGCAGGTCGGCCAGTCGGGGCACACGAGGCTCGCGTGATTCGTGCTGACGATGCCGCCGAGGACGGACTGGAACCACAGCGCGAGCGTCGTGAACCCGAGCAGCGGCAGCAGACCCGCGGGCCGAGGGAGGCTGGTCACCGGCGCACGCGACTCGAGATGGCTCACCACGGCGATCGTGATCACCGAGGCGAAGAGCAGAAGCGCGACAGCCAGATGCCCACTGACCACCGAGGGATCGAGCAGCTTCCACACGGTGAGCGCCCCGAGC
>JAYWEM010000051.1:0-5063 GCA_043779265.1 bacterium | reverse complement strand
GGCGTGCCACCGCCGCACGCGGATCAGCTCGAGGCGCTCCTCCAGCACCGCTCGCGCCTCTCTCAACCGACCGCTCGCGAGGAACGTGTTCCCGAGATCCTGCAACGCCTCGGAGTACTGTTCATCGAACCCGAGTGCCTTCGCACTGTCGGCGAACGCCCGCGTCAGCGGGAGCGCCTCGACCACGCGCCCGCGAGCACGGGCGATCGAGGCGATGCCGCGCCACGCGCGCAGAGACAGCCGCGTCCATCCGCACGAGTCGCCGAGCGCGGACGCCACTCGATACGCCGCCTCCGCCTCGTCATGACGGCCATCGGCTCGCAGCGCCGCCCCGAGCCGGCGCTGAGCCTCGCCTCTTGCCGCCTGCGAGGCCGCTCCATGCGTCGCCAGCGCGCTCTGCAGGCGCATCGCGTTCAGACGCGGCGTGCGCTGGCCCATGCGGTCGGCGAGCAGGAGCGCGATCTCGCCTCGATCGCTCGCCGGGACCGAGCCCTCCAGCAATCGAGCCACGACCTCGGCCTCGGCCTCGCCATCACTCGGAGCCGCTTCCTTGAGCAGGCGGAACACGCGGGCCCACGAGGCGGACAGCCGATCCCCCCGGCCGGCGAGGAGACGCGAGAGCCGCTCGAAGTCCCGTCTCGCCTCCGGCATCTGACGCCTCGCCAGATGGAGCGTCGCCGAGATCGCGGCGGCATCGGCGTCGGTCGTTTCGCGCTGGGCTCGTGTCAGCGCGGCCTCGGTGGCCGAGGAATCGCGGCGCAGCGTCCCCCAGGAGTGAGCGTAGGCCGAGATCACATCGCCGGGCTTCGAGATTCGCCACGCAGCGGCCAGTGCGCGCGCCGAATCCGGCGCGACATCCATCAGGTCGTCGAGCGTCACGTAGCGCTCATAGGTGCTGCGCTCGTCGAGCGGGACACGTGCCGGGCCCGCCACGACGCGAGTCGCCAGCGCGGACGAGGGACCGGTCCACGCGAGCGCGACGACCAGCGCCGCGATGATCCGAATGGCTCCCCGAAGGTCCATGACCACCGAGCCTACACCGGCGGCACCCCTCGCCGAACGCCTATCCGACGAGTCCGTCGAGCCCCAGCGAGCGCCGCAACTGCGAGATCTGGCCGCAGTGGTAGCACTCGTGCAGGGCCATCAACGCCAGCGTGCCGTAGCGCCCGTCGCCCAGCCCGGGCATCGCACCCTTGGGTTCAGCGAGCCATTCGACGGTGACACCTTCGAGCCCGGCCAGTATCGCGACATGGGCCTCATCATAGAGACGCGCCACGTCGGTGAGCTCGGGCCACGTCGTCGGATCGGTTCGCGCCTCGCCTCGCTTGAAGCCAGGCCAGGGGAACTCGATCGTCGTCCCGAAGACGCGCGCGAACTGCACGCGCACCTGCGCCATGTGCAGCGCGAGCCACAGCATCGGGTTCTCATGCCCGCTGGGCTGCGCCAGCAACTGCTCTCGGGTCAGCGAATCGAGGCCATGGTGGAAGAGCCGGTGCGTCGCCGCCAGCTGGACGGCCGTGGATCGAACCGCGTCGATCACCGTGAGGCGACCGGGGCGCCGGGCACCACGACGGGCAGCCCGCGCTCGATCCAGCCCTTCCAGCCGCCGTCGAGGCTGATGACATGCGTGTAGCCCATCTTCTGCAGGTTGTCGGCCGCGAGTGCACTGCGGAATCCGCCGCCGCAATAGAGCACCAACGGTGCATCCTTGTCGGGCACCTGCTTCTCGATGTCGCGTTCGATCGTGCCGCGGCTCATGTGATGCGCACCCGGCAGATGACCGCGATCCCACTCGCGGTCCTCACGCGTGTCGAGCAGGATGTAGCGCTCACCCGCCTCGAGTCGCTTGCAGAACTCGTCGATCGTGAACTCGGGCACGCGGCGCTTGGCGTCGACGACCAACTTCAGGAACTCCGGTGAGTGCTCCACGGAACTTGCCTCCGGACTACGCGTGAACCGCGGTGACTCGGCCGGGCATGAGCTCGGCCTCCTGCTTCGGGAACTCGCGGATCACGCGATACAACGCGTCTCGCTCGATCGGCGTCTTGCCCGCCTCACGGATCGTCTGGACCATCGACTCTTTCGCCATTCCCACCGGGCTCTTGGCGAGCGCGGCGTGTGCGATCTTCTCGACGCCGATGGTGCCGTCCATATCGGAGGCTCCGAAGTTGATTCCCGCAGCAGCCGTGTCCTGGCCGAGCATGACCCAATAGCTCTTCACATGCGGCACGTTGTCGAACATGAGCCGCGACAGCGCGATCGTCTTGAGGTCCTCGATCGCCGAGGCCTGACGCCGCACGAGCCCGGTGGTGCCGGGCTGGAATGCGAGCGGAATGAACGCGAAGAATCCCGGCGCGCGGCGCTCGAGATCGCGCAACTCGATCATGTGCTGGATGCGCTCGGCGCGCGTCTCGATGTGGCCGTACAGCAGCGTCGAGTTGCTGGGGATGCCGAGCTGGTGCGCGACCTCGTGGATCTCGAGCCAGCGCTGCGCGCCGATCTTCTGCTGGAACAGTTCGCGGCGAACGCGCTCGCTGAACACCTCGGCACCACCGCCCGGCAGCGCATCGAGCCCCACCGCCTTCAACTCGGAGAGCACCCAGTCGGCCGGCTTCTTGGTGAGCCGACAGAAGAAGTCGATCTCGACGGCGGTGTAGGCCTTGATCGACAGGCTCGGCTTCTTCGCCTTCACCGAGCGGATCACGCCGAGGTAGTCATCGAAGCGCCACTTGTTGTGCAGGCCGCCGACGATGTGGATCTCGGTGATCTCGTCGTCGACGTGCGCGAGGATCTGCTCCTCGGTCATCGTGTAGGCGCCCTCGGCGCCCGGCTTCTTGGCGTAGTCGCAGAACTTGCACGCGAGCACGCAGACGTTGGTGGGGTTGAGCTGGCGATTGACCGTGAAGTAGACGCGATCGCCGTGCTTGGATCGCGCGTACGCGTTGGCCAGCATCCCGAGCTGCATGACCGGGGCGTCGAACAGACGGACGCCATCCTCCTGGCTCAGGGACTCGCCGGCCAGCAGCTTGTGCCGGGCGGCATCGACAATCGGGTCGCTGAGGCGAAGAGCGGTGAGGGTTTCCACGAGGTCGGCTCCTGAGCGCGGCTGGGGGGTCGTGAGGAGCGCGGAGTATAGGACGGGCGGCGAGGACCGTCACGCCGTGGCGCACGTTACCGTGACATTCGTGCGCGGCTGTCCCGAGCGTTAGGCTGGCCGCTTCTCGAACGACACGGAGAATCGCCCGAATGACCGCATCCGCGCCCATCGCCCGTCACGGCCGAGGCGACCCCGGCAACACCAAGATCACCTTCAAGAGCGTGTGGCCCGAGATCTGGGCGCTCGTCAAGCCACGCCGCGGCAAGCTCGCACTCGGCCTGCTCCTCGTGCTCATCCGGAGCCTTTCGGGCCTCGCGTTGCCGTTCTCGCCGATGATCCTGATCGACCAGATCGTCGTGCCCAAGCGGCCCGAGCTGCTTCCGGCGCTGGTGCTCGGACTGCTCGCCGCAACGGCCGTGCAGGCGGTGACCTCGTATGTCCTGACGCAGCTGCTCTCCATGGAGGCGCAGCGCGCGATCGCCGAACTTCGCACCCGTGTGCAGGAGCACATCGGCCGCCTCGCGGTCGGCTTCTACGACACGAACAAGACCGGCACGCTCGTCTCGCGGATCATGAGCGATGTCGAGGGCGTGCGGAACCTGGTCGGCACCGGCTTCGTGGAATTCGTCGGTGGCGTCGTGACGGCCGCCGCTTCGCTCGTCTTCCTGCTGCGCATCAACGCTGAGATGACGCTCGTCACGGCTGGCGTCATGCTCGGCTTCACGGTCGTGCTGAGCCGGGCGTTCGGCACGCTGCGCCCGGTGTTCCGCGAGCGCGGCAAGATCCAGGCGGACGTGCAGGGCCGACTCACCGAGTCGCTCGGCGCCGTTCGCACGATCAAGGGCTACCACGCCGAGGCACGCGAGCACGCCGTGTTCGCCGAGGGTGTTCAGCGCCTGCTCGCCAACGTGATCCGCACGCTGTCGGCGCAATCGGTCATGCAGCTCTCGAGCGCACTCCTGCTCGGCATCGTCGGCGCGTCGGTGTCGTGGTACGGCGCCACCCACATCATCGCGGGCAAGCTCACGCTCGGCGAGTACATGTCCTACAACATGTTCCTCGGCTTCCTGATCGCGCCCATCTTCCAGGTCGTCGCCATCGGCACGCAGCTGACCGAAGCGCTGGCCGGCCTCGAGCGCACCCGCGAGGTGATGGAGGAGTCGCGCGAGGATGCGGACCCTCGGCGCACCCACGTCCTGGGCGCGATCCGCGGCGATGTCACGTTCGAGCATGTGGACTTCGCCTACGAGACGGACAAGCAGGTGCTGCACGATGTGAGCTTCGAGTCCCCGGCCGGCAGCGTGACCGCGCTCGTCGGGTCCTCGGGTTCCGGCAAGAGCACGATCATCGGACTGGTGGCCGCATTCCACGTGCCGGGTGAGGGCATGGTGCGCGTGGACGGTGTGGACCTCTCGACCGCGCGACTCGACTCGTTCCGCACCCAGCTTGGCGCCGTGCTGCAGGACACGTTCCTGTTCGCCGGCACCATCCGCGAGAACGTCGCGTTCTCACGCCCCGATGCGAGCGAGGCGGAGATCCGCGAGGCGTGCCGCATCGCGCGCGTCGATGAGTTCGCCGATCGCTTCCCCGAGGGGCTCGATACGATCGTCGGTGAGCGCGGCGTCAAGCTGTCGGGCGGCCAGCGCCAGCGCGTCAGCATCGCACGGGCGATCCTCGCCGATCCTCGCATCCTGATCCTCGATGAGGCCACGTCGAGCCTCGACTCCGAGAGCGAAGCGCTGATCCAGGCGGGGCTCGAGCATCTGATGCGCGGCCGCACCACGTTCGTCATCGCGCACCGATTGAGCACGATCCGCCGCGCCGACCAGATCCTCGTCGTGGAGGCCGGCCGCATCGTCGAACGCGGCGACCATGCAGCCCTCTATGCGGCGCAGGGCCGATACCGGGACCTTTACGATCGCCAGCACGGCCTCGAGCAGAACCTGTTCCTCGCCCCGGGCGAGGG
>JAYWEM010000050.1:0-12113 GCA_043779265.1 bacterium | reverse complement strand
ACCAACGCCTGCGAGATCGAAGTCCTGCTGCGCGTCACGGACACCGGTATCGGCATGGACGAGGGCACGCTGCGGCGCGTGTTCGAGCCGTTCTTCACCACGAAGGAGATGGGCGGCGGGACCGGGCTCGGCCTCTCGAGCGTGCACGGCATCGTCGAGGGCTGCTGCGGCCGGGTCGAGGTCGCCAGTCGCCGCAACGAGGGTTCGACGTTCAGCGTGTTCCTGCCGCGGATCGCCGCTCCGAGCCGAACTGTCCCCGCGAAGCCGGCGGGCCTGGAGGCCGCCAGCCCGAGCGGGCAGGGGCTCGTGCTGTTGATCGAGGACGATGTCCGCGTGCGCGAGTTGGCGACGCTCATGCTCCAGCGGCTCGGCTACGAGGTGCTGGCTGCCGACGGTCCGCAGCGGGCGCTCGAGTTGTCCGACGACGCGGTCGGCGAAGTGGACATCATCCTCTCGGACATCGTGATGCCCGGGATGGACGGTCGCGCGCTCGCCGAGGAGCTGAAGATCAAGCAACCGCAGGCGAGCGTGGTGCTCATGTCCGGCTATGCGCCGCCGTCGCACCTGGAACTCAAGGCGATGCGCTTCCTCGCCAAGCCCTTCGGAGGGGAGGCGCTGGCCAGCGCCATCGCGGACGCGTGTGCCGCGCGGCACGCGAAGTCGACGGAGAAGGCGCCCGCTCGCTGAGCCGGGCCGCGCCCGGGCGCCCCAGCGTCACTTCTTCTCGGCGTTCGGGTCCTCTTTGAGGATGGACTTGGTCACTATGAACACCACGAACGCGATGATCACGAAGTCGATCATGGCGCCCATGAACGATCCGTAGGTGATCGCGCTGGCCGCGGTGCCATCGTCGTTGCGCGACAGCACGAGGCTGGCCTCGCGCCAGGCGCCGCCCGGAATCGCCAGCGAGATGAGCGGCATGATGATGTCGGCCACGAGCGAGCTGACGACCTTGCCCACGGCGCCACCGATGACCACGCCGACCGCGAGGGCCAGTGCGTTGGTCTTCAACAGGAATGTCTTGAACTCGTTGAGCATGGGGAGCTTCCTTCCTCGGGAGTCGTGGCCTTGCCCCGGTTGAGTCAGAAGGTGGTCTGCAACTGGATGAAGCCCTTGTCGTGGCGGAAGGACACCTCATAGGGCTCTCGGTCCAACTCGAACCCCTCGACGCCCTGCAGGACCAGTCTTCCGAAGCGCGCCTGAAGGCCGATGAAGACGCGCGTCTCGTGCCGCGTACCATAGCTGCCCACGGGTGTCGTGTCCGCGCCGCTGATGTCGATGTCCCCACGCATCGCGCCGAAGCGGAAGTGCGCCCTCGGGTGAGCCTTCCATCCGACCTCGACCACCGGCACACGGTCCACCGCCTCGAATCGGCCATCGCCCGCGGGCGGCCGCCAGGTTTGCGTGCGTTCCTGATGGATCCAGCGCGCCTCCGCCGTGATCGTCTCGCCGAGGTCGCGCCGCAACACCACCTCGGCGAGCCAGCGGCGGCGGAACACGCGGCCATCGAGCGGGGAGCCGGCGCGGTGCTCGCTCGAGCGCGCCTGCTTGCCATCGACCGCCGCCTCGAACGCCCAGCCGCCTGCGTGCAGTTCGATGCGAGACCCGGCCAGCGCACCCCACAACGTGCTGCGCTCGACGATCGCGCCCGAGGGGTCGAGCAGCAGTTGCTCGAGGGGCGTCAGCCACGTCGCATGCGACTCGATGCGGTGATGCGCGCCGCGCCACACATGACGCACGGCGGGTTCGAACGGATGCCGCACATAGGGCCTGCTCTCGCCGCCGACCTGCGACTGGCGGAACGACCAGAGCGAGTTGAACAGGTCCTCGAAGGTGAACGTGAGCTGCAGATGGTGCGGCCGCGTGGGGCCGCCGAGATCCCACAGCAGTGCGAAGTCCTGCTGGCTCTTGTCGAAATCGGGGCGGAAGCGCGCGCCGAGCGTCCCCAATCGCCGGGTCGGGAAGCGTGCATCGAGATGGAGCGACTCGTGGATGGACTCGTGATCGTGCACCTGCAGCAGCGACACCTCGAGGCGAGCGCTATCGCCCATCGAGGCGCGCGTCCGCAACTCGTGCACGAGATACCACTGGCCCGCGGTCAGGCAGCCCTGGCTCGATCGGAATCCACCGGTGGAGCGCTCCCAGTCCTCCCGCCACGCGCGCGGCTGCCGGGCGAGGAACACATCGAGGGCGTTCTCATCGTCCTGTTCCTGGCGCGCGATGTCGAAGCTCGCGAACTGAGGCACGTCCGCGCGAGCGGGCGTGGCGGTTGCGAACAGCGTCAGTGCCAGGAGCGCCGCGCGCGCTCTCATCCCGCGGCGTGCGAAGCGGCGCGTGTGACGAACTCGCGCGCCCGCGCTTCGATCGCATCGAACTCGCCGGCGAGCGCCAGCTTGGGGTCGGCGAGCGATGCGCCGAGTCCGCACGCCACCGCGCCCGCCTCGAAGAACGGCACGATGTTCTCGAGATGCGTGCCGCCCGCGGCCAGTAGGGCCACGTTCGGGATCGGGTCGCGGATCACCTTGATGTAGTCGGGCCCGCCGGCGACGCCGACCGGATACACCTTGACCACGTGCGCGCCGAGACGGCGAGCGGCGAGGATCTCAGTGGTGGTGTAGGCACCGGGGCAATAGAGCACGCCGAGGCGGCGCGCGACCTCCGCGACTTCGGCGGTGCAGTCGGGGGCGATCAGGAACTGCGCCCCGGCGCCGACCGCGGCAACCGCTTCGTCGGCCGTCAGCACGGTGCCTGCGCCGAGAATGGCATCGGTGCCCTGCAGTCGCCGCAGGATGCCCGGAACGTCGGGGCAGCTGTAGGTCACCTCGACGAAGCGGATGCCGCCGCGTGCCACGGCGCGAGCGGCTTCGTACGCGGCGTCCGCGGTCGCGGCGCGGATGACCGAGACGAGGCGGTGCTGCCTCAGTGTCGCGAGGAGCGGATGGTCGAGGGCCATGGCGGCGGAGCCTACTGGTTCACACCGACAACTGTCGCGCAGCGACGGGGTCGCCGAGGCGGCGTCTCGCCTCGCGGAGTCCCTCGAGGGCCGCTTCGGGCGAATCGCCGCGCGTGATCAGGTGTCCGACCTTGCGCTTGGGGCGAGGCGCCTTGCCGTAGAGATGCACCTGCGTGCCGGGCACCGCGAGCGCCGCGTGGAAGTGCGGCGTGCGCCCCTCGCGCCACAGATCGCCGAGCAGGTTGGCGAGCGCGGCCGGGCGCAGCAGGCGCGTGTCCCCCAGCGGCAGGTCGCACAGCGCGCGCACGTACTGCTCGAACTGTCCGGTGGCGCAGGCGGCCTCGGCATGATGGAACGTGTTGTGCGGGCGAGGCGCGAGTTCATTGACCAGCACGCGGCCATCGGCGACGAGGAAGAACTCGACCACCAATACGCCCTCGACCGAGAGCGCCTCGGCGATCCGGGTCGCGGCGTGTCGTGCAGTCGATTCGACCGCGCTCGGCAGCGCGCTCGGCAGCAGCGACGTATCGAGGATGCCGTCCTCGTGCCAGTTGCGCGCGGGCGGGTGTACCGCGATCTCGCCGTTGGGGCGGCGGGCCACCAGCACCGAGCACTCGGCGAGCAGCGGGAGTTCGCGCTCGACCACGCAAGGCCGGCCGCCGAGGGCGCGCCAGAGCGTTTCGACATCATCACCCGGAAGCGCGCGCGCCTGGGCGCGGCCGTCATAACCGCCACGGGCCGCCTTGATCCGGCACGGAGCATCGAAGCGCTTGAGTGCATCGGCGAGTGCATCGGGGCTGTCGGCGGGCAGCCAGGGCCCGATGGGGATCGACTGGGATTCGAGCCAGCGCTTCTGCGTGTCGCGGTCCTGCACGACGCCGAGCACGTGGGGGCCGGGCCGCAGGGTGGTCTCGGCGGCGACCGCCTCGAGCACATCGGGCGAGATGCGCTCGATCTCGTAGCTGACGACATCGCAGGTGCGGGCCAGTGTTCGAGCGGCATCGACATCGTCGAAGGCGGCGACCACCTGGCCGTCCGCGACACCGCGCGCGGAGCACTCGGGGTCGGGGTCGAGCACGCGCACCTGGTAGCCCATCTCCCGCGCGGCGATCGCGGCCATCCGCCCCAGCTGTCCGCCGCCGAGGAGCCCGATCGTGCCTCCTGGCAGGATCGGGCTCATGCCCCGAGATCGCGCTCGGCGAGCACGCGGTCGCGCTGAGCGTCGGTCCACGCGGTCAGGCGGTCGCGCAATGCGGCATCGTGCAGCGACAGGATGCGCGCGGCGAGCATCGCGGCGTTGGTCGCGCCGGCATTGCCGATCGCGAGCGTGCCGACGGGAACGCCGCCGGGCATCTGGGCGATCGAGAGCAGCGCGTCCATGCCCTGGAGCGCGCCCGTCGCGATGGGCACGCCGAGCACGGGTAGCGGTGTGTGCGCCGCGACCATGCCGGGGAGGTGGGCGGCGCCGCCCGCGGCGGCGATGATCACGTGCAGGCCACGGGCCAGCGCGCTCTTGGCGTACTCGGCCATCCAGTCGGGCGTGCGGTGGGCGCTGACGACGTTGGCCTCATGCGGGATGTCGAGGTCGGTCAGGCGCTCGAGGCACCGGCGCATGGTGTCGAGGTCGGATCGGCTGCCCATGATGACGCCGACTTTCACGGGGGTCGTGGGGCTCATGGCGGCGGAGATTACTACTTCCGCGTCGGCCGCTCACCCTCGCCGGGGCACGGCTTTGCGTGGGGGTGATGCCCGCGGCGCGGCGCGATGGCATGATGCGGCCATGGCGAATCGAACGATTCCTCGGTGGGTGTGGTGGTTGGCGGTTCCGGTGGTGGTGGTCGGGGTGGCCTGGGCTGCTCTCGCCGCGCTGTTCCCGCCGGCCAAGGTGCGCGTGATGGTGGCCGAGGCGCTCGCGTCGGGGCTGCGACGCGAGGTGCGCTTCGCCGATGCCGGACTCACGCTGTGGCCGCCGGTGCGTCTGGTGGTCACTCGCCCCGAGCTGGCCGAGCCGGGCGGCTTCTCCGAGGGCGCCGCGTTCTCGGCCGCGCACCTCGGGCTGGACCTCGAACTGCTGCCGCTCCTCTCTCGCAAGGTGGTGGTGCGGAAGCTGGTGATCGAGGAGCCGGCGCTGCACCTGGTGCTGCGCGCCGATGGCTCCACCAACCTCGACTCACTCGGCGCCGAGGCGAAGGCGGGCGCGCCGGCCGCGGCGATGGACCTCGACCTCCGGGCCTTCGAGGTCCGAGGCGGCCGCGTGCTGGTCGATGACCTGCGCGCCGGCAAGCGCCTGACGTTCGCGCTCGACACCCGGCTCTCGCTGGCGACGAGAGCGGGCGGCGAGCAGATCAGCACCGCTGGGCGCACGACGATCAGCGGGATCGCGCAGGGGCCGCTCTCGGCGGCGCGCGTGCAGGACCTGTCGCAGGCGCTGGCGGGCCTCGCATTCGAGGTCGAGCACCGTGGCGCGTTCGACGGCGCCCGCAAGCGCCTCGCGCTCGAGCGGCTCGCGCTGCAGTTCGGGCGCACCGAGTTGGTGCTCGCCGGGGTCATCGACGATCCGGGACCGCAGGCGAGGCTCGATCTGCGCGCCAAGGGGCAGCAGCTCGATGTGGCGGAGCTGCTGCGGTGGGCCTCGGCCGCCGATGCCAAGGCGCTCGCCGGACTCTCGGGCAGCGGGCAGTTGGCTTTCGATGTCGTGGTGCGAGGCGTCGTGCCGAGTCGCCCGGGCGATCCGCCCCCCGCGATCACGGGCACGATCGCGCTACGAGAGGCCGCGTTCCGGTACGCCAAGGCGCCGGTCGGGGTCGAGCAACTGCGCGCCGATGTCCGGCTCGCGCCCGACAGCGTCATGGTGAGCAACCTGAGCGCCTCGGTCTCGGGCCAGCCGGTGCGTGCGCAGCTGACCGCGACCCGCTTCGCCGATCCCATGGTCTCGTTCGCGGTGCAGGGCGATGTCGATCTGGCGGCCGTGGCGCCGTTGGTCGTGACCGCGGGCACCGAGCTCTCGGGCCGCGCGGCGCTCGATGTGCGCGGCCGTGGCCGCGCCGCCGATCCCGGTGCGCTGCAGCTGCAGGGCCGGGCCAAGCTGGCCGATGTGCGCGTGCGCGCCGAGGGGCTGCCGCAGCCGGTCGAGGGAATCACGGGTTCGATCGAGTTCGCCAATGACCGCGCCTCGGTGCGCGGCCTCACCGCCAAGGCGGGCAAGTCCTCATTCGTGATGGATGGCCAGGTGACGCGGCCGCTCGCACTCCTGGCGGCGCCCGAGTCGGTGGCGCCAGCCGGTGTCGAGTTCGACTTCCGCTCGCCGCACCTGGACCTCGCGGACCTGCTCCCGACCACGCCCGGAGCGCCGTTCCTCCCGAACGCA
Organism: bacterium; assembly: GCA_043779265.1. Classification (GTDB taxonomy): domain Bacteria; phylum Eisenbacteria; class RBG-16-71-46; order RBG-16-71-46; family RBG-16-71-46; genus CADEFY01. The sequence continues at coordinate 5,793 of JAYWEM010000050.1, read as the reverse complement.
CGAGGCGGTGGCCGCGTGCGCATCGCGCGCCTGCTGCAGGGCAAGCTCGATGTGACCGACGTCGAGGCGATGGTTCAGCTGGAGCCCGCTGTGCTCGCGAGTCCGGCGTTCAGCATGAAGGGCTACGGCGGCACGGTCGGAGGCTCGGCGCGATTCGACCTGCGCGACACGCAGAGCCCCGCCTACTCGATCCAGACGCACGTGAAGTCGGTGCAGGCGGACGCTCTGCTCGCCACGTGGACGCCGATCAAGGGGCTGCTGAGCGGGACGTTGTCCTCGGACTTCGACTTCTCGGGACAGGGCCAGAGCCCCGAGGATCTCAAGCGCACGCTGACGCTGGTCGGGCTCGCCGCCTTCGCCGAGGGCCAGCTGGGGCCCGGCCCGGCACTTGATGCCGTGGCGCAGTACGTGAAGATCCCGGCGCTGAGGGAGATCGCCTTCAAGGACCTGCAGTTGCCGCTGCGCATCGAGCGCGGCCGGGTCATCACCGATCCGGTGCAGATCTCCGGGCCGAACGGCGACTACAAGCTGATCGGGTCGATCGGTTTCGATGGCGCCATCGACTATGCGGTCAGCGTGACGCTGCCGCCGGCCGCCATCGAGGCGCTGCGCGCGCGCTCGGCGTTCGCCGCCGGCGCGATGCAGGACGAGCAGGGACGCATGCTGCTCGACCTGCGAGTCACCGGCACGGCCAGGAGCCCGCGCGTCGCGTGGGACACGCAGTCGATGCGCGATCGTCTGGCGGGGCGCGCCTCGCAGGCGATCGCCGAGCAGCGCGCCAAGCTCGAGGGCGAGGGGCGCCGTCTGGAGCAGGAGGCGAAGGCCGCGGCGACGCGCGCGCTCACCGATCGGCTCGGCCTCTCGGGCGATAGTGCGCGTGCGGGAACGGGCGCGAATCTCAAGATGACCGCCGACAGCCTCAAGAAGTCGGCGGGCGATGTGCTCAAGGGTTTCTTCGGACGCCCGGGCAAGCGCGCGACGCCGTTGGCGCCGACGACCCCGCCCGACACGACCGCGAGGGACTCCGGCTCGACGAACTGAGCCGAGCGCCGATCAGCGCGGCGAGAGCAGCTCGAGGCCGCTGTGATCGACATCCTCGATCCACGCGACGAGTAAAGAGCCCGCAGTGACCGCCGGCAGCGAGGGCACATCGAGCGAGGCGGCGAGCCTTGCGAATCGTGCCTGGACACGCGCGACGCTCGCGGCGTCGCGGCTGTGCGCACGCAGGTGCGCCGCCGCCCACGCGCCCAACCACGCCGCATCGGGCGGGCTCTCGTCGGGCCGCGCGCGGAATCCCAGCGGCTCGCCGAGTTCGCGCTCGAGCGTGTCGAGCATGGTGCGCGCCTGCTCCGCATTCAGAAGCGCCGGGGGCAGCGCGGCGGCCCACAGCGCACCCGGCGCGACCCCTCGCGTGAGCCCGGCTGCGCCGAGCGATAGCGCGAGCCCGCGGGTCGACGCGTCCCAGAACACCTCGACGAACCGGCGCTGCAGCTCATGCGCCCACGCGAGCGAGAACGCGGCGTGCTCGCGGTGCCCGGTGCGCTTGCCGAGTTGCGCCAGCGCCACCAGCGCGTGGTACCAGAGCGCGTTGAGGTCGGCGCGCGCGTGCGTGGACTCGCCCTCGCCGCACCACAGCAGGCCGTCACGGTCGCAGCGCACACCCGAGCGGGCGCCCGAGCGCAGGTGGTGCATGACGCCCTCGAGCGCGGGCCAGGCGGTCTCCCGGATGAACAGATCCGAGCCCTCGGGGTCGCGTCTCGCCAGCAGCTCGACCAGATGGATGAGCCAGAGTGAGGCTTCGGGGTCGCCATGTCGCGGCTCACCGTTGGGCAGGAACGCCTCGGGCGCGAGGCCCTCATCGAGGTACTCGAGGTAACCGCGCGCGATCGCGCGAGCGGTCTCGAACGCGCGCAGTGAGACGAAGGCGCATGCGGCGCGCAGTGTCGGCGCGCCCAGTTCGAGCCCGCCGACTTCGGCGGCGAGCGTGAGCCGGCCCTGTCGGCGCGTGAGCGCAGAGTGCAGCCTCGTCGCCAGTGCGGCGGTCCACGGATCGCGCTCCTCCAACATCGGCTGCGGCTCGCGGGCACGTGCCTCGCTCGCGCCGCCGTGTGCCACAGCGGCCTGGCGCACGGTGAACTCCGCGCCCGCATGGGCGAACCGCTGCCAGCCCGCGCGCTTCGAGGTGGACGAGTCATCGAGTGCCGCGAGGCAGGCATCGAGCGTGCGCGCGGGCGGGGCGCCCAGGCGCTCCTCGGCGGCGAGCGTGCGGAACAGGTGCTCCTCGCTCGAGATCACCAGATGCAGCGCACTGCCCGCTTCGGGCAGATCGGCCTGCACCCAGCCCGGCACGCAGGCGTCCTCCGAGGCGATCGCCGCGAGCGCCGGATCGCCGTCCTCGCTGGCGCTCTCGAGCGGGTAGGCGAGGCCGCGCTGCCAAGTGCGGGCGGGCACGAACACGCCGTTGTGCCACATCGTCAGGGGCGGTTCGCCCTCCAAGGTGTCGATGCGGACGCGGCCGGGGATGCCCTGCGAGGCGCCCCGGAACGCGGCGTCCTCTCGCTGCAGGCCGTGCAGCTCGCGCGAGACCAGCAGCGGGGCCACGGTGATGCGCGCATCGGCGCCCTCCAGCAGCCGCCAGGAGGTCATCAACGCCAGGTGCCCGTCGAGCAGGCGGATGCGGCGCTCGAGGACCACGTCATCGAGCCGCCAGCGCCACAGCGCCACGGGACCGCTCTCGAAGTGTTCGAGCATGGCGAGCGCGCCGGGCCGATACGTGAGGCCGCCCGCACGCGAGATCAGGAACGCGGCCGAGAGTTCCTGCGCGTGGCCGCCCTTGGTGAGCCGGTCGTCGAAGCGCAGCACGCGCGCACGCGGGCCATCGGGGCCGGGCAGCGAGAGGAGCACTTGCGCGCGCATCGCTGGAGCCCCCGCCGACGTTCCCGCGGCATGGCCGCCGAGTCCATCGTGGAGGTGGAAGCCGCGTGCGTGAGCTGCGCGCAAAGCGCCGAGGACATCCTGTCCGTCAGACATGCGCGCGCAGGATAGCGGGGGAACGTGCCTTGCGCTACAGCGCCGCCGGCCGCCGCAGCACTTCGGAGGCCCTGGCCCACTCGACGCCGGCCTCGGTGTCGGAGAGGCGTGCGGTGAGCCAGCGCGCGGACGCCTCGTTCAAGCGCAGGATCACCAGCGCCTGGCCGTGACGACTCGCGCGCTCCAGCGCATCGTTCCACGCGGGATCGAGCGACTTGGATGCGTCGCCCTTGGCGGGCGCCTCGAGCATGGCGTCGGGCTCGTCGTACTCGAGCCCCACTTCGGAGGCGAGCGCCTTGCACACCGATCGTGACGGCGGCGAGACGTGCAGGAACACCTGGCCCTCGCGCTTCACGCCATCGTAGAACGCGCGCATGAACTGCTCGTCCTGCGCTGCGAAGCCGCCCATCAGATTGGAGACCGCCGCGAGCCGCTCGATGCCGGTGATGAACCGGCGCACCTCGGACTCGATCTTGCCCTTGGGCATGTCCACGCGCAGCGTGCCGGGCCCGGGATTCGAGTGCGGGTAGTTCTCGGGCTCCATCGGGATCTGCAGCACGACCTCGGCCTGATGGCGCGCGGCCAGTTGCAGCAGGGGCTTTCGGCTCGGGCCGGCCGCGGGCACGGCGAGCGCCAGCGGAACGCCCTTCTGCAGCAGCGCGATCAGGTACGGAGACGTTTCGTCGAGCCCAGTCAGCACGAGTGCGATGCGCGGCGCTGCCGGCTTGGCGATCGCTGAGTCGTCGCCCCGCTTGAGCGCGGGGGCCTCGCGCCCCGGGCGGTGCAGCACGACCTCGTGAGTCGGTCGGCCGGGCAACCCGACGCGCAGGATCACGTCGAGCGCGCCGGCCTCGCCCCGGCGTTCCTTGGCCGAGAGCACCTCGCCTCCTGCGGCCTCGACCATGTGCGTGATCGCGTAGTTGACCTGAAGCGGCGCACCGGCCGGCGGCAACGTGACCCGCCATCTCAGCGCAGGACCTCGCTCGCGCTCGATCGTCTCCTCGGCGACGGCCGCTTGCGGCACTTTGGCCGACTCGAGCCCCGCGCGGATCCGCTGACTCAGGATGCGGACGACGTGCGCCCTGTCGCCCCAGTGCAGATGACGGGCGACGAACAGTCGGCCCTGATCGCTGCGCGACCATCGCCATGCCTCGCCGCCCCCGAACAGCAGCAGTGCGAGCACGGCGAGTGCGATCAGGGTCGGAGCCGACGATGGCAGGGACTTGGAAGCGCGGCGGCGGGGAGGCATGCGAACGCCGAATGTAGCGGCAGCGAGGCGGCGCGGCCATGCTGATGACGCACAGCTTCCTCTAGAGGAGCATTCGAGGCGTTCAGGCGCCCGCGTCCGGGCCGCTGGCCGAACCTGACGCACGCGTGAGATAGGCGCGCAGTTCGCGGCGTTTTCACGCTTCCCTGACACGGCTTCACCACTCGGGTGCCACGATTCCTCTCGGTTCTGCCGATGTTCTTCATCAAGAAGCGCCCACCGCGGACCTCGGTCCGCAGAGCCCACCTTTCCGGGAGGTTGGTCCTCATGAATCAGCTGCGACTCCTTGCACTCGCCACCTGCTGTGCAGCTGCAATCGCCACGTTCGGCACCAGCCATGCGTGCGACGCTCACAAGTCGAACAAGGGCACGTCAGCCTCGGCCGCTTCCGCCACGATGGACTGCTGCGCCACCAAGTCGGCCAAGTCCGCCAAGGGCTCCAAGGTCTCGGCGACGAATGCCGCCTCGGGCGCGTGCAGCATGACCAAGAGCGCGTCGGCCTCGAAGGACTGCTGCATGACCAAGGGCGCCACGGCGTCGGCCAAGACCGCAGGCGTCGCCGAGGGCGGCTGCGCCGACCACGCGATGGCGATGGACTGCAGCGCGTGCGAGGACTGGGCGATGTGCGAGACGCAGATCGGCTCGATTGGCGGCCGTTCGCAGGTCCAGGCTCTCAAGAACGGCGTCATGATCGTGTACCTGGCCGAAGGCGCCGAGGGTGTGCGCGCGGTGCAGGAGGCGGTCGCCCGCCGCGGCGAGGGCATGAAGAGCTCGATGGCCAGCCGCAAGGCCGACGCCAAGCTGTGCGGCACCTGCAAGCAGCTGCGCGGCGCGCTCGCGAGCGGCAAGCTCCACCGCGAGGTGGTCAACATCGAGAAGGGTGCGATGGACCTGCTCACGTCGAGCGACAAGGCCGTCGTCCAGATGATCCACTCGATGACAGGCGCGCAGATCGCCGCACGCTGACGTCCTTCCGTAGCCACGAACGGCCGGCCCTCTCTCGCGAGGGCCGGCCGTTCGCATCCCGCCCCGCGCCCCACTAGGCTCCCGCCCATGTCCTTCCCGGCAATCGGTCGTCTGAGGCTCCCGCGTTCGCGCCAGGCCAAACTGGCGCTGCTCGTCGGGGGCGTTGCCGTGCCGGCGCTCATCCTGGCGGGCGTTGCCACGATGCTGACGCTGCGCATCTCCCGAGAGGTCGAGGTGCAGACGGCCCGCTACAACGCCTATCTCACCGAGAACATCTCCGAGGTGTTCGAGGGCGAGCTCCTGGCACGTGTGCGCGAGCGCACGGTCAGCGCCGAGAACGTGGCGCGGGCCGGAGGCAATGCCGAGGCCATCGTGCGGGCGCTGGCGACGCAGTCGCGGGACTTCGAGGCGCCGCTGTTCGTGCCAACGCAGTTCATGGACGACTTCACGCTGATCACCGTCGACGGCCACCTGCTGTTCTACGGGCACGATCCCACCGGGCGCCGGCAGCACCCGTACGCGGCGGTGCT
>JAYWEM010000049.1:0-27159 GCA_043779265.1 bacterium | reverse complement strand
GAATGCGGCAACTCGGGGACATCCATGCGGCTGTTGGCTGGCCTGGTGGCCCGTTTCGCCGAACCGACGACGCTCATCGGCGATCCCTCGCTCTCCGGCCGTCCGATGCGGCGCATCGCCGAACCACTGCGTCGGATGGGCGTGCGGATCGAGGGACAGGGTGAGCAGGTCTGCGCACCACTTCGGATCATGGGCGGCCCGCTGACCGCGATCGTGCATGCGCCTGAGGTCGCCAGCGCACAGGTCTCGACCTGTCTGTTGCTCGCGGGCCTCGCCGCGCGTGGAACCACCGAAGTGATCCTGCCGGGTCCGGCGCGTGATCACACGGAACGCATGCTCCCGGCTTTCGGCGCCAATCTGTCCGTCGAATCGCTCTCGCATGGCGGGCGCCGCGTCAGGATCGAGGGAGGGCAGAAGCTGAAGGCCGCCACTCTGCGTGTTCCCGGTGACCCCTCCGCCGCTGCCTTCTTGTGGGCACTCGCGGCAGCGGTGCCCGGGAGCGAGGTGACGGCTCACCGCGTCAGCCTCAATCCGACCCGCGCCGGTTTCCTGCGCGTGCTCGAGGCGATGGGCGCCGAGGTCACCGTCTCGGCGCAATCCGAGGAGGCGGGCGAGCCGGTCGGCGACGTGACGGTTCGCGGTCCCAGGCAATTGAGGGCGTTCGATGTCCCCGCCGAGTGGGCGCCGACGCTGATCGATGAAGTGCCGGCCTGGATCGTCGCAGCAAGTGCGGCCCATGGACTCTCTCGCGTTCGTGGCGCCGGTGAGCTCGCGGTCAAGGAGAGCGACCGCATCCTCGCCCTGGTCGATGGCCTCTCGGCCTGCGGCATCGAAGCGCATTCGCACGTCGACGGACTCTCCGTGCGGGGAGGCGTACCGTCCGGCGGTGTCGTCGAGACGCGTCTCGATCACCGCATCGCGATGGCGTTCGCAGCGCTCGGTGCACGCTCGGATGAGCCCGTGTCGCTGGATGACGCCGAGTGCATTCGCAGCTCCGATCCTGCGTTCCTCGACGTGCTGGCGGGACTAGGTGCTCGCGTCGAGCGGGGCGCGTGATGAGTTTCGTCGTGACGATCGACGGCCCCGCCGCGGCGGGTAAGAGCACGACCGCCCGCGCCGTGGCGGAACGGCTCGGCTTCTCATTCCTCGACACCGGCGCGTTCTACCGGGCCATCGCCTTGAAGGCGATCGACTCGGGTACGCCCCTCGATGACGAGGAAGCGATCGCCGAGTTGCTGGAGACCACACACGTCGAAACGAGCGGAACGCCGTCGCACCCCGAGGTTCGCTTGGACGCCCGCGATGTCACGCGCGAGATCCGGACGCCGCAGGTGAGCGAGGCCGCCTCGCGCGTCGCCGCGCTGTCGGCCGTGCGTGCCGTATTGGTCCGCTGGCAGCGGGAGATGAGCGCGCTCGGGCCGCTCGTCGGGGAGGGGCGCGATCTGGGAACCGTGGTCTTCCCGAGAGCCGAGGTGAAGATCTACCTCGATGCCGATCTCGAGACGCGCGCCGAGCGGCGCCGCCGCGAACTGGGGCTTCGAGGCATGGCCGCCTCGATCGCCGATGTCCGCGCGGATCTCGATCGGCGCGACGCTCGCGACCGGGATCGGCTCGACAGTCCCCTCAAACCGGCGGACGATGCCCTGCACGTCGACACCTCAGGCTTGTCGCTCGAGGCCCAGGTGGAGCGCGTTCTTGCCGTGATCCAGCTTCATCCGGATTGTCCCCGGGTCCCGGGCGCACCGGCATGAATCGCATGAATCGTTGTGGGACAACGTTCTGGCGGCCGATACCCACTTCCGGGGAGGCCACCGCGCCCCGCGATCCCGACTTGGAGGCCGACTGAGCCTGCACTACAGTGTCGCCCGGTCTCTGATCAATGGTCTCGTGGGGACCTTGAGCGGATTGCGGGTCGAGGGCCGGGAGAACGTCCCGAAGTCGGGCGGTCTCATCGTCGCCTCGAACCACATCTCGTTCTGGGATCCACCGCTTGTCGGTTGTGCCGTATGGCGTGAACTGCATTACCTCGCCAAGGAGGATCTGTTCCGCAATCCGGTCTTCGGCGGGATGATCCGCTCATTCAACGCCATTCCCATTCGGCGTGGCAGCGCGGACATGAGGGGACTCACGAGGGCGAGAGAGGTGCTTCGTGCAGGGCAGGCGCTCATCCTGTTCCCCGAAGGGGGGCGGATGGGCGACGGCAAGCTGCATCGGGCACGTCCGGGATTGGGGATGCTCGCGACCGCGACGGACGCGCGCATCCTGCCTTGTCACATCTCGGGAAGTGATCGATCGGGGTCCTGGTTGCTGCGAGGCGCACACGTTCAGGTGCGCATCGGTGTGGCGAGGACCTGGCAGGACCTGGCGGGAGAGGCTGCGAGTCTCGAACCCGGTCGCGAGCTCTATCAGAGCGTCGGCGACGGGGTGATGCGCGAGATCGCGGCACTCAAGGCCGCCGGGGAGAGGATGGCGGCACCGGAAGCGGGCGACCCCCGCTCCCATACTTCATAAGTACGGAGGTCACTGGATCACATGGTTGAAGCAACCGAGACCCACCCCAACCCCGCGACAACGGGCTTCACGCCCAGTAAGAGGTCGCAGCCACTCCCGAAGGCCCCACTCAATTACGACGATGAGGAGGAGCTGACCGATGCTCAGCGCGCCGAACTGTTCGGTGCGTATGAGGAGTCGATGCGCTCCATCGGCGAAGGCGAGATCGTGCGTGGCACGATCCTCACCATCGACGACAAGGACGTGCTGGTCGACGTCGGGTTCAAGAGCGAGGGCATCATCTCGCTCTCCGAGTTCCCGGATCCCAGCGCTCTCAAGGTCGGTGACATCCTCGAGGTCTTCCTCGAGAAGATGGAGAACCAGGATGGCCTGGTCGTGCTGTCGAAGCAGCGCGCCGACTTCGTCCGGGTGTGGGACCGCGTCAAGGAGGCACACGACAATGCCCAGATCGTCGAAGGCCGCCTGATCCGCAAGATCAAGGGCGGTGTCGTCGTCGATCTGTACGGCGTCGAGGCGTTCCTCCCTGGCTCGCAGATCGCTCTGCGCCAGGTGCAGAACGTCGACGCGCTTCTCGGGCAGAACGTGTCCGTCAAGATCATCAAGCTCAACAAGCGTCGCCGGAACATCGTGGTGTCGCGTCGTGCCGTCCTCGAGGAGGAGCGCGACCGCATGAAGACCACCATTCTCAAGGACCTGGCCAAAGACCAGATCCGCGAGGGCGTGGTCAAGAACATCACCGACTTCGGCGCGTTCGTGGACCTCGGTGGCATCGACGGTCTGCTGCACATCACGGATATGTCGTGGGGCCGTGTCGCTCATCCGTCCGAGCTGGTCAAGATCGGCGACAAGGTGCGCGTCAAGGTGCTCAACTTCGACCCGGAGAAGGAGCGCATCTCGCTCGGCCTCAAGCAGCTCGAGGCTTATCCGTGGGAAGGCGTCGAGGAGAAGTACAAGGTCGGCGACCGGATCCAGGGTCGTGTCGTGTCCATCACGGACTACGGCGCGTTCATCGAGCTCGAGAAGGGCATCGAGGGTCTGATCCATGTGTCCGAGATGTCGTGGACGCGCCATGTGCGCCACCCCTCGAAGGTGGTCAACATCGGTGACGTCATCGAAGCCGTGGTGCTGAAGGTGGACAAGGCTGCGGAGAAGATCTCGTTGGGCCTCAAGCAGGTCGAACCGGATCCATGGCTGACGCTCGACCAGAAGTACCCGCCGGGCATGCGCGTCAAGGGCAAGGTCCGCAACCTCACCAACTTCGGCGCGTTCGTCGAGCTGGAAGAGGGCATCGACGGTCTCGTGCACGTGTCCGACATGTCGTGGACCAAGCGCGTGGCGCACCCGAGTGAGGTCCTCAAGAAGGGGGACGCGGTCGAGGTGGTCGTGCTGTCGATCGACAAGGAGCACCGCCGCATCTCGCTCGGCCTGAAGCAGGTGAGCGACGATCCGTGGCCGGAGCTCGCGGAGCGGTTCCCGTCGGGTCTCGAACTGAACGGCGTCGTCAACCGACTCTTCGATCGCGGTGCGATCGTGGATCTCGGCGACGGCATCGAGGGGTTCGTGCCGCTGTCGCAGTTGGGTCTCGATGATCTCAAGCGTCCGAACGATGCCTTCGAGGTGGGCGAGCAGCTCGTCATGAAGGTGACTCGCGTCGACGTGCCGAATCATCGGCTCATCCTGAGCGTCAAGGCGTGGCTGCAGGACCAGGACGACATCGCCCTGGCCGAGTGGACGTCGAAGCGCAATCAGGTGCGTGCCAACATCGCCGCCAACCCGCCGGTCGAGGATCCCTCGGTTCCGCGGCCGCGCGATGAGGGCGGCAGCGACGAGTAGTCGGATCTGATATCCCGTCACACGGAGGGGCCGGTCTCCCGGAAGCGGGGGACCGGCCCTCCTCTCATGGCGCGGGGGTGGTGGGGCGACCCCGCATCGCCTGCTCTTGGCGTCGCCCGCTGCCGCCACTATGCTCCGGGGCCATGCGAACCCCGATCATGCTCACCTGTCTGTTCGGACTGCTTCTGCCGGCACCCGCCTCGGCGGTGATGGCCCTGCGCGAGATCGTGCCGCCCAACGTCCAGGGCGACAGCCTCGAAGCGTCCCTGCACGACCTCGAGGCCCGCGACCGGGGCCCGAGGGGCGCTTCAGCTGTGTGGCATCTGGCGATGTGGCATCAGCTGCGCGGGGAGTACGGTCAGGCACGCGCGGCCTATCTGCGGGCCGCACAGAGGCTCTCGGGTGACGAACGCCACTGGGCGCGTATCGGTGCGGCACGCGCGGCGCTGGCGCTCGGAGCGCCGGCCGAGGCGAGGGGCGCCGCGAGCGAGGCTCTGCGAGCTTCGGGACCCATTCGCGCCGCCGCCCGGATGGCCACCGCGCAGGCACTTGAACTCGAAGGGCATAAGGCGCAGGCGCTCGAACTCTACTCGAAGCTCCTCTCGGAGCAGCCGGGGGAGATCGGGGCGAGCGCGTTGGAGCGCGCCGCCCTGCTGCACGACCAGCTGAAACACCCGGATGCTGCGGCCGAGACGAGGCGCCGTCTCGTGCGCGAGTACCCGGCGAGCCCGGAAGCGGCTCGGAACCCGGCGGTGGCGCCGCGACCGGTCGTGAAGCCATGACGCAGGCGATGGACGCGGCCGCCGCGTCACGCAGCGAGGCCGCACGCACACCCCTCATGCGTCAGTACCTCACCACCAAGCAGGATCACGCCGATGCGTTCCTGTTCTTCCGACTCGGCGACTTCTACGAACTTTTCTTCGAGGATGCCGTTGCGGCGGCACGTCTGCTCGGGCTGACCCTCACCAGCCGCAACAAGCAGGACGAGAATCCGATCCCGATGTGCGGCATTCCGTGGCATCAGCGAGACGGCTACGTGGGCCGACTGCTCCGACTCGGGCACAAAGTCGCGATCTGCGATCAGCTCGAGGATGCCTCGGAGGCCAAGGGCCTCGTGCAACGAGGGGTCACTGAGATCCTCACGCCGGGCTCGGTGACGAGTGACCATTTTCTGGAGTCCGGGGCGCACAACTACCTCGGCGCACTGTGGCCGCAGGACGACCGGGTCGGAGTCGCCCTGGCCGATGCCTCGACCGGCGAGACGCGATTGCTCGAAGCGGCGTGGGAGGATGCCGGAGCGGCGCTGTCGAGGGTCCAGGTGTCGGAGTGGCTGGTTCCCGCCGAGCTGGACGAGACGGCCGCCGGACGAGTGGAGAGCGCGCTCGCAGGATTGCCGGGCGCTCGCAGCCGCGCGCCGATCGCCCGCTTCGCGGAAGGGGCCAGCGTCCTCGAGCGATGGAGCGTCGCCGATCGCGAACGACTCGACGATGTGCCACTGGCGCTGCGGGCCGCAGCCGGCGCCCTCGAGTACCTCGATCGCTCGCAAGGCGGCGCGGCACTCCAGATGACGCGCGTGGAGCGCTGGAGCGAGGACTCGGTGCTCCGCTACGACGCGGCGACCGCCCGGCATCTGGAGTTGTTCCAGCCGCAGCCGGGCGGCGAGGCGCGCCACACGCTGTGGCATCACGTGGACCTCTCGGTCACGTCGCTCGGTGCGAGGCGGTTGCGCTCGTGGCTCGAGCGTCCGCTCGCCTCGGTGGCCGCGATCACTGCTCGTCAGGAGCGGATCGCCGCGTGGCTCCGTCCCGATTCGCCGCGCGGCACCTTCCGCGAGACGCTGCGCGGCCTGCCCGATCTCGAACGCCTCGCCTCGCGCATCTCGGCTTCGCGGGCGACACCGAGGGACCTGGGCGCACTGCGCGATGCGTTGTCGCGCCTGCCCGAACTGGCGAACGTGCTGGGTGCGTTGGGCGAGTCGACGTTCGATCAGGTGCGTTCGGCCCTGTCGGTGTCCCCGTCCCTGCGCGAGATGCTCGAGCGAGCGTTGGTCGAGGATCCCCCGATGACGTCTCGCGAGGGCGGGATCCTGCGCGAGGGCCACGACCCGGTGCGGGACGAACTCCATGCCCTGGCGCATTCGGGCAAGCGCTGGATCGCCGAGCTGGAGGCGACCGAACGGACGCGGACCGGAATCACGACATTGAAGGTCGGCTACAACAAGGTGTTCGGCTACTACCTCGAGGTGACGCACGCTCACCGCGACAAGGTGCCCGCCGAATGGGAGAGACGGCAGACGCTCACCAACGCCGAGCGCTATGTGACGCCGGCGCTCAAGGCCCGTGAAAGCGAGGTGCTGGGCGCGGAGGACAAGTTGCGGGCGCGAGAGCACGAGCAGTTCGTGGCGCTGCGCGACGCGGTGGGTGCGCATGTGCCCTCGCTGCTGCGGGCCGCTGAGGCGCTCGGGCGCCTCGATGCCGAGGCCTCGCTGGCGGAGGCGGCCGCTCGCTTCGGATGGAGTCGTCCCGTGGTCGAGGACTCCGACCGGCTCGAACTCGATGAGGCTCGTCATCCGGCGGTGGAGCGCTTGCTGCCGCGTGGCGAATTCGTTCCGAATGACGTCCGCCTCTCGGGCAGCGCGCGTCAGATGCTGCTTCTGACCGGGCCCAACATGGGTGGCAAGAGCACCTACCTGAGGCAGGTCGCGCTGATCGTGCTGCTCGCGCAGTCGGGTTCATGGGTCCCGGCGCGCCGGGCGGTGATCGGGCTCGTCGATCGACTGTTCACCCGTGTCGGCGCTGCCGATCGGCTGGGGGCGGGGCAGAGCACCTTCATGGTGGAGATGAGCGAGACCGCCGAGATCCTCCGGTCGGCGACGCCGAGGAGCGTCGTGCTCCTCGACGAGATCGGTCGGGGCACCGCCACCTACGACGGCCTCGCGCTCGCCTGGGCGGTCACGGAGCATCTGCACGAGGCCTCGGGACCACGGCCTCGCACGATCTTCGCCACCCACTATCACGAACTGACACAACTCTCGGAACGCCTGCCGCGTCTGGCGAACGTCCATGTCGCGGTGAAGGAGTGGGGCGACGGCGTCGTCTTCCTGCACCGGATCGTCGAGGGTGCGGCCGATCGTAGCTACGGTATCCACGTCGCGCGCCTCGCCGGGCTGCCGCCTTCCGTGCTGGCGCGGGCCGCCGTGGTCCTTGCGGAACTCGAGAGCGAACGCACGGTCGATCATCTGGAGGCCGCTTCGCCTGCGAAGCGCTCGCGCGCGACGCCGGCTCCGGCTGCACTGCCCTTGTTCGAACTGCCCGCGCCGCCGCATGAGGTCCTGACCGAACTGCGGGCTCTCGACACGGATGCGCTGACGCCACTGCAAGCGCTGCAGAAGCTCGCGGAGTTGAAAGCACGGGCGGGTTCTCCAGACGGCGTGTGACGGAGTTGCTCGAATCTCATCCAACGCTAGGGTGTGGGGGTCATCCCGTCATCGCCCTCGAATCCACGGAGCGGGCACCATGAATGCATTGCGTCCCCTGATGGCAGTCGTGCTGACCGCCCTCATTCTCCCGCTCGCCTCGGAGGCGCGCGAGTTCAAGCGCCCGAGTGCACTCGATGCCGTGCGAGGCACCGGCTTCGCCATCCCAGCCGCCTGGGCCGGTGTCTGGCTGTACGAGGACTCCACGTACACGTGCTCGCCTCGCGTGTTCACCGAGCTCGAATCCGGGCTGGACACGCTGTGTGCGGGCGTCTCGCTGGAACCGGATACCTCCGGCGGCTTCACGTACGACTGCAACGGCACGGTCACGGACACGCAGATCGACCTGACCTGCACCGGCAGCTTCAAGGATGATGGCTGCACCGTGAATTTCACGAGCGTGACCGAAGGCACCCGAACGGGGGAGACCTTCATCGCCACGGTGACGTTCTCGATCAGCTACAGTCCGCCCTTCTGCGCCTTCGTTCCGAACTTCTGCGAGGTCCTCGTCTCACGCAGCACGAGGATCGCGCCTCAGCCGGGCGGTTGTGCCACGCCCACCTGGCAGGGCACCTGGGGGAATCTGAAGACCCGGTATCGGTGAGGCGCGAGTCGCGCTCGCTTGTGGCCACCGGAAAACAGAACTAGGTCCGCCGTTCCCTCGAGATCCGCAAGGGCAGCTTCGTGCCAGGCTCGTGCGCGGCGCGCTTGGCACTCGGTTCGCCGACCTGGATCAGCGCGGCGGCCAGTGCCCGTCGGGCATCGGCTTTCGCATCGGCGACGGGCGGGCCCTGCGCGCTCTCGGCTCGGTAGGCCTGCAGGCGCTTCCAGTGCGCGGGACGTCTCGCGGCCAGCCAATGTTCGAGATCGGCTGCGGTCTTGAACCACGCGACGATATCGGAGAGTGGTGCACGACGTTCGCATGAGCGCGGGTCGTACTCGCGGCACAGCACGGGGTGCGAGCCGTAGATCTTGCAGCGAAGGTCGTCACCCAACTGCTCGCACACCGCTTCGATGTGCAAGTACCAGCGCTCGGGCTTCTCGAGGTACAGCTCGAGATGGCGGTGGTGCAGCACCCAGATCCACTGCTCGTACTCCCAGGGCGAGCGCGGGGCATCGACCTCGATGCTCACGGTCTCACAACAGCGCGAGCACCCGGTGCAGAGGTCGGCGTTCTCCTCGGCGCTCAGTTCGAGCGAACCTCGGGCATCTTCGGCGATCGTCGCGTCCTCGGCCATGTCAGTCGCGCTCCTGCTTCTTGGAGTTCTTCTTGTCCTCGCCGGCCATCCACTTCCACAAGATCCCGACGATCGCCAGCGCGATGGAGGCGATCACGAGCGATCCGGGTTCGGTGATGCTGAAGCCGGGAACGAGATACGCCGTCAGCGCGAGCATCCCCGCGTTGAGGACGAACAGGAAGAGCCCCAGAGTCAGCAGGGTGATGGGCAGCGTGAGCAGGAACAGGATGGGTTTGACCACGGCGTTCACGAAGCCCAGAACGACCGCGGCGAGCAGTGCGACCTTCCAGTCGCGCACGCTGAATCCCGGCAGGTTCTGCGCCAGAACGATCATCGCGAGTGCGGTGACCGCGAAGTGACCGAAGAAGCGGATCACCGGATCCCCTCGAGCGTGCCCTCGAGCACCTCGAGACAGTTCTCGTAGCGACCGAAGCTGGGCATCAGATAGACGCCGCTCGCCATGGACTTGCACTGGTTGAGCAACTCGCGCGCCAGTTCGACGCCCACCTTCTGGCCCTCGTTACCGGCGTCATGCATCCGCTGCCGGATCCAGTCGGGCACCGTGATGCCGGGCACCTCGTTGTGGAGGAACTCGGCGTGCCGGAACGACTGGAGCGGCAGGATCCCGATCAACAGGGGGATCTTGGGCATGCCGCCCAACTTCTCGAGGAACTGCTCCCAGCACGCCAGCTCATAGACCGGCTGCGTCATCACGAACTGGGCGCCGTTCTCCAGTTTCTTCTTGAACCGCTCGATCTCGACGTCGAGGTTCTCAGCCGTCGGGTTCACGCCGCAGCCGGCCGCGAAGCGCGTGTGGCCACCGATCGCGGAACCGGCCTGGTCGGTGCCGTCGTTCAGCTGACGGACGATCTTGATGAGCCCCATCGAGTCGGTGTCGTAGACGGCCGTCATGTTGGGGTAGTCACCGAGCGAAGGCGGGTCGCCGGTCAGACACAGGATGTTGTGGAGCCCGATCGCGTGCGCGCCCAGCAACTCGGACTGGAGCGCCATCAGGTTCCGGTCGCGTGTCGTGTAATGCAGGATCACCTGCATCTCCGGCAGCGCCGTGTGGACCTGGAACGCGAGCGACATCGCGCTCATGCGCGTCCGGGCCATTGGCGAGTCGGCGATGTTGATGCAGTCGACGCCGCGCTCGGCCATCAGGCGAGCCCCCGCCATCACCTTCTGCGTATTGATCCCGCGTGGCGGATCGATCTCGACGCTGACCGTGAAGCGCGAGTTCATCAGCTTGAGCAGCGGCGGATCCTCGCTCGGCGCGGGCGTGTCGGCGACCGGTGTCCGCTCGATGATGTGGACCTCGGCGCCCGACGGGAGCTTCTCGGCGGGCAGGCGCGACGCCAGTCGTTCGCGCATGGCACGCGTGTGGGCCGGCGTCGTGCCACAGCAGCCGCCCACCAGGCTGACGCCCAGATCCACCGCGCGGGCGGCGAAGTCGGCGAAATAGTCGGGATGCGACAAGTAGACGTAGCGTCCTTCGACGAACTGAGGCAGTCCGGCGTTCGGCATCGCCGAGACCGGCGTGCCCTCGGCCGCTGCGAGGATCTCGACGAGCACCTCGAGGATGGGCTGGGGGCCGACGCCGCAGTTGAGGCCGACAACATCCGCTCCCGCCTGCTTGAGCGCCTTCACGACGAGTGCCGGCGTGTGGCCGTAGCGCGTTTTGCCGTCCAACCCGAACGTCATCTGCGCGATGATCGGCACCTCGAGCGTCACGCTGCGGATGGCACGGATCGCGGCGAGGATCTCATTGAGGTCCTGGAAGGTCTCGAGGATGAAAGCATCGGGGCCACCTTCGAGCACGCCCTCGGCCTGCTCGCGGAACGCGATCTCGGCATCGGCCAGCTCGATCGTGCCGAAGGGGGCGAGCGGGCGACCGAGCGGACCCATCGAGCCCGCGACGAACGCCGTGGTGCCGACGACCTCGCGGGCATTGCGCGCGAGCTTCACGCCCTGGCGTCCGATGAGGCGTGCCTGATCGGCGAGATCGTGAGCGGCGAGGCGCATGCGGTTGGCGCCGAAGGTGTTGGTCTCGATCAGCTCGGCACCGGCCTGAAGGTAATCACGATGGATCGCCTCGATCAGCCCGGCATCCGTCCGATTGAGGGCATCGAAGCACCGCTCGTAGGCGATACCGCGTTCGAACAGCAGGGTACCCATCGCACCGTCGGCCAGGATCGGGCCCTGTGCGAGTCGCTTGAGGAATGGGGAGTTGGACATGGCGACCAAGGTAAGACCCGCGTCGGAGAGGGGCAAGGCCGACGCTCGTCGCATTTCGCGCTCGTTCACCTTGGCAGATCCGAGTCGTCTGATAGAGTCGGCCGCCGTGAAGACGCCCTTGGCATTCGTACTCGCGCTGGTCTCGCTCTTCTCCACCGCGCTCGCGGCCCCGAATGTGCCGACGCAGTCCCCCGAGGGACTCCGGCCCGGGCAGCGGGCGCTGGTCCGCACCGTGTTCACAGGTGATTCCATCGAGACCTTCGAGGCGGAGATCGTCGGCGTGCTCGAGGGCGGCGGCGCCGAGGGCGACGTGATCCTGGCACGCGCGACGACGCCTCGTGTGGTGCATCTGGGTGTCGCCCAGGGCATGAGCGGATCGCCCGTGTACGTCGAAGGCCGGTTGATCGGGGCGCTGTCCTCAGGCTGGAACTTCAGCAAGGACCCGATCTTCGGGATCACGCCGATCGCCGAGATGCTCCGGGTGCTCGACCTTCCGGAATCGCCGCATGTCGATGGTGCCGCTGGGCCGATCGGAGTCGATCCGCTGCCGTCTCCGCGGTATCGCGGCCTCACGTGGAGCGAGGCTCCCGAGCCCCCGGAGGCCCCCGGCCCACCGCTGACCGGTGCGCGTCCGCTCGCGCTGCCCCTCTCGGCAGGAGGCCTCCAACCCGCGCTGCTCGGCCCCGCCGAAGCGCTCTTCGCCTCGAGTCGACTGCAAGTGACTCCCGGCGGACGCTCACGCGTTCCGGCTGGTCGTCCGGGAGCCGTCCCGGAACCTCGACTCGAGCCGGGGTCGGCGGTCGCCATCGATGTGATGCGTGGGGACCTCAACTTCTCCGCCATCGGGACGGTGACCTATGTCGATGGCGATCGTGTGCTGATGTTCGGCCACCCGTTCTTCCAGAGCGGCGAAGTCCGCTTGCCGCTCTCGACGGCTCGCATCGTCACGATCATGCCGAGCCTCGCGACGTCCTTCAAGCTCGGAGTCACGGATCGCCCGATCGGCACCGCGACCCAGGATCGTCGCGCCGCGGTGGCGGGGCGTCTCGGAGCCGTGCCCGCGCTGATGCCGTTCGGGATCACCGTGCGCCGCAGCGGGGAGTCACCGCATCGCTTCCGGTTCGAGGTTGTCGAGGATCGCTCGCTGGTGGCGTCGCTCGTCTCGACGGCGGCGGTCAACAGCCTGCTCGAATCAGGAGGCACGGGCGCCCAGCAGACCGTCCAGTGGCGGCTGAGGGCCCACCGTGGGCCCGACGTGCTCGATGTGGGTGACGTGACGGCAGGTGAGTCGCCGCTCGGCGAGATGCTCAACATATTCAGCTCGCCGCTGCGATTCCTGTACGGCAATCCGTTCGAGCGATTCCATCTCGACAGTCTGACGATCGACATCGACATCGTTCCCGGTCGCGCGCAGTCGACGTTGCGCTCGGCCAGCCTCTCGCGGAGTTCGGTCCGGCCGGGCGGCAGCGTGGTCGTGGCGTGCGACGTCGAACCCTGGCGCGGCACGCGCGAGACTCGGCGCCTGACCTTGCGCGTCCCGGAGGAACTGCCCGATGGGCGCTACGTGCTGTGGTTGGGAGGTGGCAGCGAGGCCGACCGCTTCACCGCGGCCCGCCTCCCCGGGCGCTTCCGACCGGTCTCGGTTCGCGACGCTTGGCGGCGACTCTCCTCACTCCATCGCTCAGATGCGCTCTACAGCATGCTGTGGGCCCGAGCGCCGGAAGTGACGAGCGAGGGGATCGATTACCCCGAGCTGCCCAACTCGGCGCTCGCGCTGATGGCGGCACCTCAGACTGCAGGCACGGCGATCCAGCGTGGAAGCTGGGCGCTGCTCGAAGAACAGCGGCACCCGATGAACGGTGTGCTGCGCGGTGAACTGCTGCTCGAGATCCACGTGGACCGGGAGGCTCCTTGAATCGGTTGCTCCGCTATGCGCGGCTCATCGCCCTGATGGGGTTCCTCTCGACGTCGGCGCGTGCGGCCGAGACCCAGTGGTGGACCACCGACACTCAGAAGGGCCATGAGAAGTCCGAGGCCGAGGGCGTGCTCATCGACTCGGACGGCACACTCACCCTGGGAAGCGCGGCCACCAGCTGGCCCGCGGACTCGCTCCGTACGATCTGGGCCGTGCTTCCGCTGGCGGATGGGTCCGTGGCGCTCGCGGGGGATCGTGGACGCATCGACCGCTGGACGGCTTCCGCTGGAGTGAAGCCGTGGATCCGGCTTCCGGATGGCCAGGTGCTCTGCCTCGCGCGGGACGGCGACGGATTGGTCGCGGGCACGGGGCCCGCGGGCCTCGTTTATCGCGTGAGCGGCAAGGGCGATACCACACGACTCGCCTCGACCGGAGAACGCTACGTCTGGGGCATCGCTCCCGGGGCGAAGGGAGCATGGTGGCTGGCAACCGGAACCAAGGGGCGGTTGCTCTCGCTCGAGTCCGGGCGCACCCGCATCGCCTGGGACAGTGACGCGAGCAATCTGACGGCGCTCCTCTCCGATGGTGCTGCCGGCGTGTACACGGGCGGCGATTCGCGCGGCCGCGTCGTCCACGCTCGTGCCTCTGGCGAGCTGCGTACGCTGTTCGATGCACCCGAGGATGAGATCCGCGCGATCGCGCGCTCTACCGACGGCACGGTGTGGGCGGCGGCGCTCTCGAGCACGGCGGTCAGCGGCACGGTCGGCGAATCCGATGACGGTCCTGCACCCCAGAAGGCCGCGATCAGCGGCGGACGCGCGGTGCTCTACCGGATCGTGCCGGACAGCGCCGCGGTGTCGTGGTGGACCTCGTCCCAGCCCTTCATCTTCGCGCTCGCCTCGAACGCCGGGGACGTCTTCGCCGCGACCGGGAATCGCGCGGGGATCTTCCGCGTGACCGGCGCGCAGCGCGCTGAGCAGTGGCTCGCGCCGCCGCAGGGGCAGGTGACCGCGCTGGCAGCGGGCGCCAAGGGTGAGTGGTATGCGGCGACCTCGAACCCCGCGGTGCTCTGGCGTGTGGGTCCGGGCCGATCGGACAAGGGGACGCTGACCGCCGCGGCACAGGACCTGCGGCGCTTCTCGAACATCGGACGGATCCGCTGGACCGGAGAGGGCACGCCTCGCTTCTCGCTTCGAAGCGGGAACACGGAGGAGCCGGACACGACGTGGGAGGCCTGGTCACAGGTCGACTCCGAGGGCCGTGTCGGCCGGACGCTGCGCGGCCGACACGGCCAGTGGCGCGCCGAGCTCACGACCGCTGCGAGCCGCATCGAGCAAGTGGCGTTCGCGAGTCGTGAGCAGAATGTCGCGCCTCGCGTGGACGACGTGACCGTGGCGCCGCAGGCGCAGGGCGTGCGTGATGGCGAGCTCGGCGCGCGGACCGAAGCGGTGACGCAGACGCTCGAGGGCGGCCAGAAGGTCGAGTACTCGGTCCAGTTCTCGAGCAATAAGTCCCTGCGCGAACTGCCGAGCTGGGCTCGCGGAATCCGGACGTTGCAGTGGCGCGTGAGCGACGCCAACGGGGATCCGCTGCGATTCCAGGTCCAGGTGCGTGACGAAGCCGCGCGCGGGGCATGGATCACGATCGGGAAGGACCTGCTGCAGGCGATGCATTCCTGGGATACACGCACGATCCCGGACGGACGCTATCGAGTCCGCGTGCTCGCCGATGACTCGAAGGGCAATGCGGTGGGAGAGGAGCGTCGCGCCGAGGGGACGAGCGAGGTGTTCGAGGTCGACAACTCCGCCCCGGTCATCAGCGCGCTCGAGGCAGTGGCCATCCCGGGCGGGCTTCGAATGACGCTCGAGGCCCGCGACGATCGCAGTCCGCTTTGGTTGCTCGAGTTGTCGGTGGATGACGGGGAGTGGCGATCGATCGCGCCGCCCGGCGGAACCCTCGATGAGTCGCGCGTCCGCACGACCTTCATGCTACCGGGGCTCTCCGTGGGTGAGCATCTGGTGAGCGTCCGAGCCGTCGACCTGGCCGGCAACCCCGCCACGCGGGCCGTGCGCGCCACGGTCGCGCGCTAGCGGACACGAGCAGGTGCGCCCGCGTCTCGAGCGGGTCGAGGGCGGAGCGGGCGCTCCGCCTCGAGGTGCGTCGTGGGAACTGGCGGCGATCGCCATCGGCCTCGTCGCGGTGATGACGCTGGCGTCGGCTCTCCCGTCGTGGCGCGTCGAGTTACGCGCGTTCCAGGGATTGATGGCCGTGGCCTTCGCCTTCCATTTCCTCGCACTCCTCCGACTGCGCCGCGATCGCAATCTCCCGCATGTCGCCACGCTGATTCTCGTCGTCGCCTTCGCCATGCGCGCTGCCGTGTTCCCAGTCGAGCCGTCCCTCTCCGATGATGTCCATCGCTATCTCTGGGAGGGACGAGTCGTTGCGGCGGGCCGGGATCCCTATCGGCACGCTCCCAACGCCCCCGAGCTGGCTTCACTGCGTGACGATGAGCTGCACCCACGGGTGAATCACCCCGGGCTCGCCACGATCTACCCGCCCCTCGCGATGGCCGGCTTCGCGCTGATGGCCAAGGTGATGCCGGGGCTCGCAGGTTGGAAGCTGTGGGTGTTGCTCCATGACCTGGCCCTGTGCGCCGTGCTCGCGTGGTGGTGCCGGAAGCGAGGGGGCAGTGCGCTCCCCTCGATCGTCTATGCGTGGAATCCGCTGATCGTGGTCGAGTTCGTCGGCCAAGCGCACCATGACCCGACCGCTCTGCTGTGGTTGGTCGTCGCACTCGCCATCGCCGACCGTCGTCCGATGCTCTCGGCGGCGGCGCTGGCGGCGAGTGTCATGATCAAACTGGTGCCGCTTCTCGCGCTGCCTCTCCTGTGGCGCGACTGGCCGACGCGGGCTCGCGTCCTGGCGGTCTCGCTCATCCTGCCGGGCCTCGCGCTGTTCGCGTGGCTGACCCGAGGCGCCGACTCCGGCCTGGCGGCATTTGCCGCCTCCTGGCGCAACAATGATGCTCTGTTCACTCCACTCGCGGCGGCGTTGGGCGACCCTGTGGCGCGCGTCGCGGCGATCGCCCTGGTTCTCGGCGTGATCGCCGCCGCGCTGTGGAGGCGATCCAGCACGACGCAGAGCACCCGCGATGCATTCCGTGCCATGCTCCTGCTGGGACCGGTGCTGCATCCCTGGTACATGGGCTTCGCCCTCGTCTGGGAGCCGTTGCGCCTGTCGTGGGCATGGTGGGCGCTGTCGGCGACCGTGCTGCTCAGTTACGGTGTCCTCGCCTCGCCCCCGGAGGGAGGCGCGTTCCATCTGCCCCTCGTGTGGCGGTTCGTGGAGTTCGGACTGCCGCTCGCCATCGCGGTCGGTGCGTGGTTCCTGCAGCGCAGGAGGTCCGGATGATCCGTCGCTGGCTCGAGCCGGTTCGCGACGCGGTGAGTGGCGAGCGCGCGCTGGCCGATGTCGAGGCGGTCACGCGCTTCCATCGCATCCAGAGTTCTCCCGGCTATGTCGAGGCCGCCGATTGGTTGCAGGGATCGCTCGAACGAGCGGGCCTATCGCCGATTCATATCGATGCGATCGGCGATGGCTCGACGCGCTATCTCGGAATGCTGAGTCCCGAGGGCTGGGAGTGCCGGTCCGCCGCCGCGACGCTGATCGATGGGCCGAGCCGCACGCTCATCACCGACTTCGCCGCGCAGCCACTCTCCATCGTACAGCGGAGCGAATCGGTGGAAGGGCGATTCGAGATCTGCGCTCTCTCGGATGGGAGTGAGCCCGAGCACTATGAGGGTGTGGATGTGAGGGGCCGAGTGGTGCTGACCCGCGGCAATCCGCATCGCGTGCATCGCATGGCCGTCGTCGAGCGCGGCGCGGCGGGCCTGATCTGCGATGGCCGACGGCTCTTCCCGCCGGTGCGCGCCGAGGACACGGATGCCGACTCCCTGCCTTATCTCTCCTTCTGGTGGGCGGGGAAGGAGCCGCGCGGGTGGGGCATCGCGATGTCGCCCGCGAGAGGAGCAGCCCTTCGTGAGCGCCTCCGAGATGGTGTCCGTGTCGAACTGGAAGTCGCGATCGATGCGCGTCGATTCGATGCGCGCATCCCCCTCATCTCGGCGGTGCTCCCGGGCGACCTCCCGGGCGAAGTGTTGATCACGTCGCATCTGTGCCATCCGAAGCCGGGGGCGAACGACAATGGTTCGGGCGTCGCGGCGACGCTCGAGACCGCGCGGGCGCTGGCCTCGCTTCGAGCGAAGGGCGTGCTCCCGCGCAACAGCCGCAGCGTGCGATTCCTGTGGATGCCCGAGTTCACCGGAACGCATGCGTGGATGGCGCTGAACCCCGATGCGGTCCGAGCGAGCATCGCGGCGCTCAACCTGGACATGGTCGGAGAACGGCAGGATGAGTGCGGTAGCACTTTCCTGATCGAGCGGCCGCCGCATCCGATGGGAACGGTGATGGAGGACCTGCTCTCGGCGATCCGACACGAGACGCAGGACTGGGTGGAGTCCTACTCGGGACCCGGGCACTTCTCGATGGCGCGGATGTCCGATGTGCCCTACTCGGGAGGCAGCGATCACGCTGTGTGGATCGATCCCGCGGTGGGTGTGCCTTGCCCGATGCTCATCCAGTGGCCGGACCGATATTACCACTCTTCATCGGACACTCCCGATCGTTGTGACCCCGCTTCGCTCGCGCACACGGCGCGCACCGCGGCCGCCTATGCCGCGATCCTCTCGTGTGCGGGCCAGGACGAGCATGCCGAACTCCTCGCGCTCGCCGGCCGAAGCTCGAGGCGACGCCTCTTCGCCGCGCTCGGCTCCGACCGGCCGACGGAATCGGCGCATGCGGAGCACCGACGAGGGCACTCGGCGATCGCGAGTTGCGCCCGACTGGGCGAGCCAAGGACGCACGAGCGGCGGGCCATGGCGGATGGACATGAGTCCCTGATGGCGTTCTTCGAGAGCGAGATCGCGCCCGAGCTCCGAGAACCCCTGTCTTCCGTGGATGCCGATCCCGACTCGCCGGTGCCGGTCCGCACCCTGGCGGCACCGCTCGACATGCAGCGGCATCTACTGCCTGGCTGGGAACTCGCCGCCACCGATGTCCGGGAACGCTGGCGAGCGCTGGACCGCGAGATACCGGGTGGTCTGACCGCCACCGATATCGCGTGGTACATGGCCGATGGCGTTCGGAGCGTGAATGCGATCGCCGAGACCATCCGCCTGGAGGGCCATGCCGCCACGCCGGAATGGGTGGAGCGCTTCTTCGAGGGCACGGCCGCCCTCGGACTGTCGCGCTGGCAGGAACGGGACGCGGAAGGATGTGACAGAGGCTGAACGTGCCCAGGCCGCGCTGCGTTATACTTTCCGGCCGCTGGTCCGACTGGGCTCGAAGCCCGGACCTCAGCGGCGTGCGGCGATCGCCCAGTGGCGACCCGTGCGCCCGTGGTCCCGGCGATGGGAGAAGTACCAGTGGGGCTCGCAGAAGGTGCAGGCACCGGTGTCGTGGATCCGAGTCTCTGGCAGTCCCAGGGTCGCCAGTCTCTGGCGGGCGGCCGTCGGAAGGTCGAGGCGAAGGGTGCCATGGCTCCGATCGAGAGCGGCCTCGGGGAAGCGATCGGCGACCTCGGGTCCGACTTCATAGCAACAACCCCGGATGGCGGGACCCAGATGCACGGTGACCGCTTCGGGAGTGCAAGCGGAGACTCGACAGACAGCCTCGAGTGCCGCTTCGCACATCCCGGCGTCCACACCACGCCACCCCGCGTGGGCAGCAGCGACGGCATCCGGAGCCGAGTAGAGCAACGACAAGCAGTCCGCGGTCGTGACCGCGAGCACCAGACCGCGTGAACGGGTCACGAGGGCATCGCACTCGGGAACATGACCGGGTGAGTCGACCTCGACGATCCGCGCACCGTGCACCTGGCCCGCGGTCACCAGTCGCACCGGATCGAGTGCCGCCTCTCGCAGGATGCGATCGCGATTGGCGGTGACGGAGTCCGGATCGTCCTCGGTCGAACGTCCGAGGTTCAGGGAGTCATAGGGCGGAGGACTCAAGCCGCCTTGTCGTGTACTGAAGATCAACGCCTGGCGCGGGTCGTCCGCTGCGAGGCGCCAGTGCGGAACAAGTCGGTCCGAGGCGAGTGTCCACATGGGCTCGGACGCTAGAGAGGCCGAGCAGGGCGCGTCAAGCGCTTCCGGCGGAGGATCCACATGGTCGCAAGGGTGCGAACAGCGGTCGCAGTGATCGGAGTGATGGGAGTGGTTGCGCAAGTCTGGGTGGCACTCGCCCAGGCCCCTCCGAGCGGCAGCGCCTCATCGTCATCGAGAGCCGTGGCGACGGTCGGCACCCAGCGAATCGAAGCCGATGAGTTCGAGCGGCGCGTCAGCGCTGCGCAGCAGCAGTACGCGTCGCGCGGCGTCGTGCTGCCGGCGGAAGCGCGCAGCACGCTTCGGCGGCAGGTGCTCGAGGGCGCGATCCGCGGCGAACTGGTCGCGCTCGAGGCTCGCCGGACTGGCGCGCTCGTTCCGATCGCGGAGGCCGAAGCCGCGCTGCGCAACGAACCCGTGTTCAACCCGGGCGGACGATTCGACGAACCTCGCTGGCTCACCATCAAGGCCAATCAGAAGGCCCAGTTCGAGGCGGCGGTCGATCGCATGCGAGGTCAGTTGTCGGGACAGCGCATGACGGAGCAACTCGTGAAGCGCTTCACGCCGAGTGAGGCTCAGCTCCGCAGCGAAGCGGAGCGGCAGATGGGCCGTGCGGATCTGGCCTACCTGCTGCTTCCCACCGGCGAGTTCGAGGGGACCTTCCCCGAGCCGCGTGAACAGGCGGTGGTGGATCGGTATCGTCGCGATCGCGCCAGCTATCAGCGGCCCGACCAGCTCACGCTCAGCATCGTGATCGTCAACACGCCGGGGCTGAGCCCCGACGAGCGCAAGGATGGGACTCGCGTCAGGGAGTGGACGGCCCGCATGCGCCACTCTGCGGATAGCCTGCTGCACGCAGCGAGGGCGGGCGCCGATCTCGAGGTGCTCGCGATCCCCCACGGGGGCGTTCGACCCAAGATCAGCGCGATCCGCACTCGACTGCCCGCTTTCTGGAACGGTACCGCTGCGGACGTCGAGGCGCTCTTCGCAGCGAAGCGCGGCACCTACTTGCCAAGCCCGGTGGCTGCGACCGAGGGTTTCCTCGTCGTGCGCCTGGATGATCGCTCGGATGCCCACCTTGCGGATATCTCGGAAGTGGCCAAGGAGATCCGCGGCCAGCTGAGGGACGATCTCAAGCGCAACCATGTCGAGTACGCGATGCGCGATCTCCACTCCGCCATGCGGGATACGATGGCCGGCGAGGCGTGGCGTGTGCGATGGGTGTTCGCCGACCCCCAGACCATCCGAGTGCCCGAGCCCTCGGCTTCGGACATCGAGCGCTACTATCGCTCTCGGCTGGCGGACTACTCGCGGTTCGACTCGGAAGCGGGCCGCATCGTGGCGACTCCCTTGGCGGAGGTGCGGGAGGATGCGCTCCAGCGACTTCGCACCGAGCGTCGCGTCGAGGCTGCCCGTGCGCAGGCGGAGCGGATCCACCGTGCCTGGGTCGCCGGGAAGCGTGAGCCTTCGCTCGAGCGCGAATCGAGTCTTCAAGAGTCCGAAGCCACCCCGCGCGGTGCCGGGCTCGACCTGACGTCCGTCGGAACCGATCTCGCTCCACTCCTGTGGAGGGCGGAGGACGATCGCTCAGTGGGGATCGCCCCGGTCGGGGGTGGATTCGCCGTGTGGCACAAGTTCGAGCACGTGCGCCGGCACGTTCCGACTTATCAGCAGGCGAGGCCGGCGGTGCAGCGCGCATTCGAGGCCGACTGGGCGCTTCGAGAGGAGCGGGGCGCGCGCGCTCTCTTTGACGCCGATCCCTCCCTGTTCAAGGCGGGGGACATCCTCTCGGTCGGCCGTGCGAACATCCTCCCGACGGCGCTCATGGATGTGCCGCTCACGCGCGCCGAGGTCGAGTCGTGGTTCCGCACGAAGGTGGCCCAGTTCAGCGCCCCCGAGCAGATGCGTGCGCGGCACATCCTCGTGTCGCCGACGACATCGAGCGATGCTTCGGATCGCGCCGCGCGGATCAAGGCGGAAGCCCTGCTGGCCCGGGTGCGAGGAGGTGAGGACTTCGCGAAGGTCGCGAGGGAGGCCTCTGACGATGAGCCGACGCGCGATCATGGCGGCGAACTCGGGACGTTCGGGCGAGGCGTGATGCTGCCGGGCTTCGAGACGGTCGCTTTCACCCTGCGCCCCGGCCAGATGAGCGGGCTCGTGCGAACCCAGGCCGGCTATCACATCATCCTGTGCGTCGAGTACGAGCCGGAGATCATCCAGCCGCTGGACCTCGTGTACGCGAACGTCGCGTCGGATCTGGCGCGTGTGAAGGCCGATTCGCTCGCCGTGCTTCGAGCGGACAGTCTGATTCGCGTGCATCGCGATCCCAAGGCTCTGAAGGCAGCGGTCGAGCGGTCGGGCTTCGAGGTGCTCCAGTTCCAGCACCGGATCGGGGATTACATCAACAGCTCCCAGGTACGTCCCTTCTTCGATGCGCTCGAGAAACTGAAGGCGGGGGAGATCCTTCGCCCGGCCTTCCGCGCGCGCGGCTCCGGCGCGTGGGTGGCCTGGGTCGACAGCCTCTCGCCTCCTCGCATCCCAACGTGGGAGGAAGCCCGACCACGCGCGCTGATCGAGTTCCGGGCCGGTGCCGGCAAGCGCGCACTCGAGGCGAAGCGAGCCGAAATCGACTCGCTCCGCGCGGCCGGGTGGTCAGCGGACTCCGTGGCGGCGCTGTGGGGTGGTTCGACGCAAGTCCCCGACCTCACACCCGGTCGAGAGATCAAGGCGCTCGGCGCCACGCAGGAGGTCGATGCGTTCGTGTTCGGGAACAAGTCGCGACCCGCCGCCAAAATCGGTCAGTCGAGCGCATGGATCGAGGTGCATGGCGGACTGGTTCAAGTGACTGTGATGCAGCGGCACGTTCCTGACATCCAGAGTGTGCAAGTGCGGATGCAGCAGCTTCGCGGCGAGCACATCGAGAGCGCGATGAGGCGCCACTTCGCCGAACTGGCCATGCGTCACGCGGTCCGGATCCACGATGCGGCTCTGCGTGATACGCCCCTTCCCGAGGCACGTGCGATCGACGTGAGCGGCGCCAGGCGCTGACGAGGGCGGAATCGCCCGCGGGTATCTCCAAGCTGCATGCAACGGGGGCCCTCGACCGTGCGTCCTGCACGGTCGAGGGCCGATTCCGTGGTCCCAACCTCCATCTCCGTGCGACTCGGGCCGGAATCGGCCGATGGTATGTTCCGTGCGAACATCTCCTTGGACAGGAGGAGTCCCGGATGGCCTTGATGCCGCAAGACCCAGTGAGTGCCGCGCCGACCCGGATCGTGTTGGTGGATCTGGATTGGGCCGATGCCGATCTGCTGCCTTCCCTGATGCAGCGCCCGGGAGTCTCGGTGCGCCTGGTGGCGGGTGAGCGCGCACAGGACCCGGGCGTGCGGGTGGCCGAGATGTGCGGCCTGCCGAGAACGCTCGATCTGGCCGACCTCACACGGGAGATCTTCGACGTCGCCCTGGTGGGTGAGGGCAGTTCCCGGCGCACGCAGCTGGAGAGCCTGCTGCTCGCACTGGGAACGCCTTGTCAGACGCCGCAGGAGTTCCTGGCGGGAGATCCCAACGAGGCGCCGCACGGCATCGAGGCGCCGCTGGCCCTTCATGCCGCCGCGTTCGAGCAGAGCCTGAGCGGTGGGGTCCTCGACTCCGTGCTCGCTGACGCACTTCCCGATCTCCACGATGAGAGCCCACTCGCGCCGACCATCCACCATGCTCAGCATCGGCCGCGCATGCTGGTGGCCGACTTCGGGGACTTCCCCTCACGAGAGGCGCGGGCGCGTCTCGAGGATGCGATCAAGGCGCTCGTCATGGGCAGCGGTGCTGGAACGGCCGAGTTGCATACCGCCGAAGGGGGGGAGTTGTCGCTCGTGGCCCAGGTCGGTCCCGAGGACCGGCTGTTGCGCGGGCTCATCGACCTCGCCATGGAGCTCGGGACGCCCCAGGTCGTGAAGCTCGTCTCCGAACCGGGCAAGGGCAAGTTGTGGGGCGCGTGGCCGTTCCGCACGACGACTCGCAAGGGCGTGCTCGCCGCGGGTGCCATCGATGCCGGACAGGACCTCGGCGCGTGGGCGCACATGGTGGATGACCTGCGCACGACGTGGGATGAGGAGGATCGCGAGCGTGCGAGTGCGGCGTTCCCGCTCACGCCGCAGCGCGAGGCCGGTTGGCTGCCGACAGTCGACTTCCGCAACCGGATCGAGCTGGCGCTGGACCGGAACCGTCGGGACCGGATGCGGTTCGAGTTGCATCGCCTCGATCTCCCCGATGCGCCTCGCGCCGTGGAACGTTTGACCCACTGGTTGCCGAGTCAGTTGCGTGACTCCGATCGCCTGTGCCGTGTCGGCGATCGCGGCTTGATGCTGTTGATCGCCGGCCCCCCGGAGGCGTTCCTCCATCTGCGCCGGCGCTTATTGGCGCTGTGGGATACCGCCTGGAAGGACGAGGGCGGACTCGGTCCGGCTCCGGCGCTGGTGGATCAGCACGTGCCACTGCAGGGGCCCGAGGACGCCGAGGCGTTCCTGAGCGCCGCAGCCGTGTGGCTGGCGCCTCACTGACGCCGCTTCACCGACGAGAGGCTTGACCGCTGCACGAGCACGCCCGCATCCTGTTCCGCCTTCCGCGAACAGGAGATGCCCGTGCTCGCTCGGATCCGCCGACTTCCCCCCGACACCGCCTCGCGCATCGCCGCAGGTGAGGTGATCGAGCGCCCACTCTCGGCGCTCAAGGAAGTGGTCGAGAATGCGCTGGATGCCGGAGCGCGCTCCATCGAGGTCCGTGTCGAGAAGTCGCTGGACCATGCGTTCACGGTCGCCGACGACGGGGCCGGGATCTCACCGGAGGACCTCGATCTGGCTTTGGAACGCCACGCCACGTCGAAACTGACCGAGTTCGACGATCTCGACCACCTGACGACGCTCGGCTTCCGAGGCGAGGCTCTGCCCTCGATCTCCGCCGTGAGTCGACTGCGCATCACGTCTCGCACCGCTGAGGCCGTGGCGGGGTCGTTCGTTTCAGTCGAGGGTGGGCGCGAACTCGAACGAGGCGAAGTGGCACGTGCGACGGGCACGACACTCGAAGTTCGCGATCTGTTCTTCAACACGCCGGCGCGGCGCAAGTTCCTGAACTCGCCGAGCGGGGAGTTGCGAGCCGCGATGCGGATGCTCGAGGCTTACGCCTTCGCATGCCCCGATGTGGCGTTCCGGCTTCGCGTCGACGAGCGGGACCGGTTCGACTGGGGCCCCGCGCAGACGCGCCGCGAGCGAGCAGCGCAGATCCAGGGCGCACGCCACGCGGACCAACTGCTCGAGGCGAGCGGCGAGCGAGCCGGCATGCGCGTCGCGGCCCTGCTCGGCCTTCCCGAGCATGCTCGTGCGACTCGGGAAGGACAGGTGTTCCTCGTCAATGGACGTTGGGTGACGAGTCCGGCGCTCTCCCAGGCGCTTCGACACGCCTACGGGAATCTGTTGCCCTCGGGTCGATTCCCGGCAGCGGTCGTGTGGCTCGATGTGCCCGCCGATCGTCTCGATGTGAACGTCCATCCGACCAAGCGGGAGGTCCGTTTCGCGGACGACGACTCCGTGTTCTCGCTGGTCGCATCCGCCTGTGCGCAGCCGCTCACGTCGCTCTATCCGCCATTCACGGTCGTGTCGGGGGGCGGTGATGCCGCGCAGCCGAGCTGGGCCGAGAGTGTGCGAGAGCGCCCGGTGGATCGCGACCAACTCGGCCTCGCGCTGTCCACAACTGCTTCGCCGATCCTGCCGCCGAGTGCGAGCGCCGTGCTGGTCGAGGAGGGTTCGGGACCCGAGCCCGGTGCGCCGGAACCCGAGTTCTGGCAGCTCCATCGCACGTACATCCTCGCGCCTGTGCGTGGCGGGCTCGTGATGATCGATCAGCATGCGGCACATGAGCGCATCCTCTACGAATCTGCGCGTGAGCGGCTGCTCGGACAGCGGGGCGCCTCGCAGGGGCTGCTGTTCCCGATCGTGGTCGATCTGTCGCACGCCCAGTACGAATGGCTCCTCGAGGTCGGCCCGCTGCTGACTCAGCTGGGATGGGATGTCGCTCCGATGAGTCCGCCGACCGCTGCTCTTCGCGGCGTGCCCTCCGAGATTCCGGTCCGCGACCCCTCGCAGTTGCTTCGGGACGTTCTCGATGGGCTCGCCGAGGGTGGCCCGACTTCGCAGGACGACCTGCTCGAGCGCCTGGCGTGCTCGCACGCCTGCCATGCCGCATGGCGCGCCGGCGACGCTCTGTCTCGTGAGGAGATGCGTTCACTGGTCGATCGGTTGTTCGCGACCAGTCGTCCGCACGGTGACCCGCATGGCCGACCGACCTTCGTGCGGATGGACCTCGAGGAGCTTCATCGGCGTTTCGGTCGGTCGTGAGCCGAGGACTCGGCGCGCCCGTGGTCATCGTGATCGCCGGGGCGACGGCGACCGGCAAGACCGATCTGGCGGAGTCGTTGGCTGGGCGATTGCAGGGTGAGGTCGTGTGCGCCGACGCCCGGCAGGTGTTCCGCGAGTTGGACATCGGGACGGGTAAGCCTTCTCGTCGGGTGCGTGCATCGAGGCCCCATCACCTGTTCGACTGGAGGAGTCTCGGCGAGGGCACGAGTGCCGGAGCGTGGGCGCGCGCGGCCGCCGAGCGTTGCGTGCTCGGCTGGGAGGCTGGAGCGATCCCGATCCTGGTCGGTGGCTCCGGGCTCTATCTGCGCGCATTGATCGACGGGCTGCACGGCGAACCCGGCCGGGATGAGGGCGTTCGCTCGAGGCTGGAAGCCGAGGTCGAGGCAGGCGGTCTCGCGCCACTGCGTGAGCGACTGCGGCAGACCGATCCGGTCACAGGCGAACGGCTGTCCGCTGGGGATCGGCAGCGCATCGTCCGCGCTCTCGAGGTGTTCGAAGTGACGGGGCGCCGGCTCAGTGAGTGGAACGCGGATCCGCGGAAGCCGATCCTGACGGCGGACTTCCGGGTGCTCGAACTGACGGCATCGGTCGCGTCACTGGCAGGGCGCATCGAATCGAGGACGCGTTGGATGTTCGAGAACGGACTCCTCGATGAGACACGCGCCATCCGCTCGAGCGGTGGGGAGGAGGCGCTGCGGCGGCTGAGGGCGATCGGCTACGACGAGGCCATGGCACTTCAGGACGGCCGCCTCGACGAAGTCGCCGCGCGAGCCGCGACCGACCTGCGCACCCGCCAGCTGGCGAAGCGGCAGCGAACCTGGTTCCGCCATCAACTGCAGGCGGAACGCCTGGACACGGATGCCGTGCCTGCCGGGGAGTGGCTCGAACTGGCGCTCCGCATGCTGCGACTCGAACCGGGTGTTTGACACCTGTCTCGGCCGTTCCGTAACGTGCCTCGGTTGCACACTACGATTTCCGCGGGCATAGCTCAGTTGGTAGAGCGCTAGCTTCCCAAGCTTGAGGTCGCGGGTTCGACCCCCGTTGCCCGCTCCATGTCGCGGCGCGCTGGCCACTTCGTGTGCCTGGCGCGCCGTCGTCATTCCATCGCACCTCCCATCCAGGCGAAGCCATGGCCGCTCCAGTCGTCACCATCATCGGTCGCCCGAACGTCGGCAAGTCGACGTTGTTCAATCGTGTTCTGGGCGAGCGCATCGCCGTGGTTCATGACCGGCCGGGGATCACCCGTGACCGCAACGCCGCTCGCGCCGAGTGGGCCGGACGCTTCTTCGTGCTCGTCGATACCGGCGGCTTCCTGCCGGCGTCGTCGGAAGGGCGGGATGCGGATGTGCGCCGCCTCGCCGAGGCGGCGATCGGCATGGCG
>JAYWEM010000048.1:0-12364 GCA_043779265.1 bacterium | reverse complement strand
GCTGACGCCTGCGGCCTCGCTGTCCGGGTTGCGTCACATCGATGCGGTCGTGTCGACGGCGGCGGCGGCCTCGGCCTCGGTGATCCGCTTGAGGTCCTCGAGACCCTTCTCGAAGTCCCCGCCCACCAACTGATCCATGTTCATGAACACGCCCATGGCCTTCGCCATGAAGTTGTTCTCGCCGGACATCGTCCACTTCACCGTGGAGCCATCGGCCGAACCGTCGATCGCGAAGGCAGTCGTGTTCGTCGCCACGAACGGCTTGAGGAAGTCGAGCTTGATGGTGAGCGAGTTGGGCGGTGTCGTGGCCGTGATGGTCATGCGGCCCTCACCTGCTTCACCTGTGCCGACCCAGTGATACTCGGAGCCGACCGCCATGGCATCCCCGGTGATCGTCTTGACCATCGTCGAGTCGATCTTGTCCCACGGTGACCAGTCGGCCCATTGGTGGAAGTCGGCGACGTGCGGATAGATCCCTTCGGGGCTCGCGGCGATCTGGGCGGAGCGCTCGATGTTGAAGTGAGCCGGGCGGGTCGCGACGAAGCCGACGAACACGAGGACCAGGACGACGAGGGCGATCAGGATCTTCCGCAGCATGGCTTGCCTCCATGAAAGGGTCCGCCACCGTGCTGAGTGCCGAGGGCGGGAACCGCTTGAAGCCGGGCAGGTTACTCCCGATCCCGATCGCTGGACAGACCTGCGCGGATGCGGTTCGCTGCCCCGGATCGTGAAGCCACTCCCCACGCCCCACCCCGAAGGTGCCATGTCCGAGACGGAAGCCCCGCACGCAGCCGCTGGCGATGGAGCAGCCGAGCGCGAGGATTTCATCCGCGAGATCGTGAAGGCCGATCTGGCCAGCGGAGCGCACAGCCGCGTCATCACCCGCTTCCCTCCCGAGCCCAACGGCTATCTGCACGTCGGGCACGCCAAGTCGATCTGCCTGAACGTCGGGATCGCCAAGCAGTTCGGCGGCGTCTGCCACCTGCGCATGGATGACACGAATCCGGCGAAGGAGGACATCGAGTACGAGGAGTCGATCGTCGCCGACGTCCGCTGGCTCGTCTCGGGATGGGCCGACGAGAACCTCGGCTTCAAGCGCAAGGGTGAGGCGCCGCTTGCGACGGGCGACGACTTCCACATCGCCGCCGCTGCACCCGGTGACGGCATCGCCGTGGAGACCTTCCGTGCGTCCGATTACTTCGAGCCGTTGCATGCATTCGCCGTCCGTCTGATCGAGAAGGGTGCGGCGTACGTCTGCGATCACACGGCCGATGAAGTCGATCGCATGCGCGGCGCGCCGGGTGAGGCGAGCGAGCCCAGCCGATATCGCGATCGCAGCGTCGCGGAGAGCCTCGCTCTGTTCGCTCGCATGAAGGCGGGCGAGTTCCCGGATGGCAGCCGCACGCTGCGCGCCCGCATCGATGTGGCGTCCCCCAACGTGTGGCTCCGTGATCCGGTCCTCTACCGTATCCGCCATGCGCATCACCATCACACCGGCGACACCTGGTGCATCTATCCTCTGTACGACTTCGCGCATGGCCTGTCGGACTACATCGAGGGGATCACGCACAGCATCTGCACGCTCGAGTTCGTCCCGCATCGGCCGCTCTACGATTGGCTGCTCGCCTCCCTCGAGCTGCCCCGCCCGGTTCCACACCAGTACGAGTTCGCCCGTCTGAACCTGACGCACACGGTCATGAGCAAGCGGAAGTTCCTGCGACTCGTCCAGGAGGGACATGTCCGGGGTTGGGATGACCCGCGCATGCCGACGATCAGCGCGATGCGGCGGCGCGGCTATCCCGCTCGCGCACTGCGCGATTTCGCGGAGCGGATCGGCATCGCGCGCCGGGAGAATCGCGTCGAACTGGCGCTGCTCGAGCACTGCGTCCGCGAGGACCTGAACCGCCATGCGCTGCGCCGCATGGCGGTGCTGCGGCCGATCAAGGTCGTCATCGAGGACTACCCAGCGGATCGCATCGAGTGGATGGAACTCGTCAACAATCCCGAGGACGAGGCTGCGGGCGAGCGCAAGGTCCCGTTCTCGCGTGAACTTTGGATCGACGAGGATGACTTCCGCGAGGTCCCCCCGCCCAAGTACTTCCGGCTCTCGCCCGGCGTCGAGGTGCGCCTTCGTGGCGCCTACTGGATCCGCTGCACGAGCGTGATCAAGGACGACTCCGGTCGGATCGTCGAAGTTCGGGCCACGCATGATCCCGCGACACGCCATGGGAATCCCCCGGATGGCCGCAAGGTGAAGGCGACCATCCACTGGGTCTCCGCTGCGCACGCCGTGGAAGCCGAGGTCCGGCTCTACGACATCCTCTTCATGAGCGAGAATCCCGACGCGGCGTCGGGGGACGGGGACTTCCTCGCCGACTTGAACCCGACCTCCCTCGAGGTGCTGCAGGGCTGTCGACTCGAGCCCTCGCTCGCCGACTCGCCCGCCGGCGTGCCGGTGCAGTTCGAGCGGACGGGATACTTCGTACCGGATGTCCGCGACTCCAAACCAGGCGCTCTGGTGTTCAATCGCACGGTCACGCTGAAAGACCCGTGGGCGCGCATCGAGAAGAAGCAGGGCGCCTGAGACCGGTGCCGACTCGGGCGTGAAGCCTGCGTCAAGGCTGGCTTGCGCCGGCGTCGGATGATGGGGTGAGGGGTAGAGTGACTCGACCGGGGACACGGCGCGACCCGGCCACTCCTCCCCACCATTCACCCGGATGTGACGCCGACAAGGAGAGATCGATCATGCGCAAGCTCCTGCTCCCCATCCTCACCGTTCTCGTTCTGGCCCTCGCAGGCGGCGGCGCCTGGCTCTACATGCAGTTGGAGCGGAGTCAGGGCGATGTCGCGACGCTCCAGAACGAGGAGAATCAGACCCGCACCCGCTACAGCCATGCGATCGACGAGATCGCGGCGATCCAGGACAGCCTGAGCGCCATCATGCTGGGTGGTGACGGGCAACTGCTCGACTCGGATCTCACGAGCGAGCAGAAGCTCTCCGAGACCCGCGGCGACGCCACCTTGGCTCGGATCTCCGTGGTCAAGGCCGGGATCGATCGGGCCAAGACGCGCATCCTCGAACTCGATCGCCAGCTCGCGAAGAGCGGCGTTCGGGCCGCCGGGCTCGAGCGCATGGTCGCCAGCCTCAAGAAGAACGTGTCCGAGAAGGAGACCCAAGTCACGGCCCTGACCCAGGCGGTCGCCCAGCTCGAGACGCGCGTCACGGGACTTGTCGCCGAGGTGGAGACCAATCATGGCGTGATCGAGGCGCGCGACCAGGCCCTCGAGGCCCGTCGATCCGAGTTGGGCACGGTCTTCTACGCCATCGGGAACAAGAAGCGTCTGACTGATTCCGGCGTCGCCATCGCCAAGGGCGGCGTGCTCGGACTCGGCCGAACGCTCGAGGCCACCGGCCGTATCGATTCCGATCTCTTCACGCCGCTCGATACCGACCACCAGACCGAGATCCGTATCCCTTCGGCCCGAGCCCAGGTGGTGAGCGACCAACCGGCCGCCAGCTATGAGCTGCAAGTGCTCCCCGGTGAGACCGTGCTCCGGATCCTCGACCCGGCCCAATTCAGGACCGTGAAACACGTCGTCATCGTCACGACCTGAGGGGACCTCGAATGCAGACGGCCCCGTCGCTCGCCCGGCGGGGCCGTTCGCGTTCTCGAGAGGCATCCTGTCCTCCCTCGCCCGCCTGGCCGATACCCCGAGCGTGTCCTCACCCATCGTTCTCACGGCACTGATGCTCGCCGGGCTCTCGAGCCCACCCGCGCCCCGTAGCGTCACCCACTCGATCCGCACGATGGGGACCTACGCGACGATCGCGATCGTGAGCACGGATTCGCTCGAGACCCTCGCGCCGGCTCGCTCGGCCACGCTCGCCCTGACGCAAGTCGACTCGCTCATGAGCAACTGGACCGAGACGAGTGAGGTGGCGAGGATCAATCGACTTGCCGCAAATGGCCGGGTGATCGTCCAACCCCAGGTCAACCGGGTGCTCGCCGCCGCCGTCCGCATCGGCGGCGAGAGTCAGGGAGCATTCGATATCACGGTGGAGCCTCTCGTCCGCGCCTGGGGTTTCCTCGGCGGCGTGAAGCGCGTTCCGAGCGAGGCTGAAGTCGTCGCGGCGCGCGCGCTCATCGGCCCCGCACGCTTCGATCACCATGTACGCAGTGGCACGATCGAGTTCGATCGCGCGGGCGTCCGGATCGACCTGGGCGGGATCGCGAAGGGACACGCTGTCGATTGTGCCGCCGAGTCCCTGATCGCCCACGGCGTGCGCGCCGCACTGGTGGATGTCTCGGGCAACATGCGTGCGATGGGCAGTCCGCCTGGCGCCCCGCACTGGCGAATCGGCTTGCGTGACCCGCGGAACCGCACGCCCTCGCTCGGCCGATTGGCACTTTCCGACCGTGCAATCGCCACCTCCGGCAAGTACGAGCAGTTCGTCGCACAGGACGGCCGGACCTATGGACACATCCTCGACCCGAGGTCGGGTCGCCCCGCGTCCGGCCTCATCGCGGTGACCGTCATCGCGGAACAGGCGATGGAGGCCGATGCCTGGGGCACTGCCTTGTTCGTTCTGGGTGGCTCGGAGGCGAGGCGCGTCGCTGCGACTCGGCGGGATCTCGATGTGATCCTGATCGAGGCTGGGGCGGATGGCGTGGATACGCTGTGGGTGGAGAGCATTCTGCGTGATGCTTTCGAGCTGGACCCGGCCGCCCAAGGGCTCGTGCGCGTTCGCTATTTCTGAGCCCATCCGCCATGCGAGTCGCCCGGGCGAGTGGTCCACGGGCCTGCATCGATTCGATCCATCGCACGCGAACAGCGACCGCAATCTCAAGCTCCCCTTGAGTCAACCGATACGTCGAGAACAGATGGCCCGGCTCTTGCGCTGACACCGCCGGCCACCGCCCGATCGAACGCTCGGGCATGCCCTTCCAGGGACGCAACTCGCATGGAGGCCGGGCTTTGAGTGATGCGAGACATGCGGAGCCTCCGACCATGCAGCGCGCATGGCCGTTCCCGCACTCTGCACGACCGACACGAGGTGATCGTGGCATGTCGCGGAATCCGGACAGCTTGCGGCGCGGGGCGGCGATCATGATCGCCCTCCTGACGCTGCCGGGTGCCCTGCAGGGCTGCAGTTCGCCCACCGCGCCTCCACCTCCGCCCGGCGGCGGTGTCTCGCCCCCGTTGAGCTTCGAGCGATTCGAGTCCGATGTCGCGCCCGTCCTGATGAACCGCGGCTGCGACGCCGAGGGCGACTGTCACGGCGGCGGGATCCGCGGAACGCTCCAGCTCTCTCCCGCCTCGGCCAAGGACCTTCGATTCGACTTCGATCAGGTCGTGCTCCAAGTGTCGGCGACGTCGCCGGACGAGAGTCCCATCCTGACTGAACCGCTCGAACTGGGTGCGGGCGGCACGCCGCATGGGTTCAAGGCCTTCGCCGACACGAGTGATACGGGCTATCAGGCCATCCGCGGCTGGATCCTCGCCGGGGTCCAGCCTTGAGAGCGCTCGCGCTCGGGGCGCTCGCACTCCTGGTCGGCTCGGCATCTCCTTCGATCGCGAAGGAGATGCCCGTGCTCGAGGCGCTCAACCCCGAGTTGGCCTCGCACCCCTACCGACTCGAATCCGGACCGCGCCCGTTCCAGCACCGAGTGAGCCTCAGCCCCGCGTATGGGTTCTTCGGTTCCACCGAGCTCTATGCGCTCCGGCTGTCCTACAACCCGGAGCGTTGGCTTGGGTACGAGGCGCAGCTGGGGCACAACCCCGGCCAGTCCGTGCATGCGGTGCTGCACAGCGTGAGCGCCATCGTCCGGCATCCGTTCGCAGGTCGGTTCCAGCCGTACGCGAGTCTCGGCTACGGGATGTTGATGGTGTTCCCCGGCCTCGCGGTCAACGCCAAGCCGGTGACGAAGAACGCGCTCGCCGTGGGGGGCGGGCTCGAGATGTACATCCGCAATGACCTGGCGGTCCGTGCGGAGTTGCGACACGCGACGGTGATCGGATCCCAGAGGGATCGCGAAGGCATCGTTGCCTACGAGTACGCCCAGGGAACGATCGGGCTCGCATTCTATCGCTCCATCCAGCCATGACCGGCCGGATCGAAGCGGGAGGGCCATCGCACATCATGCACAAGCGACCTTCGCAACCTGAGCGTTTCGCCGTGTTCGGGCTGCTTCTCACGTCACTGGCTCTCGGCCTCACGGCCACGGGCTGCCGTGAGAGCGCACCCGACGATCTCATCCAGGTCGAGGAAACGACCGAGGCACTCGTCTTCGTCAAGACCACCGGCGAGGAGACCCTGAATCGTTCGTGGGCGCCGGGCAATCTGTACAAGCTCTCCCCCATCTCACCTGACGGGCTCGTGACGCCGATCACCAATTTCGTCGGCGCATCGGTCTCGGATCCCTGCGTCTCGTTCGATGGCACGCGCATCCTGTTCTCGATGCGCCCCTCGGGTGGCACCTGGCGCAACATCTACGAGATCCGTGCCGATGGCACCGGGATGCGACAGGTCACGTTCGGTGGCGGCCATGACTTCGATCCGCTCTACCTCCCGGATGATCGGATCATGTTCACGAGCTCGCGCGCGAACGAGATGGACGAGTACAACCACTCGCCCGCCGAAGTGCTCTACACCTGTATCGCTGATGGCTCCGCCATCGAACGCATCAGCTTCAACCAGAGCGACGACTTCGATCCGCAGCTGCTCCCCGATGGCCGCATCGTCTACACACGCTGGGAGCACTTCGGCGACTTCAACCGCTTCCCTCTCTTTTTCACGCACCCGGACGGCAGCGGCACGTTCCACATGTACGGGCCGCATGGCCGCAACTTCTTCCACGCGACGCCGATGCCCGATGGCCGCCTGATCGCCATCGAGTCGACGATGATCAACGAGGACGCCGGCCCGATCGCGGTGCTGAAGACCGAGCAGGGCCCGGCGGATCCGGTCATGGGCGCGAGCCAGCTCCACTGGGACGTGCTGACGGCGCAGGTCAACAACAACGGCGAGCCCTGGCCGTACGGTGCCTTCAAGTACCCGCATCCACTCGGCGGCACCCGCTTCGTCGGTTCGTACACGTTGCCGGCGGCCACCGAGGACGACGTCGACTACGGGCTCTACACGTTCACGATCACGCAGACGGGTGGCGGTACGATCGGCGACCCCGCCACGTTCGCGCTCGGCAATCTGACCTTCCTCTACAACGACCCCAACTCGAACGAGTACGACGCCCAGTTGCTTGCGCCGCGGCCGCGGCCTCCGGTCATCGCCTCGACGATCGACCGCAACCTCGACTACGGCACGTTCCTGGCTCAGGACGTGTTCAATCGCGGTGCCTCGGACGGTCAGGAGCGGCCGATCCGTGGCGTCGATGCCATCGACAGTATCGCGGTCCTCATCGCCCGGCCCACGATGGGCGGCGAGATGAACAACATCTCCGCGAACGAGTACGAGAAGCGTGCGCTGCTGGGCTTCGTTCCGGTGCAGCCCGATGGCTCGGTGCGATTCCGGGTCCCGGCCAATACGCCGATCAGCTTCGCGACGCTGGACTCCGATGGGCGGGGCTTCGTGGTCAAGCGCACGCATCTCTACGTGCGCCCCGGCGAGGAGTTCTCGCAGTGCACCGGGTGCCATGAGGATCGCGGTCCTGGCGGGCTCGTCTCGACGAACCCCAACCCACAGGCCGCCATGTTGCCGGCGCACGACCTCAACATACCGGTCAGTTCGGCTCAGATCATCAGCTGGCAGACCGACATCGGCGCCATCGTCGGCAACAAGTGCGAGACCTGCCACGTCTCACCCGGGCCCGGGCTGCCGGCGCCCGGCAACCTCGATCTCGCCAACGTCCCCGACACGACACGGATGATGCGCATCTTCCCGCGTGGGTACATCAGCCTGTCGGGCGAGTCGATGGACATGACGCAACAGGTCACGCGCCCCGGCTTCCCGCGCCGATCGAAGCTGGTCGACTACGTGATGGGCCTCGGTTCGCGCACCGGCATGGGTTCGCATCCGGCCGGACCCGACTCACTGACGGCCGCCGAGAAGCGCAAGTTCAACCTCTGGGTGCTGCTCGGCGCCCAGTACCGATGAGAGGGTTCTCGTGACCGACCGATCCCGCGTTCCCGATCTGGGCCGTTATCGCGCCTCGCTCGCGAGTCGCCAGATGTGGGCCCTCATGGGTGCCGCATCTCTCGGCGCACTCGCCACGACGCCGGTCGCGAGCCTGGCCAAGAACTCCCCGGCTCACACCGTGCCCGCGCCACGGATCCAGGAGGCCCTCCGGACCCATTCGCTGCGAACGCTGGATGGCAAGGCGTTCTCGCTCCGAAGCTCCGAGGGCCAGGTCGTGATCCTCAACTTCTGGGCGAGCTGGTGTTCGCCCTGCCGCAAGGAGCTGCCCCAGCTCGATGCGCTGCACGCCTCGCTCTCCAAGCAGGGAGTTCGCGTCGTGGCCGTGTCGATCGACGCCGAAGTCGCCAACGCCCGGCGTTTCCGCGACAAGTTCGGCCTCACGCTCCCCATCGCCCACGATGGCCCCAACGGGCTCGCTCGCACGCTCGACCTGCCGAGCATCCCGTACACCGTCGTGCTCGATCAGCAGGGCCGTGTCGCGTGGTCGACGCATGATTCGGACGCCAAGGCACTGGCCACGCTCGAAGCCACGACTCGCCGCCTGCTCGTCCACGCACCGCCGACCCAGTCGGCCGAGGGAGGCGCGCGATGACGCGCACACGCCGGTCTCCCGCCCGCCTCGTCGGGCTGCTCGTGCTGTCGCTCGCTTGGCTGATCACGGCCAATGGGTGCGCCGTCCAAGCCTATCAGCGCGAGCGCCTCGTCGATCGCATCATGGCGTTCGAGGCGGATGGCCGGGAGAACGCACGCAAGTTGAAGGCGTGGGAGGCCCGCGAGGGCTCGACCGGCGGTATCGGTGGGGATGGTGGGGGCTGCGCGTGCAAGTGACCTCGCGCATCCGCCCGTGGGCTCTGGCGATCGCCGCTTCCGCGGCGGGGGCCTCGGCATGCGGTGCGGTGCCCATGGTCACCGAGCCCACGCTCGGCACGATGTTCCGCATGTTCACCGACTCGGATCAGGTCAGCGTGCGTTCGATGACGAGCGACGCGGACGTGCCCATGCCCGGCGCCTCGACGCTGTCCTTTCACTTCAACAACGAGCGCGTGCTCATCCCGGGCATCGCGGCACCCGCTGGCACACAGCAGGCGCTGGACGCCATCACCACCGCGAGTCGCCCGATCTCCGGCGACGCGTTCCAGGACTTCGTCAAAGTGAGGAACGAGGTCACGGCGTCGCTGGCGCGAGGCCCCGCGAGCCTCGAGTACTACGTCTCGACCGAGAGCGACTACCTGGCCCAGCAGCTGGGTGGCAAGTGGAGCCGCGACCTGCGCGAGCAGGCCCTCAACCTGTCCATCGGATCGAGCTACGGCTGGGATCACATCGACCCACTGGCCGACGACGACACCCAGACCGGCGCGCGCATGCGCACGACCTGGCACGGGAACATCGTCGGTACCGGCGTGCTCTCCCCATCGACGCTCGTGCGTGTGGGTGCCGAGGTCAATCGGGTTCACGGCCTTCAGCACAACGCCTATCGCAACGTCTACGCCGGCGGCACCAACGTCTCGGAGCGCCACCCCGACGACCGTTTCCGTCGCGATGCCTTCGTCCGGCTGCACCAGTACTTCTCGCAGCGCTCGAGCATCAAGCTCGCCTATCGCCTGTACAACGACGACTGGGGCATCGATTCGCACGAGATCGAGTCGCGCCTGAGCCAGTACATCACGAACGGGCTCTCCTCTCGCTACCTCTATCGCTGGTACACGCAGACCGCCGCTGACTTCTATCGGGATCAGTACGCGACGACGACCGGGATCGATGGCTATCGCTCCGGGGACTACCGCATGGATGAGCTGTCGTCGCACCTGTTCGGCGTGGCACTCCACGCCGACTTGGAGGCCCTTGCGGTGCCGTCGCCCTGGATGCGGCGGTTCGCGGTGTGGCTGAGCTACGAACGCTACTTCAACCGCAACAACTACTCGGCCAACATCCTCGAGACCGGACTGGACTTCCGTTTCCAGTAGGTGTGGCAGGGGAGAGAGGAGTCTCACATGCGACGACGCTTCCTGCTGATGACGGGCCTCATCGGGGCCCTCGCTTCGCCCGCTGTTGCGGGCACTTTCGACCGCACCCCGGTCGCGCCCGATCTCGGGCTCGAGTCGCTCACTCGTGCAGTCGCCCGCGACAAACTGGGCAAGAAGCTCTTCCAGCAGCCGTACGCGACGGTGACGCTCTCCCAGGTCGATGTGCACGACCGATTCCCCTACGTCGAGTCACGCCACTTCCAGATCGTCTCGGATCCGGCGTGGAACCGTCTCGTCATCGGGGAGATGGGCAAGAGCCTGCAAGCGTATGACGGCGCCGGCAGCGCGTTCGGGACCTTCAAGGAGCCTCGCGGACTGACCCTGGATGAGATGGACCGGCTCTACGTCGCCGATACGGGTCACGATCGGGTCCTCATCCTCCAGGTCCGCACCGAGCTCGGGCGCATGACGCTCACGCCGATCCAGGTGATCGAAGGCGTCCAGGG
Organism: bacterium; assembly: GCA_043779265.1. Classification (GTDB taxonomy): domain Bacteria; phylum Eisenbacteria; class RBG-16-71-46; order RBG-16-71-46; family RBG-16-71-46; genus CADEFY01. The sequence goes on along the minus strand of JAYWEM010000048.1, from coordinate 1,739 downwards.
ACCTTATGACGTCGCCGTCTCCGACGCGGGTACACCGTTCAGTCCGGCGGACGACCTCCTCCTCGTGGCCGAGACGGGCGGCAATCAGGTCTCCGCGTTCTCGCTCGGCGCCCGTGCACCGCGGCGTCTGGCCATCGTCGGAGGTCTCGGCAGTGGCCGCGGCCGCTTCGCCGGCCCCACCGCGATCACGCTCGGCCGAAGCGATGGGGTCCATACCCCGGATGTCTACGTCGCTGACGCCCACAACCAGCGCATCGTCCATCTGCGTCTCGAGGGCGGACAGCTCGCGTGGATCGGGGAGACTGCGGCCTCGGGCGGCGTCGTGACGTCGCTCGACACCGATCAGTGGGGCAACCTCTACGCCGCATCGCCGCAGCGTGGCTCGGTCCGCAAGTTCGGGCCGTCCCTCCAAGTGGTCTCCGAACTGCGCGATGCGATGAGCCGCCCGCGCAGCTTCCGGGTGCCCTTCTTCAACGTCCGCGATCATCGTGACGGCTCGGTCACCCGCATCGGCCAGGCGAGCGCCGTGTCGCTCGACGAATGGTCGGACCAGACGGGGCTGCGGCTGTGGAACCTGGGTGTCGAGGTCGCAGGCCTCGCGGTCGCTGGCGGTGCCGCGCCCGAAGCGAGCTTCACGCTCACCGACCGTGCTGCGCTCCAGTGGGAGCTGAGTGATGCGGCGACCGGCCAGATCCTGCTGCGCCGCTCGGCCGGCACGCTCGATGCCGGCGTCCATCGTCTGCCGCTCTCCCCTGCCGACCTCCGCGCCGTCTCGGGCGTGGTCGATGCCGTCCTCAAGGTGACGGCGACCTCCACGTACACGAACGGCGCCTCGGCTGTCGCGCTGTCGCCGATCCGCCTGAGCGAAGGCGGCATCGTGGCTCAGGCCAGCCGCGCCGCGCTCCTCGGGAACTGGCCCAACCCGGTCCGGCCTTCGACGCGCATCGCGTTCGTGCTGCCGCAGGACGCCGTCGGCAAGACCCGCTTCGGCATCTTCGACGCCATGGGTCGGCAGGTTCGCGGCTACGACTCGGCCTTCCGTGCTGGGATCAACGAGGTGTTCTGGGATGGCACCGACGGCGACGGCAAGGCTGTCCGCTCGGGCGTCTACTTCTACCGCCTCGATGTCCAGGAAGCTTCCTTCAGCCGGAGGATGGCACTCGTCCGCTGACGGACGAACGCCGGGGAGGAACCCATGCCGACGCTCATCATCCGACGCCGCGTTCTGCGCACGTTGCCGCTGGCGCTGCTCGCGCTCGGGCTCTCGGGCTGCCTCGGTGAGCCCGAGATCGAGGACCGTTGGACACGGCTCGACATGGAGAGCGTCAACCTCACGCCCTACCAGGCGATGCCCGTCGGCTCCAATCCCAACGTGAGTGTTCGGGCGGCGATCACCTACCGTTCCATCGTGACCGGGTTCGTCGTGGCCGAGCTGCGCGCCAGCAGCACGATCACGCCAGCCGAAGTGACCGTTCACCCCGATGCCGCTCGGCTGCCGATGGCTCAGGACATCGATCGCATCCTCGCCAACTCGGTGACGTTGGGACGCGCGACTCGCGCGATCACGGGATGGGACCACCTCATCCAGCGGATCGATCTGTCGTTCGCCGGCGTCGTGCCCGCCGCGCTCGACACGACCGGGGCCGCACCGGGGTCGGTCTTCCTCCTCTGCTACCTCGGATCGGGCGTCGAGGTGGAGCGATTCGGCGCATCCGACACCCTCGTTGTGACGCCCTTCA
>JAYWEM010000047.1:0-12442 GCA_043779265.1 bacterium | reverse complement strand
TCTTCGTGCTCGTCGATACCGGCGGCTTCCTGCCGGCGTCGTCGGAAGGGCGGGATGCGGATGTGCGCCGCCTCGCCGAGGCGGCGATCGGCATGGCGAACGCCGTGCTCTTCGTGGTCGACGCGCAGACCGGTGTGACCGACCTCGATCAGGCGATCGCCAATCAGCTGAGGCGAACGGGCGTGCCGACGTTGGTGGTCGTGAACAAAGTGGACAAGCCGGCCGACACGATCGTGCATGAGTTCCACCGCCTCGGACTCGGCGAGCCGCTTGCGGTCGCGGCCGAGGGCGGCACTGGGATCGGCGACATGCTCGATGCCACGCTCGCCCTGCTTCCCGAGGAGACCGATGAGGAAGTCCGGGTGCCTCGTGTCGCCATCGTCGGTCGTCCGAATGTCGGCAAGAGCTCGTTGGTCAACGCCCTGATCGGTGAGGAGCGCGTGCTCGTGGAGCCGCGCGCGGGTACGACCATGGATGCGATCGATGCGCGCTGGGAGACCCCTCAAGGTGACTTCATGCTGGTCGACACCGCAGGGATCCGGCGGAAGGCCATCTTCGAGGATCAGGCCGAGTTCTACGCCACCATGCGCGCCCTGAATGCGCTGGAGCGCTCCGATGTCGCCATTCTCGTGGTCGACTCCACCGAGGGGTTCCAGAAACAGGAGGCCCGGCTCGCGCACCACGCGCTCGATGCCGGTTGCGCGCTGCTGGTCCTGTTCAACAAGTGGGACCTGGTGGAGGACCGCGAAGTGGCGTGGAAGGGCGTGGTCGAAGACCTGGGGCGACGATTCCCCACGCTGTCCGAACTGCCCGTCCACCCGGTGTCGGCACTCGTCGGCACCCATCTCCGCAAGCTCCCGGAGTACGTGCTCGAGCGGGTCGAGCAGAACACGCGCAGGATCTCGACCGCCAAGTTGAACCAGTGGATCATCGACGTGCAAAGGCGTCGCCAGGTCCCGAGTACAGTGCTCGGCAAGACTCCGAAGATCTACTACATGACGCAGACCGGAGTGCGCCCGCCCAGCTTCACGCTGTTCGTCAATCATCCCTCTCGGTTGAATGACAACTACCGGCGCTTCCTGTGGTCCCGCTTCATGGTGGACTTCGACTTCCAGGGCACGCCGTTGCGGTTCAAGGTCAAGAAGAGCGAATGAGCCCCGCGATCTCCGCGATCCTCGTGGTCTCGATCGCCTATCTTTGTGGCGCGCTTCCGTGGGGGCTGTGGCTCGGCCGGGCGCTTCGCGGGGTGGATGTTCGCACCATGGGCTCCGGGAATCTCGGCGCCACGAACGTCTATCGCTCGCTCGGGCCGGGCATCGGCATCGCGACGCTGTTGCTCGACATCGCCAAAGGGGCACTTCCGGTCGCGATACTCCCTTCGACCGCGGTGGCCGCGTCGTTCCCGGGCGGGAGCGAGTGGGTCCCGATCGCCTGCGGTCTCGCCGCCGTCATCGGCCACATGTTCACGGTGTTCGCGGGGTTCCAGGGGGGCAAGGGCGTCGCGACCACGGTCGGGGTGCTGCTCGCGCTCAGCCCGGCCGCCTTCGGTGTCTTCGCCGCGCTGTTCATCGGATCGGTCGCGATCACGCGGTGGATCTCGCTGGGTTCGATCCTCGGCTCGGTCGGCTTCGCGGCGACGTTGATCGCGATCTCCCCGGCGGGATTGCGTTCGCCCGCGGCTCTGTTCGGCCTCGCGGTTGCGGTGCTCGTGATCGTTCGGCACCGTGACAACATCGGTCGGCTGGTTCGAGGGCAGGAACGACGCTTCGAGTTCCGTGGGGGCCGTTCATGAGTGCGGTGGTGGTGCTCGGTGCAGGTAGTTTCGGAACGACGCTCGCAGTGCATCTGGCTGTCCTCGGCCACGATGTCCGACTGTGGGGTCGCGATCGGGAGGCACTCGGGACGCTGGAGCGCGAGCGAGAGAATCGCAGGTTCTTGCCTGGCATCGCGCTACCCGAGGGAGTTAAGGTGCGACCAGAGTTGGGGGAGGCCGTCGATGGGGCGGAGTTCCACTTCTATGTCGTTCCCTCCCAGGCGGTCCGATCGGTCGCCGAGCAGGTCACCGGGATCGGCTCGAAGGGGATTCCGGTCTGTGCGAGCAAGGGATTGGAGCTCGGAACGCGTCTGCGACTGTCACAAGTGCTGACCCAGGTGACCGGGGATGGCGCGCCGGTCTCGTTCATGGGTCCCAGTCATGCCGAGGAAGTGGCCGCAGGCGTTCCGACCACGGTGGTCGCCGCCTCGGTCGATGAAGCTCGGGCGCAGGCGGTGCAGCAACTCGTCTCGAGTCCGAGGCTTCGGGTGTACACGAACGACGATGTGCCGGGTTGCGAGATGGGGGGGGCGCTCAAGAACGTGATCGCGATCGCAGCAGGAGTGAGCGATGGCCTCGGTTTCGGGGACAACACGAAGGGCGCGTTGCTGACACGCGGACTTGCGGAGATCAGCCGTCTCGGCATGGCACTGGGCGGCAGGCGTGAGACCTTCTTCGGGCTCACCGGCATGGGAGATCTCATCGCGACCGCGATGAGCCGACACAGCAGGAATCGCCACGTGGGCGAACTGCTCGGCAAGGGCCAACCGTTGGAGCAGGTCCTGGGCGGGATGTTCATGGTGGCAGAGGGGATCCACACCGCGAGAGTCGCCCGTGAGTTGGGACAGTCGCGGGGAATCGAGTTGCCCATCACCGAACAGGTCTGCGCGATCGCCCTCGAGGGGAAGGACCCTGGCGCCGCGCTGATGACCCTGATGACCCGGGATCTCAAGAGCGAGTCCTGAGAGGAGGGGCCGATGGCCACCCGCAAGACCGATGAAGCCGAGACCGGCAAGCTCTACCGCTCGATCAGCGAGGTGAGTGAGATGCTGGACGTGAAGCCGCATGTCCTGCGTTACTGGGAGACCCAGTTCAGCATGCTGCGACCGCGCAAGAACCGCGCGGGCAATCGCATGTACCGGCCCGACGAGGTGCGCATGGTGCTGCGCATCAAGGAACTCCTCTACGACAAGGGGTTCACGATCGCCGGAGCCCGGCGCACGCTGCTCGACGAGCGCAAGGAAGACGCGCCGCAGGTGGAACTGGCGTTCGCGGAGGCGGACCGTCGTCTCATCGTGCTCGAGGTGCGCGACGAACTCCGACGCATCGCCAGCCGACTGCGTCGCGAGCCCGAGGTGGTGGGCGTTACGTGAGCCGTCGGGTGGCTTGCTTGCGTGAGGGCTCGTAAGCCCTTAGATTGCTCGCCCTTCAGTCTTTTCCCCTTGGGTATCGGTCGGGGTGTAGCGCAGCCCGGTAGCGCACCTGCATGGGGGGCAGGGGGTCGTGGGTTCAAATCCCGCCACCCCGACCATTCCACTCGCCGGCCGACAGCAAGCACGGATGATCGCCCAGCTGGCTCATCACACGGCGCAACGGCTCGTCCGGGCTCTGCCCGGGCCCGCCGCCGACCGCCTGGCGGTCCTGCTCGCCCGAGTGGCGTTCCATCTCCGTGTGCCAGCCCGGAGGACCCACGAGGCGAATCTGGGCCTTCTGCTCCCCGACCTTCGGGAGTCGGAGCGGCACCGGATGACGCGGGCGGCCTTCGAGCACTTCTCTCTCTCCTTCGTCGACTTCCTCCGCCTCGATTGCATGGCGCCCGCCGATCTGCGCCGGAGCGTCCGCGTGGAGGGCGAAGCGCACCTTCGCGCCGCGATGGCATCCGGACGGGGCGTCGTCGTGCTCTCCGCCCATCTCGGGAACTGGGAATGGGGTGCGGCCTTCCTCGGGGCGCTCGGCGTCCCCATCCATCTGGCAGCGCGTCCGCATGGTCGTGGCGTCGAGCCGTTCTTCCAGGAACGAAGGCGTGTCTTCGGGGTCGACTCGCTCGAACCGACCGCGCTGTTCTCGTCCGTCTCGGGGGCACTGCGTGCCGGAGAGTGGGTCGCACTGATGGGGGACCGCGGCGCCGATGCGAAACACGGTGGATCGGTCTGTGGCTGGGCCGCCGCTCTGGCGCAGCGCACCCGGTCACTCATCCTGCCCGCTGCCATGGTCCGCAATGAGCAGGGTGGACACACCCTGATGGTCGGTCCGCCGCTCGAGCCGGCCGAGGTGCGATGCGGTGCGCATCGTGAACTCATGGGCCGCTGGCTCCGATCGAACGCGTCCCAGTGGGCGGCGTTCGAGCCGCTGCCCGAGGGCCTCACATGAGCCTGCGGATCGCCGCCCTCGTCCCCGCCTATCAAGCCGCCGCCCATCTGGGCGAGGTGCTGCTTCGCATCCGGGCACTCGATGCCCCTCCGCATGTACTCGTCGTGGACGACGGCTCGCGCGATGCAACCGCCGAAGTCGCGAGGCAGTTCGGTACGGAGGTCCTCTCGTTCGCCGCCAACCGCGGCAAGGGGCACGCTCTGCTCGCCGGTTTCCGGCACCTTGCCTCGTATGACGGCGTCATCACGCTGGACGCGGACGGTCAGCATCCGCCTGAGTGCATCCCATCGTTCCTGGCAGCGGCCGCAGCGGGCGCGGATCTCGTGCTCGGGACGCGGGAACGCAGTGCCGACATGCCGCCGCACCGTCGCTTCGCCAACGCGTTCTCCTCGAACTGGTGCAGCGCGATCGCCGGGCAGCGGATCAGCGACAGTCAGTGTGGCTATCGGCTCTACTCTCGGGCGCTGCTGAACGGCACCACCGTTGCGGCTAGTCGCTACGAAGTGGAGACCGAGATGGCCGTGCGAGCCGCGAGAGCCGGCTTCAAGCTCGCGGAGGTCCCGATTCCGACCGTTTACGGCGACGAGACGAGCCATCTGAGTGTCACGCGAGACGTGCCGCGCATCATCGCCATGATGCTCCGGCTCACGTTCGAACCCCGTCCGAGGAGATGAGACGTGCGCATTCTGGTCACGAACGATGACGGCATCCACTCGCCCGCGCTGCTGGCTCTCAAGCAGGTGCTGAAGGCGTTCGGAGAGGTCACGATCATCGCTCCCGATCGCAATCAGAGTGCGACATCGCATTCGCTGACGCTGCATCGGCCGCTGCGCATCCATCCCCATGGTGATGCGGTGTACAGCGTCGATGGCACGCCCACGGATTGTGTGCTGATCGCGTTCCACGGGCTGCTCATCGAGCGACCCGATCTCGTCGTCTCGGGCATCAACCTCGGGCCGAACATGGGCGAGGACGTGTTCTACTCGGGCACGGTCGCCGCAGCCATCGAGGGCTCACTCCAGGGGGTCCCGGCGTTGGCGGCCTCGTTGGTGACGCGCGGGGAGCCGGACTTCCGGGAGTCTGCCGAGATCGTCGGGAGCGTTCTGTCGAAGGTGCTCGCCCGGGGCACATCCGAGCGGTGGCTCCTCAACCTGAATCTGCCGTATCGGGCACGAGCCGAGCTGACCGGTCTCGAGCTCACGCGCCTCGGCTCTCGGGTCTACGAGGACACGCTCGTCCGGAAGGTGGATCCCCGTGGCAAGGACTACTTCTGGATCGGAGGGGAGGATCCGGTCTGGAAGCCCGAGCCCGGCACCGACTATCACGCGGTGCACGAGGGCCGCGTCTCTCTGACACCGCTTCAGCTCGGCCTGACCGACGCACGGGCCATCCTCGAGATGCAGCGCTGGGACCTCGGTCTGTGAGGCTGCTTTGCCGCTCTTTCGGAGGGTATGCTAAGGTCCCCGCCGCTGTCCGCGTCCGTCCTGTCCCGAGCCGCGTCGTGGTGATCGCGGTGGAGTGGCGGCGGACGCTTTCGGTCGGGGCGTAGCGCAGCCTGGTAGCGCACCTGGTTCGGGACCAGGGGGTCGGAGGTTCAAATCCTCTCGCCCCGACCATCTTCATCCTGGGAATCCGCCGAGAGGCCGCCTACGTGGGCGGCCTCTCGCTCTGTCTCGGCAGATTCCCGCGACCTTGCCTCTCGTGATGGCCTCGCTCATCTTCACCGGATGCCTCGAGTGCGCGCGCGGGTGACCGGGAAGGTTCAGGGAGTGGGATTCCGATGGTTCGTCACTCGAGCTGCGCGGAGCCACCAACTGGGGGGCTGGGTGCGGAACCTGCCCGATGGCACGGTGCAGCTCGAAGCTGAGGGATCACTGGATCGCATCGATGAATTCCTGCTGACGCTCCGACAGGGTCCTCCTGGCAGTCGAGTGGATGCAGTGCTCGAGGATGGTTGGAACCCCGATGAGGGAGGCGAACGCGGATTCGAGATCCGCTGACGGACATGGACGGACCTGAACTGGTGGCATTCGATGAGCGACTGCGTCAGGCAAGACGCGAGGCGCTGACGCGCGGCGAGATGTCCCGACGCGATTACGATGCATTGCTGGTGGACCCGGACTTCGATGAGGTCGAGTTCCAGCGCTTCCGCGAAGGGCTGCTTGCCGAAGGCGTGCGTCTGCCCGAGGAGGAGGAGGAGGCCGCCGAAACGACCCTCGATCGGCGGCCCGCCCCTCGCGATGCCGAGCTCGACCTGCTCGATCTGTACCTGAATGACATCGGCAGGATCCCTCGCATGACGCACGAGGAGGTGCTTGCCGCGGCGACACTCGCGCGGCTCGGCGACGAGGACGCACGACGACGACTGATCCTTGCGAATCTCCGCCTGGTCGTGTTCTCGGCGCGCAACTACCGCGATCGCGGCCTCGCCTTCCTCGATCTGATCGAGGAGGGGAGTCTGGGCCTGATCTCGGCGGTCGATCGCTTCGATCCCACGCGCGGGCTGCGCTTCTCGACATACGCAACGCTGTGGATCCGGCAGGGCATCGTCCGCGGGCTCGCCGAGCAATCGAGGGCTGTGCGCATCCCGGTACAGATGTTCCAGCAGATGAATCGTTACGTGCGGGTGCAACGCACACTGCAGACGGCGCTGCGGCGCGAGCCGAGTTACGCCGAGATGGCCCTCGAGCTCGAGATCTCGCCCGCTCGCGTGGAGCGCCTCGCCGGCCTGATCGATGGCATGCGGTCGGCCGATGCTCGCGAGGGTGTGCAGGCTTTCGAGGAACTCTCGGCGGAGGACTACGGTTCGAGCCCACTCTCCGTCGAGCGGTTGGTCGAGATCCAGCTCGAGCATGAGAAGCTCGATCGGCTGCTCCGTTCGCTGTCCGATCGCGAGGAACAAGTGCTCCGCATCCGCTACGGGTTCCGCGATGGCCTGACGCACTCGCTCCAGGAGACCGGGGATCACTTCGGCATCACGCGCGAGCGTGTCCGACAGATCGAATCACGCGCCCTCGAGAAGCTCCGTCAGGCGATCGAGATCGCCGACTCGGGGCAACTCCACACGACGACGGTCCACTGACTTCGAGGAGCCACTGCCGATGCACGGACTCGAGCCTTTCATCCGTGATGTCCCCGACTTTCCCAAGCCTGGGATCGTGTTCAAGGACATCACCCCATTGCTCGCCGATACGGCGGCCTTCCAACGTGCCATCGATGCTCTCGAGGCGTCCGTTGCCCGGCCGGATGCGGTCGTGGCGATCGAGTCGCGTGGCTTCCTGTTCGGAGCACCGCTCGCGCTCCGCTGGGGAGTGCCCCTGGTGCCAGCTCGCAAGAGCGGCAAGCTGCCGGGTCGGACGGTCCGTCAATCCTATGCTCTCGAATACGGTGAGGATTCCCTCGAGATGCATGCGGACGCCCTTGTGGCCGGACAGCGAGTGGTCATCGTGGACGACCTGCTTGCCACCGGCGGCACGGCGATGGCGACCCTTGGCCTCGTGGGTAAGTTGGGCGCGATGGTGGACGCCATCCTCGTGGTGATCGAGCTCGAGGGGCTCTCGGGGCGTGAGCGTGTCGCCCCTGTACCGGTTCATGCGCTGCTTCGCTACCAGGTCGACGGCTGATCGCCTGAGTCCGCCGATGTTGGGGCAATTGGCGCAGTGGCCCCTTCGAACAGCACTTGCCGCGAGCCCCATTCAAGCGGCACCATCGACGCATGACCACTTCCACGCTCGACAGCACGCGTTCGCGCTCCCGTCGCGACAGCAGCATGACCGAGGCTCGCTTCACGCCTTGGGCCCATGCGGCGGGCCTGCTCGTCGCGCTCGTCTCGCTCATCGTGACGGAGATGGACGTGCTGAGGTCGGCGATCCCGTGGGCCGGCGTGGTGCTTGGTTGGGAGCGCGCCCTCTGCCCGAGTTCATGGTTGTGGACGGTGCGGTTCGATGCCCACTGGACGACATCGCCCTTCCTGGTGGCGGGAGTGCTCGCGAACGGCGTCCTATGGAACTGGGTGGCTGCATGCCTGAGATGGTCGATCCGGGGGCGGCGGTTCTGGGCGCTCGCGTTGCTGGTCCTCGGATTCACCATATGGGCCGCGTGGTGCCTTCGGAGTGTTGGAGCGATCTGAGTCCCGGTCGATCCACCGACTCGCCATTTCGCTCGTCAGTGCGTTCCCGTGCTTCCGAGTCCGCCATCGCCACGATCCGTCGAGGACAGTGACTCGACCTCGTGCCATTCCAGCCGCGGCACGCTCTGCAGCACGGCCTGGGCGATCCGCATCCCAGGTTCGATGGTCACGGTCTCGGCCCCCAGGTTCTGGAGGAGCACGAGGATCTCGCCGCGGAAGTCGGAGTCGATCGTCGCGGGGCTGTTCGGAAGCGTGAGGCCGTGGCGTGCGGCGAGGCCGGAGCGGGGCCTCAGCTGCAGTTCGTACCCAGTCGGGATCTCGACCAGAAGGCCGGTTGGGATCCGCGCGATCGATCCGGGAACGATCGTCAGCGGTTGCTCGAGTGCGGCCGCGATGTCGAGTCCTGCCGCACCGGCCGTTTCATAGCGGGGGAGTTCCAGCGCCTTCGCATGCGGCAGGCGCACGATGCGGACTCGGATCGGTGAGTGGTTCATGAGGTCCTTTGTGGCGCGAGGCGGAGGAGTGCGAACACCGCGCTCACCAGCAGCAGGGAGGAGACGAGGAACGCCGCTCCGGTCAGGTGGCGCGGGAAGCCGGGGCCGATCGCCCATGCGAAGAGTGTGGTGAAGACCATTGGCCCGATGAGATTGCTGATGCCGCGGAGACTCTGGATGGTCCCCTGCAGCCTGCCTTGTCCGTCCGCCGCGACGCAACGTGTCATCAGAGCCTGGGCCGCTGGGCCCGTCAGTCCCCAGAATGCGAGGAGCGGGATCGCGAGGACGAAGCCGGCGCCGTCTCGCGCGAACCCGAAGGCTGCGAAGCCGAGACAGCCCGAGACCAGTCCGAGGAGAAGCGTGTGTCGCTCGCCGATCGTGCGGACGATGGCACTCGTCATCCCGCCCTGGACGACCGCGAATCCGAGTCCGATGCCCGCCAGCGCGAAGCCTATCGTCCGTGTCTCCCAGTCGAAGCGATGCATCGTGTAGAGGACGAACGTGGCAGGCAGCGCTTCATGGGCGAGATAGCTGAGCCAGTAGACGGCGGCGATCCCGCCCAGTCCCGGTTGCGATCGCAGAAGCCCCAGCGCGGCGATCGGATTGGCCCGCCGCCACGAGAACGGCGCACGATTCGCAGGCGCGAGCGACTCGGGCAGCACGAGCAGCCCGTAGGCCGCGTTCAGCAGGCTGAGCCCTCCCGCCACCCAGAACGGGAGCCGGGGGTCCGTCTGCCCGAGGATGCCGCCCAGGGCCGGACCGAGGATGAAGCCCAGACCGAACGTCGCGCCGAGCAGGCCGAACGCCGCGGCGCGCTTCTCGGGTGGTGTCACATCGGTCAGGTAGGCCGCTGCGGTCGGGATACTGGCCGCGGCCGCTCCCGAGACCACGCGGCCCGCGAAAAGCCAGCCGATCGAGGGCGCCATCGCCATGAGGACATAGTCGATGCCGAGCCCGAGATTGGAGAGCAGGATCACCGGGCGCCGACCGAACCGATCGGAGAGCGAGCCGAGGATGGGGGCGCAGACCAGTTGCATGGCCGCCCAACTCGCGCCGAACAGCCCCAGCATGTGGGCGGCGCTGGGGGTGTCGCCAGCCATCAGGTCGATGACCAACTTCGGCAGCACGGGCACGATGATGCCGAGTGCCAGCATGTCGAGGCCGACGGTGATGAGGATGAACGCCGTCGCGGCGCGGCCGTGGGTGCGTGGGAGGGACAGGCGCATGGGCGGGGCACGCTAGCACCCCGATCGATCGCCCCCAACCCGATCGGCAGCCGAAGCCGAGAGGCGAGCAGGCTCGCACTCTCGGCCCCGATGCCCTCGGCTCACTGCGGCGGCGTGAAGACGAACGGCGTCTGGAACGTCGTCACGCCCTGGGCGATCGGCGGGAAGCGCCAGTCGCGGATCTGCGAGAGAGCGCACTGTGCGAGTCGGGAGGACCCGGTCGAGTTCTGGACGATACTCGCCTCGGTCACGGCACCGGAGGCCGCGACGGTCAGCGCGACCACGAGCTTCCCCTTGAGTGACGGATCGCGCTTGAGCTCGTTGCCATAGCAGTACTGGATCCCCGCGGCATAGCGCTGGATCACCGAGAGCAGCGACGCATTGCTCCGGAAGACGCTAGGTGCGGCGCCTGCGCCACTGCCTCCACCCGCATCCGATGATGTGCCACCGATCGCCGCGCCACCTCCCGAGCCGCCGCTCTCGAGCCCACCGATCGCCACACTCGACCCAGCCACGACGGAACCTCCGAGATCGGCGGCACCGCCTGCGAGTCCACCGGCTCCCCCGCCCAGCGCCTCGGCACCGCGTGCCGTTCGGACGCCGCGCGAACGGCCCGGGCGTGCCGGACCACTTCCGGTGCCGGGACCCGAAGCCGCTCCGAGCGTTGCCGAGAGGCCGTCGAGCGCGCTGTTCAAGGAAGCGGAGGTCGCAGCCAGCGCCGCGACGTCGCGGGTCGCTCGTTCGCGCCCGGCGCGGCCGGCATCAACCGCAAGCGCTGGAGTGTTGGGCCGGCGAGCACGAACGGGCGTGGGGGTCGGCGTCGCCTCGACCGGCGTGGCCTCGGCCTTCACCACATCGGCTGCAGGCCGCGCGGGCAACGGAGCGGCCACCTTCGCCTTGGGCGGCTCGAGGATGAGACGCGCCATGCGTGGGGAGACCTGCTCCACGCTGGTGACGGGCTTGGCCCTCGACGGCATGAAGAGCATTGCGAGCAGCGCGATCATCCCAGCGACCGCAGCGGCGCTCAGGCATCGCAGGAAGAGCTCGTCGCGCTCGTCCCAGGTCGATCGGCGATAGGTCGGTAGTGCGAAGACGGTCATGGTCGCCTCAGGCCTTCTTGAGCACCGCGAGCGCGATGTCCGGGAAGCCGCTCTGGTCGAGCGTGTACATCACCTTCTGGAGGACGCGGAACTCGACGGAGGCATCTCCCTGGAGCGTGACGAGACGCGGAGTACTGCCCACATCCTCGCCCTTCCTCGCGGCCAGAGCGTCCATCTGTTCACGGACCTGGGTCAGGTGCTGGGCGAGCGCAGGGATGAGGAGACCCTCCGAGTGCATCGCCTCTTCGACAGTCGCCACTCGTTCGCCACCCACGAGGATCGACTTCGAGTCCACCGCGATGACGAGCGACGCCCGAGTCGCCTGTTCGGCGGTCGAGGCCGGCAGCGTGATCCCCGGCGCGGGCGTGGAACTCTCCCCGCCGCTCACGAAGCTGAGGAGGACGAAGAACAGCAGGGTCGTGAGGATGTCCATCATCGACGTGAGATTCACGTTCGTCGCGGCCTTCAGTTTGCCGAGCCGGCTCCGACGATCCTTCCGTCCACGTGCCATCTCAGTGGCCTCCGTTCGCGGTGCCCATCAGCGAGGCATCCGACAGCCCGGCTGCTCGGGCCGCGTCCATGAGCGAGACCAGTTCCTCATAGCGCGTTCCCGGCTCGGCGACGATGCGGACGGCGCGCTCCTCGGGGAAGCGAGCGGTCACCGTCTTCAACGCCTCGATCAAGGGGATGAGCGACCCGCTGGATGGACGGACGATGTGCGCTTCGGTGATGCCGTTGCCACGCACGACCCATCCGGCATCGGAGACGCCGATGGCCAGGTCGAGCGGCTCGCGCGGAGTCGCACTGGCCTCCTCGCTGACCCGTGGCGCCGACATCTCGATGGCGCGCACCTCGACGAAGACCGCCGACAGGAGCAGCATCGGGATGAGGACGATGAAGATGTTCATGAGCGGGAGCAGTTCGAGGTCCGCCGCGACATGCACGCGGCTCGACCTCCCCCGTGAGATCCGGCGGGCCATGACGACCTACGCTCCGCCCTGCGAGGCGATGGGACCGCGCGCCGGTGCCTGACCGATCGGCGTCACCGCGCGAGGCGGCATCGCCACGACCTGAGCCGCAGGAGCGGTCGAACGAGCCGAGGTTGCCGGGGAGACCGCCCCGAGGGCACGCGAGACGCGGACGGAGACCTCATCCACCTGCTCGACGACGGCCTCGACCATCGACACCAGCCAGCCGTGCAACAGCAGGGTCGGAACGGCCACGATCAGTCCGAATGCCGTCGTGTTGAGGGCTGTCGAGATGCCGGCTGCCAGGAACGCCGAGCGCTGCGACGGATCGGCGGCGCCGAC
>JAYWEM010000046.1:0-12595 GCA_043779265.1 bacterium | reverse complement strand
CCATGACCGCGGGTTCGCTGCGCGTCTCGCTCGTGCCGCCGCGCGGTACGATCCCCGCGCGGCCACAGACGACCGCGGTGGTCATCGATGTCCTGCGTGCCACGTCGACGATCAGCGCGGCCTGTGCGAACGGCGCGGCGCGTGTGGTGGCCTTCGAGGACCCGTCCGCCGCGCTGGCCTATCGTCAACGCGAGGCGAACGTGCTCGTGTGCGGCGAGCGAGAGGGCCGCGTCATCGAAGGGTTCGATCTCGGGAACTCGCCCTCCGAGTACGCGCGCGAGCGAGTGGCGTCGCGCACGCTGGCGTTCGCCTCGACCAATGGTTCGCGGGCACTGCGCGCCGCCTCGGGCTGCCGGGCGAGAGTGCCGGCCGCGTTCACCAATGCCTCTGCGGTGCTTCGGGCGCTGGGCGATGCCGCTGACATCTGGATCATCGCCGCGGGCAAGCTCGGCGAGTTCGCGCTCGAGGATGCGGCGCTCGCGGGCTGGCTCACCGTGCGGCTCCGGCAGGTGGGGTGGAGGTGCGAGGGCACGGCTGCGGAGTTGGCGGTCGCGATCGCGCCACGCGATGCGCAGGAGGTGCGGGCGAGCGTCGAAGGGTCGGATCACGGGCGCTACCTGCGAGACTTGGCACCCGAGTTCGCGGCGGATGTCGCTTTCTGCGGTGAGCTCGATGCTCTGGGCGTCGCGCATCAACTGGACCGCGACGGCCGAGTCAGTGTTGCTGCGCCCGCCACATCATGATGACTCCGATGGTGCCGAAGATGATGTCGCCCATCCAAGCTGCGAGGTAGGGCGGCAGCAGGCCGCTGTGCCCGAAGGCCTTCCCAGCCTGGAGGAATCCGTAGTAGAGGAACGCGATCGCGATCGAGAGGCCGAACCCGAGAGCGGCACCCTGCATCCTCAGCCGGGTCGCAAGTGCGCCACCGATCATGACGAGCACGATGCAGACGAACGGGAAGGCGATCTTCATGTGCAGGTCGACGAGGTAGTTGGCGACGCGGGCGCCGCTGCTGCGCAGGCGGCCGACGTACTCGCGCAACTCGAGCACGTTCATCTCGTCGGGGCTTCGCGTCTCTTTGGCGAAGTCGCGTGGCCGCTCGGCCAGGCCATTGACGCCGAGCCGCTGGAACGCCGTGGCCGTCTCGCGGCCCTCGGCGTCGAACGACCGCGTGAAGCCCGAGGCGAACACCCAGCGCTCCCCGTCCCAGGTGGCTTCGCTGGCGTCGATGCGTCGCACCAGTTCGCCCTTCTCGAACTCCTGGAGGGACACCTCGTGCATCCGCTCCTCGCGCACGAGGTAGAGGCGCATGTACCAGATCCGGCCGCCGACCCCGAGGTAGGTGACGTCCGCGCGTTCCAAGTGGGACGAGCGCTGGATGTGCTGGATGCGCTCCTGGAGGATCTGATTGCGCGTGCGGGTCGCCCCGGGTACGACGAGCTCGCTGAGCGCGAACGAGACGACGACGCAGATCCCGGCGACCGCGAAGACCGGTGCCATCAGTCGGAGGATGCTGATCCCGCAAGCTCGCAGCGCGGTCAACTCGCCGAACTTGTTGAGCTGCCCGAGTGCCAGGAACGTGGCGAGCAGGAGCGCCACTGGCAGCACCTTGACCACGACGTCGGGCGTGAGGTTCAGATAGTAATCGAGCACGAGCACGGCCGACGCCTTGTGGTCGAGGAACACGTCCATCTTCTCGAAGATGTCGACGACGATGAAGATGACGATGAACCCGAGTAGCCCGAGCGCCAGATACCCGAGGAACTCACGCAGCAAGTAGCGGTCGTGGATCCTCACGCGACCGCCTCCGAGTTCCCGTCGCGGATGATGGGGCGGCGAGGCGTGGGCTGCCGGCGCCGTGGACCGTGCCAGGGCAGGTGGATCTCGCAGGCGCGAGCCGTCAGCTCGACTCCGAGTCCGCCGAGAATGAGATTCGCAAGCCACATGGCGAGCCACGGCGGAAGCAGGAGCCGCGTCGCCAACTGTTCCCCGATCACCAGACAGAGGTAGTAGAAGAGGAAGAAGCCGATCGAGGCGAACGCAATCGCCGGCCCACCGCGTCGAACCCGCATCCCGATGGGCGCGCCGATGAGCACGAAGACCACGCACGCTGCGGGCAGCGCGAACTTCTTGTGGATCTCGACCGAGAGACCCGCGATCCGCCGCCGCAGGGCGTCCCGCTCGAGTCGCCAGAGGTCGCCATCCATCCGCATCGAGGGGTGGCGCTCGAGCAGGGCGGTGAGCGGGTCACCGCGATGGATCAGGCCGCTCGCGAACATCCCGAGGCGCTTCATCACCGGAGCACGCTCGGGGGAGAGCGCTGTGAGCGCGTCGACGGGCACCCCCGCGAGTTGGAATCGATTGCGCTTCAACTCGAGCGAGTGGGTGTACTGATCGATCACTTCCTTGCGCTCATCGAGGAGCGTGCTGGCGCTCTTCTCGCGGTCGCCACGCGAGCGCCGGACGGTGCGCTCGAGCATGCCCCCGGCATCGCGGATGAAGATCGTGTGTTGCTTGAACACGAGTCGGTGGTATCGCCTGGCACCACCGACATCGCGTGGCACCTCATGGATCTCGCCATCACTCAGTTCGAGTACGGCCGTGCGGCCGTCCTTCGTATAGGAGAGGAAGCCGCGCTCGGCGAGGATCGTCGTCGGCTGCGCGCCCGGATTGAGCTGGTAGATGGTGACGCCCCGCAACTCGTTGGTCTGCCCATTGACCGAGCGGACGAGCAGGTTGTAGCCGGCGAAATCCTCGATGAAGACGCCTTCCTGGAGCCGCACGGTGGGCCGCATGCGACCGATGTCGATGAGCAGGTTGGCGTACGAGTGGTTCATGTCCGGGTAGACGCGATTGTTGAATAACGTCAACCCGACCGCCAGGCCGAGCGCCGCGATGAGCGCGGGGATCATCCCCGTGAACAGGTGGATGCCGCTGGCCCGCATGGCGGTGATCTCGTTGTCCTGCGACATGCGGCCAAAGGCCATCAGCGTGGCGACCAGCACGGCACAGGGCACTGCCAGGGCGACGATGAACCCGAGCGCCAGGCCGAACAGTTGGAGCACGATCAGAGCCGGCACACCCTGATTGATGAGCAGGTTCAGGTGATCGAACACCACGTCCATCATGAGGATGAACGTGACCACCCCGAGGCCCAGCAGGAAGGGAACCAGATGCTGTCTCAGGATGTAGAAGGGGAGGATCCGCACGTCGGCAGCCTACCCCACAGTCCGAGTCGGCCGCACGCTTCGGGAGCGACCGCTTGTGTCCGTTCGGGCAGCGGCGCTACCGTCGCGCACCGCCGCGCTCCCCAGCAGCGGCCCATGCATGCACCTCCTCCTCCTTCCTGCTCTCGCCCTCATCGCGCAGATCTCGGGCCTGCCCAAGCTCCCTAGTCTCGCGGGGCGCCCCAAGCCGGTTCTGACTGCTGCCGACAGCCTGCCGACGCCCTGGAAATCGAGCTCGCTCCTCGCGCTTGAGAACCGGTTCGTCCAGGCAGGCTTGCCGCGTCTGGAATCCCACCCGTTCGGCGTGACTTTACGCCCGGGGATGGATCCGCGGCGACTGCGCCAGTCGATCGACCCCGGGGCGAGCTTTCTGCTGAGCTCGGTCGAGATCGGCGAGGTGCGGCTGGGCGGTGCCTCCCGCACCCCGCTCGAGGAGTACCCGCGCCAGGCCATGCGGCGCACGTTCCGTGAGCGATGGATCGAGCGGAATCGAAGGGACCTCAACACGCTCGGGCAGCACACCGCCGCGCGGCCTGCGGGCCTCTCGTTGCCGATCCCGGTCAAGCTGCCGAGCCGCGTGCAGAGCATCCTCGGCCCGGGCGGACCGGCGCTGAATGTCTCGGGCTCCGAGAGCATCCGTCTCTCGGGTACCAGCAATTGGACCAACCAGCAGACGGGACTCCTGGGACAGAGGCAGTCGCTCTTCCCTTCGCTCGACATGCAGCAGGACCTCGACATCCGTCTCGAGGGGCAGCTCTCGGACCGGATCAAAGTGAACCTGCTGCAGAACTCGGCCAATCAGATTCCACTCGCCAACCGCATCGCCATCAATTACCGAGGCGACGAGGACGACATCGTCCAGTCGCTCGATCTCGGCAACACGAGCCTCTCGCTGCCGGGCACGCAGTACGTCTCGTACAGCGGCAAGAACGAGGGGTTGTTCGGCGTGAAGCTCGCGTCCCGCGTCGGTCCGCTCGACCTGACGGTGCTGGCGAGCAAGCAGGAGGGGCGCTCGGAGCGGTCGTCCTACTCGGGTGGGGCCTCGAAGATCAGCCGCGAGTATCCGGACTACGACTACATCAAGGGGCAGTACTTCTTCTTCTACGACCCCAACGATGGGGCCCTCTACGACATCGATGACGCCACCGTGTCCGTGTACCTCGACGATGGCAACTACGGCAACGACATCAACGTGCTCCGGGGCAAGGCGCAGGTCGATCCCGATGCCGCTTTCGGCTTGCCGCTTCCGACTCCCGCGGACACGTCCGTGCGAGGCAACTTCGATCTGCTGCGCCCGGGCGCCGACCAGCAGTACGAGATCCTCGACACCATCTATCCGTTCACGACCTACACGTTGAAGGTGCTCCGGCTGAGGCAGCCGATCCAACCGACGAGCAATCAGATCCTCGCGGTGAGCTATCGCGCGACGCCGATCAACCCGACGACCGGTCAGGCGATCGGGCCGCCGATCCAGGTGGGCGGTCGGAGGATCCTGGCTGCGGGGGCGGACTCCGGGGCGACGACGCTCAAGCTCCTGAGGCCGCCGCGGACGCTCCAGTCGATCGGCGGTGGCGACCTGTTCGATACGACGGCCGTTTTCTTCCGGACGCGTGAGCTCGAGCTGAAGAACTTCTACAACCTCGACGGATTCGGGATCGACCCGAAGACGTTCCAGTTGGCGATTCGGCGGTTGCAGAGCGATCCGCCTCGGACCACGGTCCCGTTCACGGGCGGGACCGAGGTGTCCTACATCGAAGTGCTGGGACTCGACAATCGCGATGAATCGAGCGGCCAGTCGTTGCCGGGCCATGATGGGATCGTCGACGGCACGGCTCCCAACTCGCGGCAGCGCGCGTTCGTGGACTATCGCAATGGGGTGTTGTTCTTCCCGGAGCCGCGGCCGTTCGCACCGCGACTGCAGGGCGCGGACGCCAAGCCGTTCGATCAGTTGATGAATGCGAATCTCGACCGACGCGTCCGACTCGTCGGACCACCGGACTCCTTGAACGGCAGGAACCCGGGCATCTACGACAAGGGCATCCTGCGATCCACGGATGCGACGTACTACCTCATGGCCGAGTTCGCGGCATCGCGTGGTGGCGGCGACATTTCACTCGGGCGCAGCAACCTGCTCGAGGGCTCCGAGGCCGTCGTGGTCAACGGCGAGCGCTGGGTGCGCGATCGCGACTACACGATCGACTACGATCTGGGCCGCGTGACGCTGCGTCGCCAGTTGGGTCCCACGGATCAGCTCAACATCGACTACGCATTCGCGCCGCTGTTCCAGCAGGCCGGTCGAACGCTGGTCGGCAGCGCATTCCGGCTCGAGGGCCGCGAGAAGAGCCTCGGCGGCGCCTTCCTCTACGAGAGCAAGGGCGCACAGGACCTCCGCCCGCGACTCGGCGAGGAACCCTCGCGAACGTTGATCACCGACCTCAACAGCGAGTGGCGCTTCAAGCCCGGCTTCCTCACGCGTATCGCCGACCGTTTGCCGGGAGTCCGCACCACGACGCCCTCGGAGTTCAATCTGCAGGCCGAGGTGGGAGCGTCATTCCCGAACCCGAACACCCGCAACGAGGTCTACATCGACGACATGGAGGGAGTTCGGGACGCCGTGTCATTGTCCCTGACTCCCGAGCGCTGGCGACCCTCGAGCGTGCCGCCGGTGCCCGTGCTGGTGCAACAGGGCCGCGCGGTGATCAGCGAGCCGATCACGTCCTCCGCGGGCAAATCCAAGGGGGAGTTGCAGTGGTACGTGCCCCTCAACGTCGTCAAGGAGCGTGACCTCAAGCCGACGCTGGAGGACGCGCAGGGGGCGCAGAACCCGCGCCAGGTCCTGGCGATGACGATCCCGCGCGAACCGCGGACGAGGGCGCAGGGCGACACTTTGTGGGCGGGGCTCACGTATCCGCTCGATCAGGTCGGTCTCGATCTGTCGCGATCGCAGTTCATCGAGGTGTGGGTGAACGACCTGAATGATCACCACGATCCTTCGGCTCCGACCAATCGCATTCGAGGCGACCGCGTCCGACTGCATGTCGATCTTGGCGAGGTGAGCGAGGATCAGATGCGGGCGCCGAACCGACCGCCGAACGGCATGCTCGACACCGAGGATCTGCCGCCGAGGGACAATCAGCTCGTCGTCGCGGGATCCAACAACGAGGACACCGGACTCGACAACCGCCTGTCCGCGAACGAAAGCCGGACGGATCTGGCCGACCTGAGCACGGTCGATCTCGGTGGTCGGAACGACCCCGAGGGTGATGACTTCAGCAACATCGACCAGGCATTCCGCGAGATCGACCCGCGGCGCTATCGCGGTACGAACGGCACCGAGGGCAACAAGGCGGTGTTCCCGATTCCCGACTCCGAGGACCTGAATCTCAACCAGAGTCTCGATACGCAGGAGAGCTTCTTCCGCTACACGATCGATCTCGGCCAGGGGGCGAGTCCGTATCAGATCACGGACGTCCGCACGGAGTTCCCGGCTCAGGTCACCGACGTCCAGAACGGCTGGCGCCGCTATCGCATCCCGATCGCCGACAGTCTCCGGATCCAGTTCGGCGCACCCGACCTCACCATCGCCCGTCACGTTCGCGTCTGGATCGACGGCGTGCAGAAGAGCGATTCGACGGCGGCTGCGGTACGCGCGCCCTTGCTGATGCTCGGGGGAATCGAGATCGTCGGCAGCCGGTGGCAGACGACGCCACTCTCGGCCGAGCAGAGCGACCTGCTCAAGACGACGATGACCCTGAACGCAGTCAACACCATCGACAATGCCGGCTCCTACCTGCCGCCGTTCGATCCGGGCGAGACGCGCAATGGCAATCAGGCGTTGAGCCGTCGCGAGCAGAGCATGGCGCTCGAATTCACGTCGTTCGGCGCCGGCGACACGCTCGAGGCCTACCGTACGTTCTCGCTGCCGGAGAACTACAGCCGCTACGGCGTGCTCAATTGGTATGCGGCCGGTTTCGACATCTCGGGCTACACGGGACCCTCCGGCGCGGACACGCTCCTCTACTACTTCGTCCGTTTCGCTGGCGACGAGCGCGGCTCGGACTACTACGAGGTCAAACGCCGCGTCCCCTCCAACTCGACGCCGCTCTCGATCGGTTGGGAGGAGGTGCGCGCCACGCTCACCGAGCTCTCCAACTTCAAGCTCGCTCCGGACTTCCCGGTGGCCGGCAACGTGCTCTATCGAGCTGCACTCGGCGGCGCGGGTGACTCGTTGATCATCAAGGGGCGCCCCTCGTTCACGCGACTGAGGCGCATCTCGTTCGGCCTCCTCAATCAGAATCCGGATCCGGGCGGCACGGGCGGACGCCGCTACGATCGCGGCCAGTTGTGGTTCAACGAGCTGCGCGCCACCGAGGTGGCCAAGGACATGGGGCTCGCCAACCGACTCGGCGTCCAGGGGCGTGTCGCCAACCTACTCGACTACAACCTGACCTGGAATCAGCGTGGAGCGGAGTTCCTGAGCGTCGGTGAGACCCGTGGCTCGGGGAATCTCACACAGCAACTCGCGTTCACCTCGCGATTCGACACGCATCGCTTCTTCGAGGGCACCGGCATCTCGCTGCCCATCAGTATGGTCTACAACGACAACGCATCTCGCCCTCGATTCACGGCCGGCGATGACGTCGTCCGAACGGGGGCTCAACAGGCCCAGAGCGAGCAGCGCCACATCTCGCGCTCGCTCTCCACATCCTATTCGCGGGCATGGGGAGAGCGCTCGAATCCGTTCCTTCGCTACACCGTCGGGGGAATGACCGCGAATCTCAGCCGCACGCTCACCGATTCCCGATCGCCGCAGGCGCTGGGACGCTCCGAAATCGTGAACGGGGGCGTGAGTTGGTCCATCGCGCCGCGCAATCTGCTGCAGTTCCCGATCGGGGTCGGGAAGACGCGGTTCTTCCCGCTGCCCGAGCGCGTGTACTGGAACTACGCGGTCAACAAGACGACGAGCGAATCGTTCACACGAGCCACCGACGGCTCGGGAGCGCTGCTGCCCACCAACAGCAACAGCGGACGGGCCGCGGGCCTCGACTTCGGGGCCGACACACGGCCCTTCGACTTCCTGAGTCACCGTATCGAGGGCCGGCGCAATCTGTCGCTGAATCTCCCGGATCGTGAGAACGATCGAGTCGGCGGCCTCAATCTGGGGCTCCTCGTGTCGTGGCGGCAGAGCCTGAACGGTCGATTGACGCTGAATCGCGGAGCGTTCATGCGGCCGACGATGTCGTGGAATTCGTTCTACAACGAGAATCGCGACGTGCTCTCGAGTGACCTCGGAACGCGCTCCATCGGCAATGGCCAGAACGCCACATTCAGCATGGAGCTGCCGTTCCAGACGAGCTTCTCCAAGCCATCTCCCGTGGCTCCGGTTCGGGCCGCCGGCGATACGACACCGCAGCCTCGATTCCGTCGCATCATCCGCTGGCAGGACGCCGTCGCCCGGCTCGGCAACATCTCCACCGACCTCACGGTCAATCGGTCGAGCACCTACTCGCGCGTGCGAGGCAACGCGAATCCGCTCTATCTGCTCGGACTCGCCGAGAATCCGGGGTTCGAGGACTCCACGCGCATCGTGCGCGAGTTCGGGAACAACGCGAACACCGGGCTCGATTGGCGAGCCAATGGTCGCACGCGCATCCCGATGGCGTTCAACACGGCGATCGCCGCCCGAGTGAGCTACGGGGACCGGACCAACTCGCAGAATGCCGTGCTGAGCCGTGATCGCGATTGGCGATTCCCCGACTTCGAGCTGGACTACGGCAAACTCGCGACGGTGATCGGTCTGACGAAGTTCCTCCAGAATCCAGCGATCCGAACGGCGTACGCGCGCTCGCACACGGTCAACTACCAGAACAGCCGCGATCAGGCGCGCCGCACGTCGGTCCGGCACGACTTCCGGCCCCTGCTCTCACTGCGAGGACGATTCAAGAACGGCACGGATGCGGACTTCAAGCTCGAGCGCAGTTCGACGCGCAGCGAGGAGCGTTTTCCGGGCAACTCGAGGCAGACCGATTCCAACACCGATGTCAGCTTCACGGTCAGCCGGAGTTATTCACAGGGTCAGAAAGTCACCTTCCTCGGCAAGACGAGCACGGTTCGAAGCAATATCAACGTGCAGCTGGCGACATCGGTCTCGCGTCGCCGCGCCGGGACGTTGCTGCTCGACACCGGAGGCGAGCTGAGTCCGATCGATGAGACGCGGCTCTCCGTCAACGGCAGCGGTTCGTATGGATTCAGCAGCAACGTGACCGGCAACCTCGCGCTGGGCTTCTCGGAGAACCGCGACCAGACCAAGGGCATCATCCGCCGCAGCGTCCGGGTCGAGCTGCGGGCGCAGTTCACGTTCTGATCGAGGAGGTCGTGGATGAAGCGCGTGGGCCCGGTTCTGATGGGTGTGGTGGCGATGCTGCTCTCCGGATGCGAGTCGCCGATCGCAGTCGATGGCGATCGCATGCAGGCTCGCATAGTCGAACAGGTCGCGATGGGGCCACGGATCTCGGGGACCGAGGGTAACGAGCGCGCGCGCATCTGGATCGTGGAGAACCTCGAGCGGTGCGGTGGCAAGGTCGAGCGGCAGTCCTTCGTCGACTCGACGCTCGGCCGCCCGCTGCCGCTGACCAACGTGATCGGTCGCTTCGGCCCCGACGGCGGCCGGCGCATCCTGTTCTGCGCGCACTTCGACACCCGTCCCTTCGCCGATCAGGATCCCGACCCCGCACGAAGAGGTGAACCCGTGCTCGGCGCGAACGACGCGGGCAGTGGCGTGGCCGTACTGCTCGAACTGGCCGAGCTGATGCACGCGAAGGCGCCCCGGATCGGCGTCGACCTCGTGTTCTTCGACGGCGAAGACCTCGGAGCCGCCGATCGGGCGGACGAATTCTGCCTGGGAGCGAGGGGGTATGCACTGCGCCTGCCACCCTCGGGGGACCCTGCCAGACCGATCGCGGGGTTCCTGTTCGACATGGTCGGCGACGCCGACCTCGATATCAGGGTGGAAGGGAACTCACAGCGACGGGCCTCGAATCTCGTCGCGCTCGTCCTGGAGGCGGCCCGGGCGACCGGGGCGCGATCGTTCCATGATGAAGTGGGCTACACGGTGATGGACGACCATGTCCCCCTGCTGGATGCCGGCCTGCCTTGCGTCGACATCATCGATTTCGACTATCCGGCATGGCATACGGCCTCGGACCTGCCCGACCGGACGTCGGCGGCGAGCCTCGCCGAGGTCGCTCGGGTGGGCGCCTGGATCCTCTACCGGAGCCCGCTGGCGAGGCCCTGACCGAACGGTTCGGACAGCGAACCGTGCTGATGCCATCGACTTGTCGGAGATGGGTCGCAAGAGCACACGCAAGAGCCACGCACCTTGCCTCCGCATCCCCCATCGGTTAGCTTGGCGGTCAGGAGTGGGGCAGGTGCGACCACTCCTTTTCCGTCTTTGTGGGAGCAGCCGAAAGTGGAAGTCCGAGAAGAAGTTCGCCAGCTCGCCGTGCCTCTTGCCGAGGACGACGGGTACGAGGTGGTCGACGTCGAACAGGCATCTCAGGGGAAGACGCGGATCATCCGTGTCTTCCTCGACCGGCAGGGCGGCGTGTCGCTCCAGGATTGCGCCCGCTTCAGTCGGCGCCTGGCCGATGCGCTGGATATGAACCAGACGATCCCGAGTCGCTACCTCCTCGAGGTGAGCTCGCCCGGGCTCGATCGTCCCATCCGGACCCTCGAGCACGTCCAGCGCTTCTCGGGAACCCGCGTGTCGGTGCACACCCATGAGTTGCGGGATGGTCGGCGGCGCTTCGATGGCGAGCTGATCGGGCCGGACGACAGGGGTCGTCCGGGCGTCCGAGCCGACGATGGTGACGAACAGTGGTTCGAATGGGCCGAGGTCCGCTCGGCTCGGCTTGTGGTGGATCCCCTGGAGGCGCTGCGCCGCGAGAAGGCGGCGCGCCCCCCGAAGGCGGAGCGACCACGGGGAGGAGCCTGATGAGCAACGAGATCCTGGATGCGCTGAGCGCCATCACGCGCGAGAAGAGCGTCGACCGGCAGATGCTGATCGAGACGCTCGAGCAGGGACTGGCGAGTGCCGTGCGACGCAAGCACGGGCCCACGGCGGATGTGGTCGTGAACTTCGATCCCGCGGCGGGCCGACTCGAGTGTGCTCTGCGCCACACGGTGGTCGAGACGGTCGAGGATGAGGCGTTCCAGTGGACGATCGAGATGGCCCGACCGCACAAGGCGGATGTCCAGATCGGCGACGTCATCCTGATCCCGCTGCCGATCGCCGAGTTCGGTCGTAACGCGATCCAGACCGCGAAGCAGGTGCTGATCCAGCGGGTTCGCGAGGCGGAGCGCGACAAGGTGTTCCAGGAGTATTCCGACAAGATCGGCGTGCTCGTGCGCGGCACCGTGCAGCAGGTGGATCGCGGAAATGTGATCGTGAAGCTGGGAGTCAGCGAGGGATTCGCCGCGACGGACGGCCTGCTGCCTCCACGCGAGCAGATCCCGCGCTCCTACCATCGCTCGGGTGAGTACGTCCGGGCCGTGGTGATCAACGTCGACAAGTCGGCGAAGGGGCCGCAGGTCATCCTGTCGCGCACCCATCCCGACTTCCTGCGCCGCCTGTTCGAGAGCGAAGTGCCGGAGATCTCCGACAACACCGTCGAGGTCAAGGCCGTCGCCCGCGAAGCCGGCTCGCGCAGCAAGATCAGCGTGTTCTCGAACGACCCGCGCGTCGACGCCGTCGGTTCGTGCGTCGGGCTCAAGGGCTCGCGCGTGCAGAGCATCGTGCGCGAACTGGGCGGCGAGCGCATCGACATCGTGCCGTGGTCGGGGGATGCCTCGGTCTTCGTCTCCCGGGCGCTGCAGCCGGCCCGCGTCATGGACGTGAAGGCGAACGAGGAAGAGTTCAAGATGACCGTCATCGTCGCAGACGATCAGTTGTCGCTCGCCATCGGCAAGGGCGGCCAGAATGCCCGGCTCGCTGCGCGACTCACCGGCTGGAAGATCGATTTGATCTCCAAGTCGGATGAGAAGCAGCGCGTCGAGCTCGAGCGTGCCACGCGCGTCGAGGTGGAGGCTCTCGGGCTCGGGGACGCGACGACGGAGAAGTTGATCGGCGCTGGGATCGAGACGGTCCACGAACTGCTCGCGATTCCGATGGAACGGTTGATCGAGATCCCCGGCTTCGGCGAGAAGACCGCCGAGAAGGTGATGGCGACCGCACACGAGTACCTCGCGACCCATGCTCCGGCGCCTGCCGCCACGAGCCCGGATGGCGCGGAGATGGAGTACACCCCGGAGATGGAAGCGTCGCCCGAGAGCGACGACGATCCGGGGCTTGCAGCGGCCGAAGCCGCGGA
>JAYWEM010000045.1:0-5290 GCA_043779265.1 bacterium | reverse complement strand
GACGGGAGCGTCCAGGGAGTGGTCGTCCACACCACCAGCGATGCGTCTTCGTCGAGCAGCGGAAAACGGACGTAGACCGACGGATCGTCGACGGTCTTGTAGGAGTTGCCGACCTCGCCCGCCGAGAGCGCCGTCCCGCCCTGCGCCCACCACCACACCACCTTGTGGCCGCGGTAGAGCAGCCCCTTCCGATGGAGCTCGGAGAGCGCCCACCACACGCTCTCGACGTAGCTCTGGTGGTAGGTCACGTACGCCTGATCGGTGTCCACCCAGAATCCGATGCGCTCGGTCAGTTGCTCCCACTCGCGCGTGTAGCGGAACACGCTGTCGATGCAGCGCCGCACGAAGCCCTCGACGCCGAACGCCTCGATCTGCTCCTTGGTATGGATACCGAGTTCCTTGCAGACCTCGACCTCGACCGGCAGCCCGTGCGTGTCCCAGCCGGCCTTCCGCTCGACCAGCTCGCCTCGCATGGTGCGATAGCGCGGGAACACGTCCTTGATGGCGCGCGTCAGGGCGTGGCCCGGATGCGGGATGCCATTGGCGGTCGGCGGCCCCTCGTAGAACACGAAGCGGGGCGCACCGGCCCTCTGCGCGAGCGAGCGCCCGAACACGTCGTGGGCGCGCCAGAAATCGCGCACGCGCCGCTCAGCGGCGGCGAAGTCGAACTCAGAGGGCAGCGGCTCGAACATGAGGCCGGGCACACTATCAGCTTGGGCACAGAGGGTCGAAGCGAACGTGCGGCAGTGGCCCGGCTGCTCAGCGCGTGGCGGCCGGCTCCAGGCGATAGAGCTGCTCGAAGTACTCGCGCATCATGCGTTCGGTGCTGAACTGCCCCGAGGCCATGGCGATGCTGGCCTGCATCATGCGCACCCACTGCCTGCGGTCGCGCCATGCAGGCAGCACGCGGGACTCGATCGTGTCGTACATGTCCTCGAGGTCGCGCAGGTCATCGCCCGGCTCGCCCTGGCCGATGGCGAAGCCGTTGACGCCGTCCTCGCAGCCCTCGGGCCACCAGCCATCCAGGATGCTCACGTTGAGCACGCCGTTCATGGCGGCCTTCATGCCCGACGTGCCGCTCGCCTCGAGCGGCCGGATCGGATTGTTGAGCCACACGTCGCAGCCGCGGGTCAGCAGTCGGCCCACGGCCATGTCGTAGTTCTCGAGGAACAGCACCTTGCCCGGGAACTTGCGCGTGCCCTGCACGAGCCGAGCGACCATGTCGCGACCGTTGTGGTCATCCGGGTGCGCCTTGCCCGAGAACAGCACGCGCACGTGATCGTCGGCGAGCAGGCGCTCGAGCCGCTCCTCGTCGCGGAGGATCAGATCGCTGCGCTTGTAGCCGGCGGCGCGGCGTGCGAATCCGATCAGCAGCGCACCCTCGGGCAGCGCGACGTCGTTGCGACTGCGCACCAGTGCCAGCAGTTCGCGCTTGCAGGCGAGGTGCGCGGCCCACAGCCGTTCGGGGTCGGAGGCCGCGTCGCGGATGCGCGCGTCCTGCCAGGTCGGGGCGTGAACGCCGTTGGTGATGGCACCGATGGGGGCCGCATCCGTCACGCCCTTCCACATCTCGCGCGCGGTCTCGCCGTGCAGCTGGGCGACCGCGTTGGCGGCGCGCGACAGGCGCAGGCCGGCCACCGTCATGTTGAACGGCTCGCCTCCCAGCAGGCGCATCTCCTCGCCCGAGAGCTGCAGGCAGGCGCCCATGCGGCGCAGGTCCTTCAACTGATGCTCCTCGTTGCCCGCCTTCACCGGCGTGTGCGTGGTGAACACGATGCGTTCGCGCACCCTCTTGCGTGCCTCGGGGAACTGGACGCCCTGCTCCATCAGCTCGGCGA
The DNA here is from genome assembly GCA_043779265.1 of bacterium. GTDB lineage: Bacteria > Eisenbacteria > RBG-16-71-46 > RBG-16-71-46 > RBG-16-71-46 > CADEFY01. The sequence continues at coordinate 3,452 of JAYWEM010000045.1, read as the reverse complement.
TCATCTCGATGCCGGCGAACACCGCGTGCCCCTCATTGAAGTGGTAGGCGTGGATGTCGAGCCCCAACCAGCCCAGCGCCCGCACGCCGCCGATCCCGAGCAGCATCTCCTGCGCGATGCGCGTGTCGGTGCCCGCTTCGTACAGGCGGTGCGTGATCCAGCGATCCTCCTGCCGGACGGGCTCAATCAGGTAGAGCGGGCAGTGGCCGTGCTTCTGGGTCAGCCAGACGCGGCACGGCACCTCGGTGCCGCGCACGCGCACGCGCACCCGGAGGCCCGTGTCCTCGAGCCAGCTCGAGTCGTAGCCCGGGAACTCCTCGTAGGGCCGGCCATCGGCGCCGATTCGCTGCACGCAATAGCCGCGCGCCCACAACAGCCCGATCGCCACCATGGGCATCTGCATGTCGTGCGCGGTCTTGATGTAGTCGCCCGCCAGGATGCCGAGGCCGCCCGAGTAGATGGGGAACGACTCGTGCAGGCCGTATTCCATACAGAAGTAGGCGACGGTGGGCTGGGTGCGTGAAGGCGTGGGCATCGGTCGGGTCCCTGGGATCGCGGTCATGGGCGAGGCGGAGGGGATGGCGATACTAGGAGGCACGGCGAAGGGGTGCCACCCGGGGTGCATGCCGGGGAGTCATCGGCACGAAAGCGGCGCGGCGTGAGGGTGTGGAGGCCGAAACAGCGCCGCCGCCCCGGCGTCCGGAGCGGCGGCCTGCTTCGTGTGGGAGCGACTTCCGCCCACCCCTCAGTGCTTGCGCACCGCCACGGTGGTCTCGTCGCCGTTCGACTCCTCCATCACCCAACGCACCGAGCAGCCGGAGGGGGGCCGCCCTCCGGCCACTTTCTCTTCGATGCGATCATCGGAGGAACACGAACCTGCGAGTCGCCGAGGACTCGGGCGATGTAAGTCGGACGAAGTAGGCGCCTGTGCGCGAGGGCCGGCCCCGATCGTCGAGTCCATCCCATGCGATTCGGTGCTCGCCAGCCGTTCGATCGCCGGAAACGAGCCTTCGCACGCGTCCTCCGCTCAAGTCGAAGACCTCGAGCGAAACCATTCCGGGCCTAGTGAGGGTGAATGAGATCGAGGCTGCACGGTGCGCCGGATTCGGTTGCACTGGGGCGAGCCCGAACACGAGGGTTGGATGACTTGCGGCCTGCTCGCCCTCGACGACCTGCGAACGTGTGCCGATCTGCTGGCCCACACGCGCCACCATGGACAGAAGCAGCGTGCGCCGCATTCCTTCGAGCACAGCTGGAGCCGGGAAGTTCAGCTCGACCGTGGCGTTCGGCCCCACATGGGCGGCGTCATCGTCAATGGATACCAGGCGACTCACACCCTCGCCGCCCGCGGCGGCCACCTCCGACAACGATGGCCCCGCTCCAGGTTCGGACCTGATGATCGTCTCGACGCCGGTCAGTAGCGTGGGTTCGATGGCTCTCAGGCGGACTCGATTTTCAGGTCCTGTCTTCACAGCGAGTTGGTCGAAGTCTCGGCGTGGATGCACTCGCCCGGCGATCATCCAGCTCTCACCGTGAGGCACGAGAACCTCCAGGCCGGATGTGGATGCCCCTTCGGCGCGACGGCAGAGAATCGCCACGCCGATGGCCTCGGATGCGAGTGTCGCCTCGAGAACGTCCCCGGCGGCCATCAGAAGCGGATCGGCGACGCTCAGATCGACGATTCCGCCCGTCAGACTCGAGAGTGTGGCTCCAGCTAGGGTTCGCCCGACGACGACTTCCGTTCCGGCGGCCAGCGCAACCGACTCCTGATCGTGGTCGACCACGATCAGTCGAAGTCGATCGACGTCGACACCTGCGGCGACCTGAGAACCGAGCGCGACTCGGTAAGAGCCCTCTTCGCTCCTGCCCGAGTGGGGCAGCAGAGCCAGTCGCGACTCCCACGACCCGGCTCCGGCCCCGTCGAGGAACGACCCGCCCTGCGTAGCAAGCCCGCCTGGCGCACCGGCCGGGAGGCGCGTGGTCAGGTCCGCCCGTCGAGCCGTCAGGCCACCGCCACCGCCTTCGCCGCCAGTGAGGAGTTCCTCGCAGGATCCGTCGTCGGTGATGCCGATGAACACGACGCGGGTGTCCACGCCGCCTCTCGAGTCCATGACGCGGAACAGCACCCAGGACTCGCCGACTTCTGGATAGTTCCAGCGGAAGACGTTGCCCTGGATGAGCTGAGCGCCCTGTGGCTTGTAGTACATCTGGTACGTGAGCGCTCCGCCTTCGGGGTCGGTTGCCGGCAGCGCGAACTGGAGCGGCACGCACGCGACTCCGTATTGGTCCTCGATCGTACTGAAGAGCGGCGGAAGATTGTCGGTGACGCGGGCCCAATACACCTGCGAGGTCCCTCCCGCGGGCGCGGACTGCTGAGCGATGAGCGCTCCGCTGTGGGAGTAGCGAGGCGAGTCCATTCTGGAGTAGTTGCGATTGAACGCGTAGAGCGTGTCGCGTGAAGTGCCCGGAGTGAATAAGGCGATCCGGGCCGTCGAGATCGAGCCGCTCGGGTCCGCAGAGGGCAACGGGATCGTGGTGGCGAGCGCGGTCGGGCCCGACCCCGGGTGCAGGTCGAATGAGACGGCGGTCAGGTCATGCGTGTCGAGCAGGGTCCACGGCCCGCCCGAGCTTGGCACCCATGCGATCCGATCGCCCAGCTCGGGCAGCGAGAGGTAGATCTTGCTGCCATCGGGGCTCCAGCGGGGCCGTTGGACTCCGCTGCCGAGCCCCGCGAGTGTGGCCACCTCACGATCGCCCGTGCCATCGACCCCGATCCAGCGCAGCCTGAAGACACCGGCATTCGCGTGGATGTAAGCGACGCCACGGCCGTTGGGTTGGAACGCAGGCAGGAACTCACAACCGTCGAGGCTCGTGAGCGTCTGCGGGTTGGAGCTGGTGGTAGGCGAGAGCGGCGTGAGGAACAGATTCGTCTGTCCGCTCGAGATGTAGCCTTCATAGGCCACGAGATCGCCGCGCGGCGAGACGTCGGGGTAGAGCTGGTCCAGCGCCTGCTGGTTCAGTTGCTGCTCGGACCCGCCTGTGACCGAACGGCGGAAGAGCCGGAGGGCCGAATTCGTGCCAGTCGCCTTGCTGTACACGAGTGTCTGATCGTCAGGGGCGAACGCGGGCAGCAGTCGGGCCGCCGCGTCGGCGACGATGGGCGTGGGGTGGGCCGGATCCGCGCTGGCCCGAAGCTCCAAACGGAGGCGATAGGGCAGCGCGTTGGGGATGAACTCCGTGTCACTGATCCCGTTCGAGCCGAGGTAGTTCTGCCACCAGCCGTTGCGCCCATCCGAGAGCGACATCACGAGCACCACGGCCTTGGTCGAAGCACCGAAATCGGGGATCGTCACCGACAGATCCCCCGGCACGCCGTCCATGTCAGCCGACACGATGGGCGTGACCCCGTTGATCCACTCTGGATGCTGCCAGAGCACGGACTCGTCCACCGT
>JAYWEM010000044.1:0-5300 GCA_043779265.1 bacterium | reverse complement strand
TCACACTGCCCGTCGTCGCGATGTTCCCGCCCAGCTTGTTGAACGCCGTGCGCAGGTTGGCCACCGTCCGGGTGTTGTTGTTGGTGGCGCACTCGACCATGAGCGCGACGCCATGCGGCGCGTAGCACTCGTAGAGCAGTTCATCGTAATTCTCCGCGCCGACGCCCGAGGCCTTCTTGATGGCCGACTCGACCTTGTCCTTGGGCATGTTCACCGCGCGGGCATTCTGGATCGCGCGCCTCAGCGCGGCGTTCATGTCCGGGTCGGCGCCGCCCTTGCGAACCGCGATCGTGACCTCTCGCCCGATGCGGTTGAACGCCTTGGACATGCGGTCCCAGCGCGCGAACATCACGTGTTTCCGGGCTTCGAAGATGCGTCCCATGATCGATCCTGGGCTGGAGTCGGACCTGGCCCCGCCATCCGTGTCGGGCTGCGGGTCGGTGGAGGTGAGCCAGCGGAGGCTCGGGAGTCTGCGCCGGGGGACCGGCTGCTGACAAGTGCGGCGGCCTCGAGTGCTGCGGCCTCGAGCGGCATCGGACGAGGCTCGTGCGCGTGGATTGATGAGCACGTATGCTCACGGTCCCTCGCACACCCGTTCCGACGGAGTCCCCATGTCGCTCCTCGTCCACACGTCTCCCGGCGAATTCCTCGACAAACTCACGATCCTCGAGATCAAGTCCGAGCGTATGACCGACCCTGCCAAGCTCGCCAACGTCCAGCGCGAACTCGATCTGCTGCGGACGACCTGGTCGGCATCGCCTCTGGCGGCTCGAGACACGCGGATGCTCGTGAGTCAGCTGAAGCAGGTGAACGAGGAACTGTGGGAGATCGAGGATCGCATCCGGCTCAAGGAGTCGGCGCGCCAGTTCGACGCGGATTTCATCGAACTGGCGCGCGCGGTCTACCGCACCAACGATCGCCGAGCCGCGATCAAGCGACAGATCAACGAGTCACTCGGCTCCGAGCTGATCGAGGAGAAGAGCTACGAGTCCTACTGAGCGGCGCTTCACTCGTCGTCAGGTTCGGACTCCGGTGGTCGGCTCTCGTGCGTCAGCAGTTCGCGCGCGTCGGTCTCGTACTCGGCCGGGACACGCAACTCCATGGGCCCCGAGAGTGGATTGAACCCACCGAGGAAACGCGGGCCCATCAGGTCCTGGAGCAACTCGTTCCGCACCTCGAACGGGATCCCGTGAGCCTGGAGCAGGGACTTGGCGACCAGTATCTCCGCCAGATTCGTGCTTCGAAGGACCGGCGCGGTTACGCTCCAGACGAGTCCGCCGGCGTCCGCCGACTCGGGTGGGAGCTCGGCAACCAGCGTCTCACCGCAATCGCAGCACACGGTCGCAGGCTCGGGATGCTCGGCGAGGCAATCCGGACAGAACATGAGCGGGGCGTCCTCCATTCGAGGGTCAGCGGCCAGCGAATCGAAGCGTAGCCGCTGCACACGACGATGGCGAGGGCGATTCCTCATGGTAAGAATCCCACTCCGAACGCACTCCCCCATGGATCGAAGGAGCCGACATGTCCCAGGAGAACGACTATGTGCTCGGCACGCACGACGCCGAGCTGACCCGGCTCGGCCTGCAACATCGCATCTGGCGACCCCATGCGAGCGCGGCGTGGAAGCGCGCGGGGATCACGCTGGGACACCGCGTGCTCGATGTCGGTTGCGGTCCGGGCTATGCCGCGCTCGATCTGGCGGAGCTCACCGGTCCCGACGGCCGCGTCATCGCCGTGGACCGCTCGAGGCGTTTCCTCGAGGCGCTCGAGGCAAGCGCGAGCGCCCGATCGATCGGCAACATCGAGACGCATGAACTCGATCTCGATGAGCACGAGCTGCCGTCCGCCAGCGTGGATGCCGCGTGGTCGCGATGGGTGTATGCCTTCGTTCGCCACCCCGAGGCACTGCTCGACAAGGTCCTCGCGCGCGTCCGGCCGGGCGGTGTGCTGGTGATGCACGAGTACATCGACTATCGGGCGTGGCGCGTCTCGCCGCGGCAGCCGGCGTTCGAGCGTTTCGTCGAGCAGGTCATCGAGTCGTGGCGCGAGCACGGCGGTGAGCCCGACGTCGGTCTCGATCTGCCGAGGTGGCTCACGCTGCGAGGCTGTCGCTCGGTCGAGACCCGGACCATCGGCGAGATCGCAGAGCCCGGCGACCCGCTGTGGGCGTGGCCGGATGCGTTCGTCGAGGTCGGGCTCGCTCGGCTCGTCGAGCTCGGCCGGGTCTCGGCGGAGGAGGCGTCCTCGGTGCGATCCGCGTGGGCGAGCACCGCGTCGACGCCCGGAGCCTTCGTGATCACGCCCACCGTGATCGAGGTGATCGCGCGCCGAGACTGATGCGAGTGTGACGGCCGGGCGAACCCGGCCGCCACTCGCACGGCCTCATCTACTCGAGGTACGTGTAGCCCGCGAGACCCTCGTCGTAGCGACGCATCAGAAGCGCCGACTCCTCGAGCGTCAGGAGACCCTTCCTCAGGGCGGCCTCGTTCGCATGGCGCAAGCGTTGCATCAGGTACTGCTTGGTGTACTGCACGTACCCGAGCACCTCGGTCACGGAGTCGCCCTCGACCACGTGATCGATGCGGTAGCCGTTCTCGTCGATCGCCACATGGACCGCGTTCGTATCGCCGAACAGGTTATGGAGGTCGCCGAGGATCTCCTGGTAGGCGCCGACCAGGAACACGCCCAGGTAGTACGGACGCCCATCGAACGGGTGCAGTTCGAGCCAGTTCTTCACATCACGCAGGTCGATGAACTGATCCATCTTGCCGTCGGAGTCGCAGGTCAGATCGGCGATCACACCTCGCCGCGTCGGACGCTCATCGAGCCGGTGGAGCGGCAGGATCGGGAACAGCTGCTTGACGGCCCAGTGATCGGGCGCCGACTGGAACACCGAGAAGTTCCCGAAGTAGGTGTCGGCGAGGCCCTTCTCGAGTCCCTCGAGGTCGTCGGGAACGTAGTCGAGCTCACGCGTGATCTTGATGATGGCCTCACAGCAACCCCAGAACAGCTGCTCGACGCGGGCGCGGTCCTTGAGTTCGAGCATCCCGAGGTTGAAGAGGCTGTTGGCCTCTTCCTTCGATTGAAGCGCATCGTGATACGCCTCTTGGAAGTTCTTGCGGGACACACCCTTCCAGGTCTCGGTCAACTGCCGGATGACCGCCGGGTCGTCCTCGCTCGCCTCGGGCCGCGCGTGCCCTCCGAGCACCTCGTTCACATCGAGCACGTTGAACACGAGCACCGAGTGATGCGCCACCAGCGCGCGACCGGACTCGGTGAGGATGTCCGGATGCGGGATGCCGGCGGTCTCGCAGGTGTCCTGGATCGTCGCGACGACGTCGTTCGCGTACTCCTGCATCGTGTAGTTCGTCGAGGACTGCCAGTTGGTGGACGAGCCGTCGTAGTCGACGCCGAGACCGCCGCCGGCATCGATGAACTTGAGTCCCGCACCGGCCCTGGCCAGCTCGACATAGATGCGCGAAGCCTCGCGCATCGCATCCTTGATCGCACGCACCGCTGAGATCTGCGATCCGATGTGGAAGTGGAGCAGCTCGAGGCAGTCGAGCATGTCCTCGCCCTTGAGCTTCTCGACGAGCATCATGATCTCGGTCGCCGTCAGTCCGAACTTGGAGCGATCCCCGGTGGACTCCATCCACTTGCCGGCGCCCTTGGTGCTCAACTTGGCGCGCACGCCGATGTGCGGCCGGATGCCGAGGCGGCGCGCGACGCGGAGCAGCATCTCGAGTTCGCGGAAGCGATCGATGACGACGATCGGATAGCGGCCGATCTTCTGCGCGAGCAGCGCGGTCTCCATGTACTCCTCATCCTTGTAGCCGTTCAGGATCAGAAGAGTGTCGTCGTGCTCGAGCAGGGCGAGCCCCGCGAGCAGTTCCGGCTTGGAGCCGGCCTCGAGCCCGAGCCCGAGCGGGCCGCCGAAGCGGACCAGTTCCTCGACCACCTGATGCTGCTGATTCACCTTGATCGGGAACACGCCGCGGTAGCGCCCGCGGTAGCCGTACTCCTTGATCGCGGTGTCGAAGCACCCGAACAGTCGCTTCACGCGGCTGTGGAGGATGTCCGAGAAGCGCATCAGCAGCGGCATCCCGAGACCTCGGCGCTCGACGTCCTGCACGAGATCGTAGAGATCCACGCTCGGCCCATCAGGACCCGAGGGCGTCACCTCGACATGCCCCGCGGCGTTGACCTGGAAGTACCCGCCGGACCATCCGCCGACGTTGTAGAGGTTGGAGGCATCCTTGGTGGTCCATGCGCGGATATCGTTCAACGGCGGGGTCCTCCACAGTCGGTCGAGAGGGGGGCGGTGGCGTCTCATCCCGCTGGCTGCGGGCGGCGCGGACCGCGCGGCAGACTACAGGAGATTCGCCCGGCGCGGGGAATGAACTGACCACGGTCGGCCAGTTCTCGTCCGGCCCGCGGCGGCACATGGCTCATGGCCATCCGATGCGTTGTCCCGAGGCGGGTAAAACCCCTCCGCTGGAAGAGGTCCGGGTCTTGCATTGCGGAAGCGCGACCTGTCTACGCCTCCCGTGGCCAGCGCCTCGGAGGTGGCGTCCCCAGCCCCCGCTCTCCTGGTCCGGCCGGCCGGAGGAGTGGATCGAACACAAGGAGCGCTCGATGGCCCCCATCCTCAAGAATCCCTTCGGCAACGGCGGTCGAGACCGCGAACTCACGGACGAGATGCGCTCCATCCTGAGCCAGATGCAGGAGGAGCGGACGCGCAACGAGAAGGTGCTCGAGCAGGTCCGCACCGCGACCGAGCGGCTGGGCAAGCTGGGCGAGCCGGTGACCAAGGCCACCGGGGATGTCGATGGGCTCTTGAAGCGACTGGGCACTCTCGAGAAGCGCTTCTCCGCCGTGGACGCACTGGTGCCGAGACTGGAGGCGCTGAGCGAGCGCGCCGCGAGCCTCGAGCAGGGGCAGCAGCGGGCGCAGGCGCAGGTTGTCGGCACGATGGAGGATGCCAAGGGGCTCCGCAGCGAGTTCGACGGCATCGGACAGAAGATCGAGCAGGCGCTGGCTCTCGAGAAGAACCTGGGATCGTTCCTCGAGATCGAGAAGCCCTTCCAGCAGCTTCGAGGCGAGGCCGAGTCGCTGCGCGGGCAGTTGGACGGAACGGGCGACCACCTCTCCAAGCTTCGCGAGCAGCATGACCGCATGCGCGATGCACACCAGCTCTCGATGTCCAAGATGGAGGCGCTCGATCGCCGCCGCGAGGAGCTGAGCCGCGACCTGCAGGACAAGGAGCGCCGCGTCCAGAGCGTGACCAAGGCCGTGAGCGG
>JAYWEM010000043.1:0-12677 GCA_043779265.1 bacterium | reverse complement strand
CCCTCGAACAGCGTCTTGAAGATGTCCTTGAAGTTCTCCTGCACCTTCACGAACGTCTCGCTGAACATCTCGCTGGCGGTCACGTTGATCTTCTCGATGGCCTCGAGCAGCTGGGTCTTGGCCTGGTTCACGTCCTCGCGCTGCTGCGTCAGGAACGTGAAGCGCTCCTTCTTCTTGGAGTACTCATCGAGCGCCAGCAGATTGACCGGGCCGATGGCGCGGAGCCTCAGACGCGCCTCCTCGAGCCTCGATGGAGCGGTCTCGGGATCGACCCCCTCGGGAAGCGAACGCGGCTCCCAGTTCTCCGGGGACAGCTCGTACTCGCTGCGCAGACGCTCGAACGTGCGATCGAGCTCGGCGCGAGCCTGGACGCGATCGAGTTCGAGCTGGTGCAAGCGCTCGCTCAACTCGGTCACCTCGAAGCGCTGGCCCTTGGCCGACTCCTCGCCCGCCTGGACCTCTCCCTTGAGCGCCAGGAATCGCTGCTGCAACCCGACGACGTGGTCACGCTGCGTGCCCTCGGACTCGAGCAGGCCCGTCAGCCCGGAGGCCAGCCCGTTCATCTCAGCCTGGATCTCGGCGATGCGGGAGCGATGCTGGCTCGCCTCCTCCTCGCGGGCACGGATGCCGGTGTCGAGTTCGCGAACGGTCTGCTCGGCACGCGCCCACGCGCCTTCCCACTCGCCGGCCTCACGCGACAGACGCAACAGCGTCTCGCGCGACACCTGGGCACGGGTGGCCGCGTCATCGCGCCGCTGCTCGAGTCCTCGCACTTCGACGTCGGACTCCTGCAGATGCCGGCGAGCCTCGTCGAGCTGGCTCTGGAACGCGCTCAGCTCGGCTTCGGCCTCGGCGAGCGCACGTGCGAGCGTCTCGAGCTCGATGGCGTGCAGCCCCATCTCGCGCTCGCGCTCCTCGGCCTCCTTGGCCGCGAAGCCGCGCTCGCGGTCGAGACCGGAGAGCTCGCGGACCTGCGACTCGAGGGCGGTCCGCGCCTCATCGAGCGACCAGCGCGCGTGATCGCGATGCTCCACCGCCTGGGTGCGCGAGGCTTCGCGCTCGTGACGCTCGAGCTGACGGCCCTCGATCGCCAGCGACAGATCGGTCGACTGCCCCGACAGCGAGCGGATCTCGTTCTCACGGTGGAGCAGCCCGGCGCCGACCGCACTGCCGCCCGCGCGCACACGGCCACGCTCCCACACCTCGCCACCGAGACTCACGAAACGCATGCCGCCCGGGCTCGCGTGAGCGAGTTCGGCCGCCGCTTCGCGCGTCTCGACCACGACGACGGAGCCGAGCAGCCTTTGCGACAGCACGCGATAGCGCTCGTCGCAGCTCACCAGATCCGACGCCCGCCCGACGACGGCCGGGTGTGACGGCAGCTCGATCGGCTGCGGCGCGGTCAGGGAGGCCAGGTCCACCAGTGTCGCGCGGCCGCTCTTGAGCCCGCGCAGGCGCGCCAGAGCAGGCTCCGCCTGGGTGATGTCGTCGACCAGCACGAAGCTCGCCGCTTCGCCGAGCGAGGATTCGAGCGCGTCGAGCAGATGCGATGGCACGTCGAGTACATCGGCCACGACACCGACCAGCCCCGCCAGGCGATCGTCGCCCGCAAGCAGCGCCTTCACGCCGTCCGAGACGCCCTCGAAGCTGTGCTTGAGTTCGAGCAGCGTGCGCAGACGCGCATCGAGCGCGGCGGACTCCTGACGCACACGCGAGAGCTCGGCATCGGTCTCGGCGATGCGGGCGCTGACGCTGACGATGGCGTCCTCGCTGGCGGCCACTTCGCCACGAGCGGATTCGACCGCGGCCTCGAGTTCGGTTCGTCGCTCGGCACCCTCCTCGAGTGCGCGCGCCAGTTCCTCGACACGCTCGAGCAGTTCTGCGCGGCGGGCCTCGGCCGTCGCGCGATGCTCGGTCAGTGCCGTGCTGCGCTCGCCGACTCGGGCGATCGTGCCCTTCTTCTCCGCCTCGACCGAGAACAGATCGAGCGACAACTGCTTGTGCGTGGCGGCCTGCTGACGGCAGGCGCGCAGGTCGGTCTCGAGCTGATTGAGCGAGGCCTCGTGCTCCTCGGCCTCCGTCTGGGCCGTCTCACGCTCGGCGCGCAGGGCAGCCAACTGGGTCTTGGCCTCCTCTTCGCGTGCCTGCGTCTCGGCCATGCGCTCGCGCATGCGACTCGCCTCTTCGCTGGCCTCGTCCGCGCGGCGGGTCAGACCGTCGGCGCGCTCTCGGAGCAGCACGACCTGGTGTTCGGCCGCGATGCGGGCCTCTTCGCGATCCTTGAGGCCGCCCTGCGCCGTGCCGAGCTCGCGCTCCAGTTCGAGCAGCGCCAGCTTCTGATCGTTGAGCAGCGCTTCGAGCAGGTCGAGGCCGGCGGTGGCGCCTTCGCGGCGCACGGCCTCCTCCTGCCACTCCTCTTTCGCCTTGGCCTCACGCTGCGTCAGCGCCTCGATCGCGCCGGCCGTCAGGGCGAGGTCGAGGTCGCGCACTTCGTCGCGCAGCCTCTGGTACTTGCGGGCCTTGCCGACCTGGCGCGCCAGCGAGCGCAGCTCGCGCTCGATCTCGAACACGATGTCGTTGAGGCGCGTCAGATCGCCCTCGGTCGCATCGAGCTTGTTGAGCGCTTCCTTCTTGCGCTGCTTGTACTTGGTGATGCCGGCGGCCTCCTCGAACAGGAACCGGCGATGGCCGGTGTTGTCCGAGAGGATGTTGTCCACCATGGAGCGCTCGATCACCGAGTAGGCGTGCGAGCCCATGCCGGTGTCGAAGAACAGGTCCTTGATGTCCTTGAGGCGGCACGGCGTCTTGTTGAGGAAGTACTCGGACATGCCCGAGCGGAAGACGCGGCGCGAGATGGTGACCTCGCTGAACTCGGTCGGCAGGATGCCGCGCTCATTGCGGAACGTGAGGTGGACCTCGGCCATCCCGAGCGGCTTGCGCGACGGGCAGCCGTTGAAGATGACGTCCTCCATCGTGTCACCGCGGAGTTGCTTGGCGCTCTGTTCCCCGAGCACCCAGCGGATGGCATCCGACACATTCGTCTTGCCACAGCCGTTGGGTCCGATGACGCCGGTGATGCCATCGCCGAAGCGCATGTCGGTGCGGTCGACGAAGGACTTGAATCCCTGGATCTCGAGTCGTTCGAGGAACATCCCTGCCTCGCTGAACGGTGCGCGCACGGCCACCGGGCCCCTCGGGGGTCCGGCGTGGTCGTGGCGGCTCGGGCGAAGTCGGCGCCCGGGCGGGTCCTATGTTCCGAAACCTCGGTGTCGTCCGAAGGTGTGTGAGCGCTGTCTCGGAGCAGGGGTCCTCGGATCGATGCGGACACTTCCCCACCGGGGCCCCCATGGGGGGCACCCTGCGTGTGGCGGGGTGTCGCCGAGTCGTCCCCGAAGCCTCTGCCGCGACGAAAGGTAAGGGGTTACGTCCGCAGGGTCAACGACTTCCCCGCTCAGCCCCAGACCCTGGCAAGGGCCGTCGCCGCCATGCCGAGTTCGGTGTCGCGAAGCGTACGGACATCGAATCGCAGACGTCCCGAACGGATCGTCCCGATGACGGGCGGATCGGCCGAACGCGCGAGCGCTTCGAGCTCCGAGGCCGAACGGCTGCGGTGCACCACCTCGACGACGAAGCCGCGGAGGCGTTCGAGTGGCAGCGCTCCGCCTCCCACTTCGCCGGCGCCCTCGACGACGGACAGCGTCAGGCCCTCGATGCGCGCCGCCAACTCGTTCGAGAGTCGCTCGGCGCGCTCCTGGAGCGCCTCGGGCGTCGCGGCCAGCATGGCCAGGGCGGGCACCTCCAGCCTCGCGCGGGCGGGCTCGGCGTAGAGCGCGAGCGTCGCCTCGAGCGCGGCCAGCGTGAGCTTGTCCACCCGCATGGCGCGAGCGAGCGGGTCCTTGCGGATCCGCCCGATCCATTTGGCGCTGCCGACGATGAAGCCCGCCTGCGGGCCGCCGAGCAGCTTGTCGCCGGAGAACGTGACCACGTCGCTGCCGGCCGACAGGCTGTCGCCAACGGTTGGTTCTCGTTCGAGGCCGTGCAGGGAGAGATCCACCAGCGCACCACTGCCGAGATCCTCGATGAGCGGCACCTTGCGCTTGCGGGCGAGCGCCGCCAAGTCCTCGTGTGCGGGGCGCGCGGTGAAACCCTGGACGCGGAAGTTGGAGGGGTGCACGCGCAGGATGGCCCCGATGTCGGGGTGCTTCGCGAACGCCCGCTCGTAGTCGCGAAGATGCGTGCGATTGGTGGCTCCGACCTCGACCAGTTCCGCGCCGCTCTTCTCCATGATCTCGGGCACTCGGAAACTGCCGCCGATCTCGACCAACTCGCCTCGCGAGACCGCCACCTTGCGGCCCGAGGCCAGGGCCGACAGGGCGACCAGGATGGCGGCCGCGCCGTTGTTCACGACGCAGGCGGCCTTGGCTCCGGAGAGCCGCGTGATCCAGCGCTCGACACCGGCGCCACGCTCGCCGCGCTTGCCGGCTTCGACGTCGTACTCGAGCGAGCAGTAGCCAGCGGCCACTTCGGCCACCGCGCGGCGTGCCGCCTCGGCCAGCGGCGCGCGGCCGAGATTCGTGTGCAGCACGACGCCCGTCGCATTGAGCACCCGCCGCAGCAGGGGCCTGGCCTGGCGCTCGGCTTCTTCGGACGCCCGCGCCGCGAGCTCATCGGCGGAGGGCGCCTGCTCCTTGCGCTTCAGCGCGGCGCGCGCCTCTGCGAGCGTGGCGCGAACCGCGGCGACCACGAGTGGGCGGGCCAGCGCCTCGCGCACACCTCGAAGGGCGTCATGCTGGAGCAGGACCTCGACCGAGGGCAGGGAGCGGCGCGCATCACGAGTCATGCCGCGCACGCTAGCAGTCGCGCGCCGGGGCGCGAAACCAAAGGCCCCGACGCGCCGGGAGTCAGTGGCGCGGCGCCGGCAGCAACCGTCGAACAACATTCGATCGGCCGCCGGGGGTCGAACCGCGCTCGTTCGCGGTCCATCCGGACGCCGCGCCAAACTGAAGTATCGGTGAACCCGTCCGGGAGTTGAGTCACCCCCCGAGATAGGCCTTTCGAACCTCATCATTCGCAGCCAGCTTGGCGGCCTGATCCTCCAGGACCACCCGGCCCGTCTCCAGGACATAGCCGCGTGCGGCGATCCCGAGGGCCATGTGCGCGTTCTGCTCCACCAACAGGATCGTCACCCCGCGGCGATTGATCTCGACGATGTTCTTGAAGATGTCGCGCACGAGAAGCGGTGCGATCCCGAGCGAGGGCTCATCGAGCAGCAGCACACGCGGGCGCGACATCAGCGCGCGACTGATGGCGAGCATCTGCTGCTCGCCTCCCGAGAGCGTACCTGCCATCTGCCGGCGGCGCTCCAACAATCGGGGGAACAGGCGGAAAACCTCGTCGCGATCCGTCTTGATGGCGGCACGGTCCTTGCGTAGATAGGCGCCCATCTCGAGGTTGTCCTCGACCGAGAGGTTCGAGAACACCATGCGGCCCTCGGGCGACTGCGACAGTCCGAGTCCGACGATCTCGTGGGCGGGCATCTTGGTGATGTCGCGTCCCTCGAACAGCACCCGGCCGCCGCGTGGCGGCACGAGGCCCGAGATCGTGCGCAACAGCGTGGTCTTGCCGGCCCCGTTGGCGCCGATCAGCGTCACGATCTCGCCCGGCTCCACGTGCAGCGAGACGCCCTTCAGGGCATGCACAGCGCCGTAGTAGACATCGAGCCCTTCGACCGCGAGCTGGCTCACGCGTGCGTCTCCTCACCGAGATAGGCTTCGATGACCTTGGGATGGGCGCGGATCTCGGCCGGCGTCCCCTCGGCGATCTTGATGCCGTGGTCCAGCACGGCGATGCGCTCGCAGATCCCCATCACGACCTTCATGTCGTGCTCGATCAACAGCAGCGTGAGCTCGAACCGGACCCGGATATCGCGGATGAGCTTCATCAGCGCTTCGCTCTCCTGCGGATTCAGCCCGGCTGCGGGCTCGTCGAGCAGCAACAGCTTGGGACGACCGGCCAGCGCCCGCGCGATCTCGAGGCGGCGCTGCTGGCCATAGGACAGCTCCGTCGAGCGCACGTCGCTCACCGACTCGAGCCCCATGATCTCGATCATCTCGTCGGCGACCTGGTAGAGCGCCGCTTCGTCGCGCTTGAACGCCTGCGTCTGGAACACGGCATCCAGCACACTGGCCTTGGCCATGGGATGACACGCGATCGCGACGTTGTCGCGGCAGGTCAACTGCGTGAACAGCCGGATGTTCTGGAACGTGCGCGTGATGCCGGCGCGCGCGATGCGGTTGGCCTTCATGCCGCTGATCACCTCGCCCTGGAAGCGCACGGTCCCCGAGGTCGGCTTGTAGACGCCGGTGATCATGTTGAACGCGGTCGTCTTGCCGGCGCCGTTGGGACCGATCAGGCCGGTCAGCGAGCCCTCGGGCAGTATGAGCTCCAACTGGCTGACCGCCTTGAGGCCGCCGAACTGCATCGTGCAGTTCTCGAGGTGCAGACAAGGCGCGCTCACGACTTGGCCTCGGTCCGCTTCCGGCGCAACCACTTGAACGAGATCTCGCGGGTGCCGAGCAGGCCCTGCGGCCGCGTGATCATGAGCACGATGAGCATCAGCGAGTAGATCACCATGCGGAGCGGCCCGGCGGTGCGCAGCGCTTCGGGCAGCAACGTCAGCATGATGGCCGCGAGGACCGAGCCCGTGATGCTCCCCATGCCGCCCAGCACCACCATCACGATCACTTCGATGCTCTTGATGAAGTGGAACGTGCTCGGGTTGAGATACGAGAGGTAGTGCGCGAACAGTCCGCCGGCGATCCCCGCGAAGAACGAGCCGATGACGAACGCGAGCACCTTGTAGCGCGTGGTGTCGACGCCCAGCGCCTCGGCGGCGATCTCATCGTCGCGGATGGCGAACAGCGCTCGGCCGTGCGTGCTGCGCGCCAGGTGCGCCGAGAGTGCGATGACGCAGACGACGCACAGGAACACCCAGAAGAAGTCCGCCCACTTCGGGATCCCCGGCAGGCCGCGAGCCCCGCCGACGGCGTCGATGTTCAGGATCAGCACGCGGATGATCTCGCCGAAGCCGAGTGTCACGATGGCGAGATAGTCCCCGCGCAGCCGCAGCGAGGGCAGGCCCACGAGATAGCCGGCAACCGCCGCGACCAGCCCGCCGAGCACCAGTGCGACGAGGAGCGCGAAGCCCTGCGACAGCCACTCCGGCGAGCCCGCTGCGGCGAGCTGCGCGACCAGCGGCTGGCCGGCCTTGAGCGTGAACATCGCCGAGGCGTAGGCGCCCATCGCCATGAATCCCGCATGCCCGATCGAGAACTGGCCGGTGAAGCCGTTGATCAGATTGAGCGAGACCGCGAGGATGATGTTGATCCCGATCAGGATGAGGATCTGGAAGTAGTAGGGATTCAACACCTGCGGCAGCGCGACATTGAGCGCCACCAGCGCCAGCAGGACGAGCAGGGTGCCGAGATAGCGCATCACACCTTCTCGGTCACGGCCTTGCCGAAGATGCCGGCCGGCCGGAACAGCAGGATGAGGATCAGCAGCACGAACGCGATGGCGTCGCGATAGGTCGGCGACAGGTAGCCCGTCACCATCACCTCGGCCACGCCCATCACGAGACCGCCCACGACGGCGCCGGGGATGTTGCCGATCCCGCCGAGGACGGCGGCGACGAACGCCTTGAGCCCCGGCATGATGCCCATGAGCGGCTCGATTTTGGGGCTCTGGAGCGCCACCAACACACCCGCCGCCGCCGCCAGCGCGGATCCGATCACGAACGTGAACGAGATGATCCGATTGACCGAGATCCCCATGAGCGAGGCGGCCGTATGACTGTGCGACACCGCCTGCATCGCCTTACCCACCTTGGTGTGCTTCACCAGGATGCGCAGCGCGATCATGAGCACGAGCGAGACCGAGACGACGATCAACTGCTGATTCGACACCACCACGCCCGCACCCAGTTCGATGTTGTGGGACGGGATGATCTGCGGGAAGAACTTGGGATCGGCCCCGAAGATCAGCAGCCCGGCGTTCTCGATGAACAGCGAGACGCCGATCGCCGTGATCAGCGCCGCGAGCCGCGGGCTGCGCCGCAGCGGCCGATACGCCAACTGCTCGATCACCAGTCCGATCACGGCGCAGATCGCCATGCTCACGAGCAGGACGAGCACGGCCTTCAGCGGGTTGGGATCCTCGGCGGCCTTGAACCAGCGCGTCGCATACAGCCCCATGAACGCGCCCAGCATATAAACATCGCCGTGCGCGAAGTTGATGAGGCGCAGGATGCCGTAGACCATCGTGTAGCCCAGAGCGATCAGGGCGTACACGCTTCCCCAGGTGATCCCGTTGACCAACTGCTGCAGGAACTCGGACAAGGCGCGTCCTAGGGATGGACCGTGGTGTTGTAGACCTTCTGGCCGCCCTTGATCTCGATCACCACCGCCGACTTCGTGGCATTGCGCATCGAGTCGAGCGTGATGTTGCCGGTGACACCCGGATAGTCCTTGGTCGCCGCGATCATCGCGCGCAGCTTCTTGAGGGCCTCCTTGCGCTCCGGGCTGTCGGGCTTGGCCGAGCCGAGCGCCTGGAACAGCACGTCGTCCTCACGATGCAGTGCCTCGAGGTGCGAGAACAGCACCATCGCCGCGTCGTAGGCGAGGCCGGCGATCGCATCGGGCTCCTTGCCGAACTTGTCCTTGAAGCTCTTGAGCCAGGCCTGCAACCGCGGATCCGGGTTGTCGACCGCGAAGTGGTTCGAGTAGTACGCGCCGTTCAGCGCCTCGCCGCCGATGGACAGCAGCTGCTCGCTCTCCCAGCCGTCACCGCCCAGGATGGGCATCGTCAGCCCCAGTTCGCGCGCCTTGCGGGCGATGAGACCGACCTCGGTGTAGTAGCCGGGGATGAAGATGGCCTCGGGCTTCTTGGACTTGATCGCCGTCAGCTGAGCGCTGAAGTCCTGGTCGCCGGCCGCATAGGCCTGCTCGACGGCGATCGTGCCGCCGGCCGCGACGAAGGCGTCGGTGAAGTACTGCGTCAGGCCGACCGAGTAGTCGCTCTTGACGTCCTTCAGGATCGCCACGCGCTTCAGGCCGAGATTCTGCGAGGCGAACTTGGCCATCACCGTGCCCTGGAACGGATCGATGAAGCACATGCGGAAGATCGCATCGCCCACTTCGGTGACGCGCGGATTCGTCGAGCTGGGCGAGATCATCGGGATGCCCGCCTCCTGGCAGATCGGCGCCGCCGCGAGCGAGCGCGACGAGGCGACCTCGCCGAGCACGGCGATGACACGATCCTGGTTGATCAGCTTCTGGACGACGGTCGCCGCCTCCTCGGGGCGCCCCTGATCGTCCTCGACCACGACGCGCACCGGCAATCCGCCGATCAGCCCCTGCGACTGCGCGTTGATCTCGTCGAGTGCCAGCTCGATGCCCATCTTGGTGGACTGTCCGAACGTCGCATCGCTGCCCGTGAGCGAGCCGTACTCGCCGATGACCAGTTCGTTCCTCGCCGAGCCGCCATCGCCGCAGCCGACGAGCGCCGCGAGCGTGAGGGCGAGTACCAGGCCGAGCCCGATGCGCAGCTTCATGACAGCCTCCTTGGGGAACCAGATGGAGCGTCGTGCGTCCCACGCGCGCCGCCCGTGTCGGAGGGGCGTCGGGGAGCCAGTGCGGAGTCGGGCGGAGTGCGCCCGGAAGCCGGGAAGGACCGGGAGAGTTAGCACGCTCGCGAGCGCGCCCGCAAGGCCGAAGAGCCTCCCGCATCGTCGGTTGCCGCGACTCGCCGGGTGCCTGTAGCGTGCCCGCATGCGTTCGCGGCCCGCAGGGAGGCGTTGGTCATCTGGAAGAGGCTTGGCGCTGCGACGCGGGTGGCCCGTTGGCGCGAGGCTCGCCATGGCTGCGCTCGCCGTGGTGTTCTCGCTGACCGCCTGCGCCCCGCCACCTCAGCCTGGAGTCAGCCCGCCTCCGAGCGCACGGCGTCTGCCCGCGGCGGGCTATGTCACTCGCGCCGATTCGCTTCCCGATGCCTCGCGGCAGCCCTTGGTCGGGCGCCGGATCGCGCTCGATCCGGGCCACGGCGGTTTCTTCCGAGGCGCGCTGGGTGTCGGCGGCTTCACCGAGGCCGAGGCGAACCTCGCCGTCAGCCTCCGGCTGGCCTCACTGCTCCGAGCGGCAGGCGCTGACGTACTGCTGACACGCGAGACCGACCGCGACTTCCTGAGCCCTGCCGACAGTTCCCTTCGAGTCGATCTCGCCGAGCGCGTTCGCATGGCGAATGCGTGGCGGCCGGACGTCTTCGTCTCGGTCCATCACAACGCCGATCCCGGCTCTCGCCACGATGTCAACGAGACGCAGGTCTTTCACCAACTGGGTGACGACGGCCCGGCACTCGAGCTGGCCGAGGACGTCCATCGCTCGCTCACGCGCAATCTCGGCATCGAGATCTCGCGGCTGATCCCCGGCAACTTCTATGTGGTGAGGAACAGCGAGGCCCCGGCCCTCCTCTCGGAGGCGAGTCACATCACGTTCCCGCCGACCGAGGCGAGGCTGCGGACTCCCGAGGGCCAGCAACTGGAAGCCGAGGCGCTCTACCTGGGACTCCTGCGTTACTTCGCGCGCCGTGTGCCGCGGATCGAGGGGCTCCGTGTGGCGGGTGCGCGCGCTGCTGCCGACGGGACTCCGTCGGTGTCGCATGGACACCCGGTGATCGAGGCCAACGTGGAGGGCCCATTCGATCACTTCGAGATGCGGCTGGGCGGCGAGCGCATCGCTCCCGAAGCACGCGACGGGGCACTTCGTTGGACGCCCGATCGGCCGCTGCCGAACGGCGTGCATGAGATCTCGCTGCGGGCGCGGCTCGCGGGCGAGGGCACCGGCCGCACGCAGCGCCTCTCGTTCCGCATCGACAAGCCCGCGATGCACGTGACCGCCGACTTTCCCGGGCAGTATGGCTGGCGAAGCGGACAGCCCGTGGGAATGCGCCTGCGCATGTTCGATCAATCGGGCGTCGTGATCCCCGATGGAGTGTCGCTTCGCGTGGTCGCTCCGCGTGCGATGGCTCCGAGTGACACGGTGGTGGAGGTGCGAGAGGGCGAAGCCTGGGCCTACTTCTCGACGCGCCCGGGTGGCGGCGCGCCTGCGCCCGCGAGCTTCCGCATCTCGCTGCGCGATGGCGCGCGGCCGATCTCGGCCACCGCGACACTCGCACCGGCCGGAGCCGACGATCCACGCACCGCGTTCCTGCGAGTGCTTCCCGCCGACACGACGTGGCGTGGCCTCGTACCGGCGGCGGCGCGGCGCTGGCTCAATCGGGACGGCTTCGTGGCAGCGGACGCTCGCGCCGGCGACTGGAAGCGTCCCGCCCTCGCCGGCTTCCGCGATGCAGCCGATGCGACCGCCTGGCCGCCTCGCATCGTCGCGATCGCCGATGGCGCGTTGCGTGGTCGCCGCATCGCGATCGATCCCGAGGGTGGCGGCGAGGACCCTGCGGGCGTCGGCCCCTCGGGCACGCGGGCGAGCGCGCTCAGCCTGCAGGTGGCGCGCGCGCTCGCCTCGATGCTGCAGGCCTCGGGCGCGGAGGTGCTGTTGGTTCGAGAGAGCGAAGCGCCGGTCTCGGAGGTCACGCGCGTCCAACTGGCCGAGGGCTTCGCGGCCGAGCGCTATGTGCGCATCGCGCATCGAGCCGGCGCTCCGAGCGCAGGCCACTACTTCTCGAGCGGCGGCGGCAGGCGCTGGGCCACGCGCCTGGCGGCCCTGGCGCCGCGGCTGGGACTCGACTCGATCGCCGTCGTGGAGTCCTCGCGTTACCCGGTGGCGCAGGCCTCGGCGGTCGCGCTCGATGCCTCGCTGATGCGCGTGGATCGTGACGAGGCGCGACTGCTGCTGCCCGGCACCCTGCGCGCCGAGGCGTACGCGCTCTACGCGGCGCTCGCGGCCGACCTGCTCGGACGCGACCTCGACGTGGAGCGTCTCCTGCTCATCGGACCCGATGGCTCGCCGCGGCCACATGCGCTCGCCCTGCTCGGAGGCTCACTGCTGCTGCAGGCCGACGCTCGTGGCGAGGTGCGCATCGTCCGTACGGAAGCGATCCTGCCGATGCTGGAGGCACTGGACCCTCCGCGCTGAGACGCGCATCATCATGGCGTGATCCGGGAACCGGGCCCTTCGCAATACGTCACCGTGCCTCGCCCGGAGGTCCCTCTGCTGCACGGGCTCGATGGCTACTGACTCGAACATGCACGATTCCATCTCGCGCACGCCGTAGTGCGCCGTGGCGAAGGGCCCCGATCCGCGGGTCACCGTGTCACCACCACGCGCGCCGTGATACTGCGGCCATCCGTCTGGGCCCGCACCAGGTAGATGCCCGGTGCCGCTGGCGGCGCGTCGGCGCGTGGCCACTGCCACGCGTGCCGGCCGGCCTCGAGCGCCCCCTCGTGCACGCGAGCGACGCGCGTGCCCGCCACGTCGTACACCTCGACCTGCGCCGCTCCCGCACGCGGCAGACTCAGCGCCAGGCGCGTGCGGCCCAGCGACGGGTTGGGCACCGGCGGTTCCCACGCCAGCGCCAGCTCGCGCTCGGCCGCCGTCACCTCGAGCGGGCCCTCGTGCCAGCTCGTGCCGTCGGATCGCACGAGCGCCAGGCGATAGCGGTACGCG
>JAYWEM010000042.1:0-12682 GCA_043779265.1 bacterium | reverse complement strand
CGAGCGCATGCTGCGTCTCCCCGGCGCCCTCTCTCCCGACATCCTCTGGATCGACAAGGGGCTCACCATCCGCCCCGAGACGCTGCTCGCGCTGCGCGCGCGGTGGCCCGAGATGCTCACGCTCTCCTACGCGGGGGACGACATGTTCAATCCCCGCAATCAGTCGCCGCAATGGCGGGGGTGTCTGCCGCTGCACGACCTGCACGTCACCACCAAGAGCTTCAATGTGCAGGAGCTGCTCGCGGCCGGCGCGCGCGATGTGGTGTTCACGGGCAAGGGATTCAGCCCCGAGGTGCACCGGCCGCTGCCGGTGAGCGACGCCGATCGCATCCGCTTCGGAGGCACGGTCGGCTTCATCGGTTGGCCCGAGCGCGAGCGCGAGCGGTCCATGCGCCACCTCGCTCGGCATGGCATCGACGTCCGGGTCTGGGGTCCGTGGCCCAAGTGGAAGTCGGCGCTGAATCTGCGCGTCGAGGGCGAGCCGCTGTGGTCCGACGACTACGCGAGGGCCATCGCGGCCTTCGATATCAACCTGTGCTTCCTGCGCAAGGTGAACCGCGACCGGCACACGACGCGCTCGGTCGAGATCCCGGCCTGTGGCGGATTCATGCTCGGGGAG
The DNA here is from genome assembly GCA_043779265.1 of bacterium. Classification (GTDB taxonomy): domain Bacteria; phylum Eisenbacteria; class RBG-16-71-46; order RBG-16-71-46; family RBG-16-71-46; genus CADEFY01. Next base: position 12,063 of record JAYWEM010000042.1, on the reverse strand, counting down.
CGCACCGAGGAACACGAGGCGCTGTTCGCCGAGGGCATCGAGGCGGACTACTTCGGCAGCGACGAGGAGATGCTCGCCAAGGTGAAGCTCCATCTCGCGCACCCGGAAGAGCGCCGACGCATGGCGGCGGCCGCGCTCGCCCGATGTCATCGCGACGGGTACAGCAACGCTGCCCGTCTGACCACCATCCTGGAGTACTGCCGCAGCCGGCGCGCACGCGCCATTGCGGCCTGAGGGGACCATGGCCCGCATCGCCTACTTCTATCGCGAGATGTCGGAGTACATCGAGATCGACCTGCGACGCCTCGCTGAGCGCCATGTCGTCTCGGTGGTGGGCACACCCTCTCGCTGGCCGCGGCCGCTGGCCACGTGGCGTGAGGTCTCCAGCGTCGATGTGGTGATGAGCTGGTTCGCCAGTTGGCACTCGCTGGCACCGGCAGTGTGCGCGAAACTCCAGCGCAAGCCGTTCATCGTCACGGTCGGCGGCTATGATACCGCGTGCCTGCCGGACATCGGCTACGGCCACCAGCGAGGCGGCGTGCGGCGATGGATCGCCCGGCTCGTGATGCGGCTCGCCACGCGTATCGTCTCGATCTCGGAGGCGACGACGAGGGAAGTGGCCGAGGCCTATCCCAGGCTCTCGAGCATCACTCAGATCCCGCTCGGACTCGCACCCGGACGCTACGCCTCTAGCGAGACGCGTGAAGCCGGGCTCGTCGTGACGACCGGCGGCGTGAACCACAACAACCTCAAGCGCAAGGGGCTCGAGGCGTTCGTGCGCGCGGCGGCGCATGCACCCGAATGCCGATTCGTCGTGATCGGCGCCTGGATGGACGATGCCATCGAGCTGTTGCGGGCGGTGGCGACCCCGAATGTGCACTTCACCGGACGAATCACGCACGAGGACAAGGTGGCGTGGCTGTCGCGGGCCGAAGTAGTCGTTCAGGCTTCGCAGCACGAGGCCTTCGGCCTCTCGCTCGCCGAGGGCATGCTGTGCGGCGCGACTCCGGTCGTCACGCGCGCCGGCGCACTGCCGTGGGTCGCGGGCGGGACCGGCGTGATCATCGAACGACAGGCCCCTTCCCCGCTGGCCGCCGGCATTCGCACGGCGAGGGCGTTGGGGGCATCGGCAGGACAGCTCGCGCGGACTCGCGTGCTCGAGTGCTTCACCGAGGACCGCCGCGCCGCCGCACTGCATGAGCTGGTCGAGCTCGCGCTCTCGACCGCCTCGCCCGGCACCTCGGCCCCGGTTCCAGGAGCCGACCCAGCGACGAACGACACTCCGGCCTCGCAAGCGCGCGCGGCGTGAACATTCACGCGGCTCACCGGACCGAGGCGCGCAGCGCCTTGCCGCTCGCATGGCCCGCGCTCGCCTGCGCCGGTGCCGCATGCCTCATCGCCTCCCAGGTCTCGGTCGAACTCTGGCTCACGACCACGACGCTGCTCTTCACGAGCGTGCTCGCCTGGCCGTTCGTCTCGCGTCGGATCCCGCTCGGCACTGGCAATCCGCTGGTCTTCTTCCTCGCGTACTACGCGTTCGCGATGCTGCTGCGAGGCTTGGGGCTCCTGACGTTCGTCGACAGTCCGTACCTGAGCGAACTGGGTGGCCCCGACAGTCCGTACTTCCGGCGGCTCCTCGGCGATGTCTTCTTCTGGAGCTCCGCGCTGCTCGTCTGCCTCTACGCGGGGTGGCATGCTCGCGCTGGATCGCGACTCGCGACTGCGGCACTCGCGCGCTTCCCGGGTTTCGCCTCGCCGTGGCGCCCGGAGCGCATGCGCCTCGCGATGGGCGTGTTGCTCGGCCTTGGGCTGCTCGGAGCCCTGCTCCGGCTCAAGACGATGGGCGGCTTCACGGCGGTGACCGGGGATCTGGTCGGCAGCGGCACCGATCAGGCACTCGGACGATGGTGGATGCTCGCGCTGACCGAGTTCGCGGTGGTCGGCTTCCACATCTGGGCCGTTGGACGATTCGTGCGCGAGGGAGCCTCGGCCACGCGCACCGTGCTGTTGGCCTCGCTGTGCTTCGCGGCGCCTCTGTTCATCGTGACGTCGTCCAAGTACGTCATCATCCGGATCGTGTTCCTGACGCTGATCTGGCGACACTTCCTCGCCAAGCCTCTGGCCGCCCGCACGCTCATGGCCGTGTTCGCCGTGTTCGGGCTCCTGTTCCCGTTGTTCTACGCCTATCGCGCGGTGGGACTCGTGGGACTCGATGCGATCCGCACGTACCTCGAGACCACGGACGCGCCGCTGCTCAAGATCTTCCATCGCGCCTACGACGCCGACAGCTTCATGCTCGTGCTCCACCGCGCCGGCCGCGAGGTGCCGCTCGAATGGGGCGGAACGATGCTCGACGTGCTCTATTTCTGGATCCCGCGCGCACTGTGGGAGGCGAAGCCGATGAGCTTCGGGCTCACGTTCGCCCAGAACTACATGCCGGATTTCCATTTCGAGGTGATGACCTACATGTCGCCCTCGCTTCCCGGTGAGCTGTGGGCCAACTTCGCCTGGCCGGGCGTGCTCGCCGGCGGATTCGCGCTCGGCATCGCGCTCCGAGCCTCGTGGGAGGCCGTGCACCGCGGCGGCCCTTCGCTGCTGATCCTTCACGGGTTCTGGTTCCTCACGGTCGTGCACTTGGTCGAGGGCTCGATCGCCTCCAAGTTCACCAGCCTCGCCACGCAATTGGTGCCGTTGATGCTGGCCACCGCAATCCTCGCGAGAAGCGGTTCGCAAACGCCTCAAGTGCCGGTCAGGGAACGCCGATGAGCCACTACGAGCCTCATTCGTCAGTGCCCCCGCCTGACGGCGACGACCTTGCTGCGACAGCGGCGATTGGGCGAAAGGATTCGCGCATCACGGAGCATCAGTAGCCTCGAACACCTCATTCATGCGGCCCCGGGCAGAGTTCCTTCTGCGCCCCCTCGGAACCGGCTGGCGGCCGTGATGACGCAAGACCCACCCCTCGGGTTCTGCACACGACTGCCCTCCGGCTCGCCTCCACCCGGCGTCGAGACCGAGAACCCAGCATCGCAACGCCGCCGCACCAGCGCTCAGCGCTGAATGCTCCGTGAATGGAGCCGCGGTCGGGGGGGGGCGTCACAGCATGTCCAGACTCGCCAGCGAGGGGGGGCGACCGGTCCGCAAGGACTTCCTGGTCTTCGGGAAGCCTCAGATCGGCGAGGACGAGATCCGCGAAGTGGTCGACACCCTGCGTTCCGGGTGGATCGGGTTCGGCCCCAAGAGCCTGCGGTTCGAGGACGAGTTCGCGAGCTACGTTCGCGCCGAGCACGTCCTGAGTGTGAACAGCGCGACCGCGGCGCTCCACCTCGCGCTGATCGCCGCTGGCGTCGGCGAGGGCGATGAGGTCGCGACCACGCCGCTCACGTTCTGCGCCACCGCCAATGTCATCGCCCACGTTGGTGCCAAACCCGTGTTCGTCGAGGTCGACGAGGCGACGCAGAACATCGATCCCGAGCGTCTGGCGCGCGCCATCACGCCGCGCACCAAGGCCATCATGGTCGTGCACATGACCGGTTGGCCCTGCGACATGGACGCCATCACCGAGATCGCCGAGCGCCACCACATCCCGGTCATCGAGGACGCGGCGCACGCGACCGAGACCTGGTACCGCGCTCGCAAGGTGGGTTCGATCAGCCGCTTCACGGCGTTCAGCTTCTACGCCACCAAGAACATGACGACGGGTGAGGGCGGCGCGCTGGCGATCAACGACGAGCAGGCCTGGGATCGCCTGCGCGCGCTGCGCCTGCATGGCCTCGACAAGGACGCGTGGAAGCGATACTCCCCCGGCGCGTACATGCCCTACGAGGTGCTGGAGCCGGGGTTCAAGTACAACATGACGGACCTGCAGGCCTCGCTCGGCATCCACCAGCTGGCACGGCTCGAGGAGAACCTCGAGATCCGCAAGCGCATCTGGACCGCCTACGACGACGCGTTCGCCGATCTCGAGGAAGTGATCACGCCGCAGATGAAGGACACGGCGCACACGCGACACGCAAGGCATCTCTACACGCTGCGCCTCGTGCCCGAACGGATGGGCTGCGAGCGCAACCGGTTCGTCTCGGAGCTGGCCTCGGAGAACATCGGCAGCGGCGTCCACTTCGTGCCGGTGCATCTCCATCGCTGGTATCGCGAGCACTTCGGGTACAACCGCGGCGACTTCCCCATCGCCGAGGCGATCGGGGACACAACGGTGTCGCTGCCGATGTCGCCCGCGATGACCATGGCGGACGCCGAGGACACGATCGCCGCGGTCCGCAAGATCGTCGAGGCACGCCGCACCGTCCCCGTGTTCGCGCCGGGATTCGACGGTGAGGATGACCTGAGGGAAGCCGCATGAGCAGCCGCGGACTCCTTGAAACCCCCGTCGATGCATTGCGACGCGATGCGGGAGACGAGATCTCGATGGACCACCTCACGCGTGCGCTGCAGCAGCTTGCAGCTGAAGAGGCGCACGACGGGACGGCCGGGGCCGGCGCACCCGACGCCACGGAACCCGAGTGGCGCCCCGTGGGTTGCTATGGACACACGAGCGAGTGGTTCAAGGGAGCGCTCGATCGCACGCTCGCGGTGGTCGGGCTGATCGCCGTGTCGCCCATTCTCGCCGCCATCGCGATCGCCGTTCGGCTCGACTCACCGGGACCCGCGTTCTTCCGGCAGACGCGTATCGGGCGCGGCGGCCGGGCGTTCACGTTCTACAAGTTCCGCGGCATGGTCACCGATGCGCGCGAGCGATTCCCGCATCTCTACGAGTATCGCTACAGCAGCGAACAAGTGCAGGGCCTGCGGTTCCATGACGGGCCCGACCCGCGGGTGACTCGCGTCGGCGCGTTCATCCGGCGCACCAGCCTCGACGAACTCCCCAACCTCGTGAACGTGGTGCTCGGCGAGATGAGCCTCGTGGGCCCGCGCCCCGAGATCCCCGAGATGATCCCGTACTACGAGGGCCACGCGAAGACCGTGCTCGGGGTGAAACCCGGCATCACGTCGCTGGCCAAGTGGGTGGGGCGCGACGACCTCACGTTCCAGCAGACCCTCGACCTCGATCTGCGCTACGTGCGCGAGCGATGCCTGCGCATGGACGTCGCGATCCTGTTCGGCACGGTGTGGAAGGTCATCGCCGGGAAGCTGCAGGGCCACTGAGCGTCGAGCCGTCAGGAGAGACACGCTCGACGGTCACCAGCGAAGCGTGGCGCGCGTCGAACCGTAGAGGCCGCTCGCTTCGAGGCCGGCCTGATGTCCGAGCCCGTCGATCCGTGCGTAGCCGCCGGTGAGTCCGAGCCGCACACCCGGCGAGGGCGAATAGTCGACGCTGAGTGCCGCACGCAGATCGCGGTCGAGGATGCCCTGCAGGACCAGGTTGTCCGGCACGGGGTCGCCCGGCGTGTAGGCCTCGCCCAGACGCCCCTCGCCCTTGCGCGTCAACGAGCCCTCGATCGCCCAGGTCCAGTCCGGCTCGGGACTGAACGAGATGCGACCACTGAGGCGATCCACATCCGGGCCGAGCGGGAAGCCCGTGGGCATCCCCGCGTGCATGAAGTCGTGGCCGTGATAGACCGAATAGGTGAGCGCGTAGACGCGGGCGTACTCGCCACGCGCCTCCCAGGCGGCGGGCCCTCGCACGCGGCGCATCTGGGCGCCCAGCTGCCATGCGACGAGCTTGGGGCGCTGCTCGGAGCTGATGCTCACGTCATCGATCGCGATCTCGCCGTAGAACCGTGTCCCGGGGCGCGCCCGCCATGAGAAGTCCGCGGCCCACATGACGTTGTTCTTGCCCAGGCGCTCGAGTGAGTCACTCGGCAGCGCACTCGCCTTCTGGACCCGCTTCTCGAGCAGGCTGAACGGAACCAGCGGCAGCGCGTAAAGCGGAAGATTGGCGACCCCATCGAATCGAGCGAGTTCACTGAGCGAGAACTGCAGCGCTCGAGACGGCCTCAGCTCGAGCCGATGGCCCGCGAGGAAACTCTCGTCGCGCGTTTCCAGCGAGGCGATGAACCAGGTGAGCATCGCCCGCGACCCGAGCGAGGTCCGCATCTCGGCCACATCCAGCGCCGGCGCACCATCCGAGAGCGCCATGGTTCCCCACGCGCCGGGACCCCAGCGCAGCCACGTGTGTCCGAGGGTCAGGCGCCCGAGCTTGCCGTCCAAGGTCGCGGTGGCGCGGTCGTAGTAGCTGTTGATCTGAACATCCTCGAGCAACCCGAAGCGGCGACTATCGGCTGGATTGCCGTGCGGACCCGCCGAGGTGGTTCCGGCGTAGACATCGCTCCACAACAATGCGTTCTCGCCGAGTGCGGCGGAGAACTGGAGCCCCGCACGCAGGTCCCGGATCACTCCGCCTCGCGCGCGGTCCTCCTGGTAGTCGGCGCGGGCGTAGCTCGACACCTCGATCGAACGCGCATCGTCCGAGAAGCCACCCATCGGCTCCCATCCGCCCAAGCCGTCGCCCGGCTCGAGTTCGCGTGAGAGCCGGACCACCGCGGGGTCGGTCGCCGCAGCGGTGGAGTTCGCTCGCACATCGTCGAGGAAGCGACCGATGTCTCGCTTCGTCCACGGCCGCGTGTGCGGGAATCCGACCCCGGCGCCGTACTGCGTGATGACCGCATCGAGCAATCCGTAGAGCGCGCTCTCGACCGGCAATTCCTCGAGCGGATGATAGGCGGCGCGGACTGGCGAGGACGTGGCGAGGGTGAGAAGCGCGACCATCACGATGAGGACACGGCGGATCGGTCGAAGCGGGGTCTCGAGCATGTCGCGCAGGATACGCGAGCGAAGGTGCTGGGGGGCAAAGCACTCCGCCTGAGTGCAGCGCGCCCGTGCCGGCCTCGGCGCGGCGCTGCTTGTATCCGTCGGCACCGGGGGTCAGACTCCTTGTCCGCAGAGCACCCCCTCGAGAGGACACCCCATGCGACCCGGCCTCGCCGTACTGCTGCTCGCCAGCGTGCTCGCAACCTCCGCCACCGCCGCCCCCGGGCCCGAACGCAACCCCCAACCCGAGCAAGCGCAGGCTGGCTTCTACGAAGTGGTGGTCGCCGACTCGATCGACAGTCCGGTCAGCATGGCCATCGCCCCCGACGGTCGGATCTTCGTGTGCGAGCAAGGTGGCGCCCTGCGCGTGATCAAGGAGGGCCAGTTGCTCGCCCGCCCGTTCGTCGTCGCGCCGGCCTATGCATTCGACGAGGAGGGGTTGCTGGGTGTGGCGGTCCACCCGCAGTTCGCGAGCAATAGCTACGTGTACGTCTGCTACACGACGCTCACGCCCACTCGCCACAATCGGATCGTCCGGTACACGGCCTCCGCCGACACCGCGCTCGCCGGGAGCGCGGTCACGGTGTTCGATCTCGCGAATAACGTCGCGCATTACCACCTCGGCGGCACCCTGCGATTCGGACCCGACGGCATGATCTACACCGGCACCGGGGACAATGCCAATCCCGGCAACTCGCAGTCGCTCACCACGACGTTCGGCAAACTGCTGCGCATCCACCCGGACGGATCCATTCCAACGGACAACCCGTTCTACGCGAGCACCACGGGGATCAATCGCGCCATCTGGGCTCGCGGGCTCCGCAACGCCTTCAGCTTCGCCTTCCAGCCGGGCACCGGCCGGTTGTTCATCAACGACGTCGGGCAATCCGCGTTCGAGGAGGTCAACGACGGAATCGCGGGTGGCAACTACGGTTGGCCGAACTTCGAGGGACCTGGCGGCGCTCCGACCTACATCCCGCCGATCCACTACTACGGCCGCAGTGACGGCTGCGCCATCACCGGCGGAACCTTCTACAACCCGGCGACGCCGACGTTCCCCGCGGCATGGGTGGGCCGCTACTTCTACGCCGACTACTGCGCCGCCGCGATCCGCTGAGTCAACCCAGCCGCGCCGGCGACCTTCAATGTGTTCCGGCCGAGCCTCGCCCTCGGCCCCATCGACCTGCAGGTCGGACCCGACGGCGACCTGTACTACCTCGCACGCGGTAACGTCGTGCTGGGAGGAGGCAGCGGCACCGAGACGGGTGTGGTCATCCGTGTGTCGTATGCGACCGGCGATGCCCCGGCAATCGTGCAGCACCCCCAGGGCACGACGATCGGGCTCACGCAGACCGCGACGTTCACGGTCGGGGCGAGCGGGCAGACGCCCTTCACCTATGAGTGGCAGCGCGACCTGACGCCGATTCCCGGTGCAACCGGCGCGAGCTACACGACTCCCGCCGCCGTCTTCGGAGATAGCGGCTCTCGCTACCGCTGCCGGGTCACCAACGTGCTCGGGACCGCGACGAGCACCGAGGCCACGCTCACGGTGCTGAACAACCTGCCGCCATCGCCCCAGATCATCGATCCACTGGCGAGCGCCCACTACCAAGGCGGCACCACGCTGATCTTCGCCGGAACCGCTGATGATCCGGAGACGGGCCTGCTGCCACCCTCCGCGCTCACCTGGTGGATCGACTTCCATCACGGGACCCACACCCATCCCGCATTGCCCACGACGACGGGAATCGCCGGCGGCAGCTATGCGATCTCCGCGATCAACCACACGGCCACCGATGTCTGGTATCGCGTCTGGATGCAAGCCGTGGATCCTGCGGGACTGATCACGCGCACCTACCGCGATGTACTGCCGGACACCGCGCGCATCACGCTCGACACCGACCCGTCCGGCCTCGCATTGACACTCGACGGCTCGCCAGTCACGACACCGCTCACGTTCACGAGCGTCGTCGGCATCCACCGCACGATCGGAGCGCCGAGTCCGCAGAGCATCGGCAGCCAGCCGTGGCGGTTCAGGCGCTGGTCCGATGGCGGCGCACGCGAGCACGCGCTGGCCACGCCGGAGCAGGACATCATCGAGGTCGCCACGTTCGAGGCCGTGCCGCCGGACAGCACGCCGATCGTCGATTGGGGCGGCGGTTACATCTCTGCTGACGCCGACGTCCGGCGCTTCGGTACCGCACCCGAGTCGGGCGTCACGCTCGTCGGGGGCCAGACGGGCGCGCGCTGGATGGCGCCGCTCAGCGACTCGCTGCCGCTGAACCCCGAGGCCAGCGACGGCATCGGCACCAGTTGGCGCTTCTATGGCGGCGTGCGACTCGACAGCTACCCCAGCCTCCTCGATCCGCGTCAGGCGGGGATCCGGGACCTCGGTGGAGCCGATCAACTGCACTCGAGCGGTCCTGCAGGGACGCATGGCTGGGACTTCCGCTATTGGAAGAAGGCCGACTTCCTGTCGGGTGCGGCCACTCAGCTGGTCCAGTTCGGTCCGGGCAGCCGCCTCGAGGTGCTCGACTACCAGGGCGCCGGCGGCGTTCCCGCGAACAATTCCGGCCGCGTCCGCTTCGCCGTGCGCGATGCCGGGCAGTGGTGGTTGTCCGAGGACTTCGGCGGGCCCTCGGGCTCTGCCAGCGCCGCCTTCGTGATCTCGGACCCCGAGTCACGGGGCTGGACCGCGTGGGATCCCGACACCGGATCGCTGGCGTTCGAGGCGGCGGGCTCGGTGTTCGAGCCGCGCACGTTCCAGAGCATCGATGCCGTGGGCTACCTGCACACAAACCAGCACCTGCCGGCCCCGGTCATCAGCGAGCGGGCGGGCTTCGCGTGCAGCCGCGTGCGCATGCGCGCGATCGTCTCGAGCGCCGTCGGTGTCGAGGAGCCGGCGATCCCCGCCGGCGCACGACGACTCGTGCTCTCCCCCAACCCCGCTCGCGACGTCGTGCGACTCACGCTCCGCATGCCGACCTCGGGAGAGGCGACGCTCGAGGTGTTCGACTTGGCCGGTCAGCGAGTGGCGACGCTGGCAAGTGGCACGCGAGCCGCCGGAGTGCACAGCCTCTCATGGGACATTCGCGGCGTGCGCCCGGGCGTGTTCTTCGCAAGGCTTCGCAGTGGAGCGCATGTGGAGACGAGGCGGGTGCTGATCGTGCAGTGAAGCACGCTGCATGCGAAAGGCCCGCTCGGGAGGTGAACCCGGGCGGGCCTTCGTCGTGCTTGGGTTCGCTCTACTTGCCGACCGGCTTCGCCTCCTGGCGCAGCAGGTGGATGGCCAGTGCATCGGCATCCTCGGCGGCCTCGCCGATCACCTCGGACATGGTCGGGTGCGCGTGGATCGCCTGCGACAGGTGCGCCACGTCGAGATCGGCACCGATCGCGAGCGAGGCCTCGTGGATCAACTCACTCGCCTTGGCCCCGAAGATGTGGGTTCCGAGGATCTGATCGCTGTCGGCATCACCCACGATCTTCACGAACCCGGTGGTCTCCCCATCGGCGATGTTGCGGCCATGGGCACGAAACGGGAACCGGCCGACCTTGACCTTGCGGCCCTCGGCACGTGCCTCGGCCTCGGTCATCCCGACGCTGGCGATCTCGGGGCTGGTGAACGTGGCCGCGGGGACCGCGCGCCAGTTGGTCTGCGGCGAGTGGCCGGCGATCACCTCGGCAGCGGCCTTGCCCTGGGCGCTCGCGAAGTGGGCGAGCTGCTTCATATCGGTCACATCGCCAATCGCATAGATGCTGGGGACCGACGTCTGCAGCCGCTCATTGACCGAGATCTTGCCGCGGTCCGCGCGCGAGATGCCGAGGGCCTCGAGCCCGAGTCCCTCGCTGAACGGCCGGCGCCCGGTGGCGATCAGCACGCAGTCCACGTCGAGCGTCTTGCCGCCCGTCAGCGTGAGCGTGATCGAGCCATCGGAGTTGTCGCGCCGGTCCTCGACCTTGGTGCCCAGGTGGAGCGCGATCTTCTGCTTCTTCATCTCGCGCTCGAGCGCCTGCGAGATCTCCTCATCCTCGGCCATCACCAGCTTGGGCAGCATCTCGATCAGCGCCACCTGGGTGCCGACCGCGGCGAAGAAGCAGGCGAACTCGCAGCCGATGACGCCGCCGCCCAGGATCGCGATCCGCTTGGGCTGCGCCGTCAGGTCGAGCGCCTCCTTGGACGAGATGATGCGCTCGCCATCGAGCGACCAGCCGGGCGGATTCCATGCCGCGGCGCCGGTCGCCAACACGATGTGGTCGGACGTGAACTCGTTCGATGAACCGTCGGCGCCCGCCACTACGACTCGGTTGGCCGAGGCGAGTTTGGCGGTGCCGCGATGGATGTCGACGCCGCGACCCGAGAGCAGTGTCTTCACGCCGCCGGTCAGCTGCTTCACGATCTTGTTCTTGCGAGCGACGAGAAGCCCCCAGTCCAGCTTGGGCTCGCCGACCACGATGCCGTACTCCTTGGCGCGCTTGATCTGCTCGAACAAGTGCGCCGTCACCACCCACGACTTGGTCGGGATGCAGCCCCAATTGAGGCAGGTGCCGCCCAGTTCGTCCTTCTCGACGACGGCGGTTCGCAGCCCCAGCTGCGCAGCGCGGATGGCCGAGACGTAGCCGCCGGGGCCGGAGCCGATGATGATGATATCGTAAGCGGACATTCGCCCTCCTTTTCCTGTTTATGTTCAGCCCGAGAGCAGCGCGTAGAGTTCGTCCTTGAGCTTCAGCCGCTGCTTGCGAAGGTTTTCCATGTGGATGTCGCTGGTTGGCTCGATGTTGGTCTCGGCACGGTGAATGGCGCGGTTGACCTCGTGGTATTCGCTGTAGAGCCGGGCGAAATGCGGCTCCTTCGTCTTGAGTTGATGAATCTTGAAGGCATGCTCGGGAAATTCAGCGATCAGTTCATGCGGGGTGTGCGTCATGGCGCGAAGCCTCCTGTCTGTCGTTCATCGGGTACGAAAACCCTAGCCCCTTGACCTTGCGCTTCCTTGACGCCGGTAAACAAGGGCAAATTACGGCACTAAAAGCCCCGCGACCAACGGCACCAGTGCCGCACCGATGGCGCGGGTGTTGGCGGCATCGAGATGCACGCCGTCGATTGGTGAAGCCTTCGCCACACTCGCCGCATCGAAGAACCCACAGTTTAACTCGATGGCGAGCAGCTTGTAATACCCCGCCAGCTTGGCGGATTCCGCCGCTGCCCCGGCGAAAAGTTCGCCCATGAAATGATCCTCGCTGGCGACGATCAGCGGCGGCGCCACCACAATCACCTTCGAACCGGAAAATCCCGCCACGCGC
>JAYWEM010000041.1:0-5320 GCA_043779265.1 bacterium | reverse complement strand
CCGCCTCGTCGTGAGGGTGGGTTCGCACCGCGTCGCGAGGGCGGTTTCTCGCCGCGTCCTTCGGGCGGCGGCTTCGCGCCTCGCCGCGAGGGAGGCTTCACGCCGCGCCCTCGCGAAGGCGGCTTCGCACCGCGCTCGCGCGATGGTGCGCCGCCTCGTCGTGAGGGTGGGTTCGCCCCGCGTCGCGAGGGCGGTTTCTCGCCGCGTCCTTCGGGCGGCGGCTTCGCCCCGCGTCGCGAGGGTGGCTTCACGCCTCGTCCCCGTGAGGGCGGCTTCCGCCCGCGCCCCGAAGGTTCAGCGCCGCGCGAGGAAGGCTCGCCGTACGATCGCGAGGATGGTCAGCGCTTCGCGGTGAATCGCTCGCGTCCCTCGTACGATTCGGCTCGTCGGCCGGGTGGACGTGGCGCGCGGCCCGGAACCGGTCGCCCTGCGGGTGGCCGCGAGCCGCAATTGCGTGGCCCCGGTTCGTTTGCGGCGGGCACGCGTCCGCAGCAGTACAACCGCTATCGACGTGACGGCACCGTCTCGACGCCGCCGTGGAAGTCCCGCCGTCCCGAGGACGGTGAGACGCCGCACGGCCGTACGTCTCGGATCGAGTCGCGTACACGCGAGTTCGATGAGCGTGAGCCGCTGCCGGCGGATCCGCGCGAAGCGGCGCTCCGCATCCTGCATGCCGCTGACACGCGCAGCATGTTCTCCGATCGCCTGCTCGACGGGGCGCATGCCCAGGGCGGCGATCCGCGAGATCTCGCACTGCTGCATGAGCTGGTCAAGGGCTCACTGCGCTGGCGCGGCCGCATCGACTGGATGCTCGACAAGCGCCTGCACATGGGTCTGCAGAGCACGATGCCGTGGATCCGCAACATCCTGCGTCTGGGTGCCTATCAGCTCCAGTTCCTCGATCGAGTGCCGCAGCATGCGGCCGTGGACGAGTCGGTGAAGCTGGCGCACAAGTACACGCATCCCGCTGCCGCCGGCATGGTCAACAGCGTGCTGCGGCGGATCGCCGAGGACAAGGACCGCGTCGAATGGCCGACCGGGGACGACTCCGAGTCGCTCTCGGTGTGGGGCTCGCATCCCAAGTGGATCGTCGAGCGCTGGCTCGCCCGCTTCGGCGTCGAGGAGACGCGCGCGCTGATGATGGCGCAGAATCGCTCCATTCCGACCGGGCTGCGCGTCAACACGCTGCGCAACTCGCGTGAGGAGTTGATCGAGACGCTGGCGAAGCAGGAGGTCGAGGCGCGTGTGGCCCAGCGTTCCCCGGATCTCGTGTGGATCGACGGTCAGAACGCGGCCGGCCGGCTCGATGCCTTCAAGGACGGGCTTTGCACGGCGCAGGACGAGAGCGAGGCGCTGGTCTGCCGCATCGTCGCTCCGGAGCCGACCGATCAGGTGCTCGATCTCTGCGCGGCGCCTGGCGGTAAGTGCACGCATCTCGCCGAGTTGATGGGCGATGCGGGCGAGGTGTGGGCGCTCGAGCGTGACGGACATCGCGTCGCCTCGCTCGAAGCCACGATCGCGCGGCTCGGGATGCAGAGCATCCATGTCGTGCATGGCGACGGACTCGACCACGACTTCCCGATGCCGTTCGACCGGGTGCTGGTCGACGCGCCGTGCTCCGGGTTCGGAGTGCTCGGCCGACGTGCCGATGCGCGCTGGCGCAAGGAGCCGACGCTATTCGAGGAGATCCCGAGGCTCCAGCTCGACCTGCTGTTCGCAGGTGCGCGCCGGGTCCGCCCGGGCGGCGTGCTGGTCTACAGCGTGTGCTCGTTCGAGGTCGAGGAGACCGAGGCGATCGTCGACAAGTTCCTCGAGGCTCATCCCGAGTTCACGATCGAGAGTGTCGCCGGACTGGTGCCGGACGATGTGGTCACGCCCGAAGGCTGGATGCGCGTGCTGCCGCAGCGTCACGGATGTGACGGCGCATTCGCCGCACGCTTCCGCCGGGCATGAGCGACGAGACGCGTGAGCAGGAGCCGGCATCGGGGGTATCCCCCCCGGTGCCGGACGTCCCGCCCGAGGAGCCGCCCTCGCGGCGGCATCGCGTGCGCGACGCTGCGCTCACGCTGGTCTTCTCGCTCGTGGCATTTGCGATCGGGCTCGCCGTTTTCAACGGGCTCGTGATGCCGAGGCTCATCCACTCGACCAGCACCATCGAAGTGCCCGACTTGGGCAACCTCACGTTCGAGCAGGCGCAGAGCATCCTCGGCCCGACGGGTCTCACGTTGTCGCGCTCGGGCGAGCGGTTCGATCCGGGCGTGCCGCGCGGTTTCATCCTCGCCCAGTCCCCGGAACCCGGGACTCCGGTGCGAGGTCAGCGCCGGGTGATGGTGACCCTGAGTCTCGGCGAGGAGTTCAGCTCGGTGCCCGAGCTCTACGGGGAATCGCGCCGTGGGGCGCAGCTGCTGATCGAGCGCGCGGGCCTCGAAGTCGGGACGATCAGCCGGGCGCCCGAACCGCACATCGCCGAGGGTGCTGTCATCGCCACCGATCCGCCGGCCGAGTCCGTGCAGCCGCGAGGCACCCGCATCGCCCTGCTCGTTTCGAGCGGGCCCGGCGTCGAGGAGTACGTCATGCCCGATCTCGTGGGTCGCGAGATCGGCGGCGTGCGCCGGCAGCTCGAGGCGCTCGGGATCCGCGTGCTGCTGCCGCCGTCGGCCGCCGACCTCGGCCCGATCGTGGCCCAGGAACCCCCGCCCGGCGCTCGCATCACTCGCGACGTGGTCGTGACGCTGCAGGCCACGGGCCGCGTCATCCGCTGAGGCCCTCGGCCAGGGCCGGGCGCTTGACCGACCCGAGCCGGCAGGCGAGCCTTCCCATACGCCATGACCACGCCCGAGCCCCCTGCCAGCCCCATGGAAACGACCGCCATCCTCCTCGATCGCTGGAAGTCCGGTGACGAGCGGGCGCGCGAGGCGGTGTTCCAGCGGACGCTCCCGATCCTCCAGCGCTGGGCGCACGGCCGCATCCCTCCCCACGCCCGGAATCTGGCCGACACCGAGGATCTCGTGCAGGTCACCCTCCTTCGTGCGTTGAATCTTCTGCACGAGTTCGATTGCCGTCGCGAGGGCGCCTTCCTGGCCTATCTGCGGCGGGGGATCCTGAACGCCGTGCGCGACCAGATCCGGCGTGCCGCCGTTCGTCGGCCCGCCGGCATCGAGCCCGAGGCGCTGGCGTCCGCTGGTCCCTCGCCGCTCGAACAGGTCGTCGGCCGCGATGTGATGGAGAGCTACGAGGCGGCGCTGGCCCGGCTGCCCGAGGAGCAACAGGAGGCAGTACTCATGCGACTCGAGTTCGGCATGGATTGGCCGGCCATCGCGGCGGCACTGGGACGCCCCAGTCCCAATGCAGCGCGCATGCTCGTTTCACGTGCGCTCGCACGACTCGCCGAGGACATGCATGAACACCGACGCTGACGCCGCGAACGACTCGGCCGCGCAGGACGAACGGCTGCTCGAAGCAGCCGCCTCGGTGGCCGAGGGCGGACGCGTCGACTGGGCGAGCCGCACCGCGGACGCACCCGAACTCTCGGGGGCCTTCGCGGAACTGCAGACGCTGGCCCGGATGGGTGAGGCGATGCGGGCGCATCAGGAGCCGGTGGTTCCGCGCACGGCTGCGTTCCACTGGGGCGATCTCGAGGCGATCGAGCCGCTCGGGCAGGGCGCATCGGCCGAGGTGTGGCGCGCCTGGGATCCCTCGCTCGAACGCGAGGTTGCGCTCAAGCTGGCCGCGACGGGCGGCGCGCCGACGCGTTCGCTCGAGGAAGCGAGACGGCTCGCCAAGTTGCGGCACTCGAACGTGGTCGCGGTGCTCGGCGCGGATGTGCGCGACGGCCGCGCCGGCATCTGGATGGAGCTGGTCGAGGGCCGCACGCTCGAGCAGTCGCTCGTCGAGCAGGGTCACTTCGGGGCGCACGAGGCGACCGGCATCGGCCTCGAACTGTGCCGCGCACTCGCCGCCGTGCATGGCGCGGGGCTGCTGCACGGCGACGTGAGTCCTCGCAACGTCATGCGCGAGCGAGGCGGCCGCATCGTGCTCATGGATCTCGGCTCCTCGGTGAGCATGGGGGATGATGCGGTGGCGATCGTGACGGGCACGCCGCTCGTCATCGCACCCGAGGTGCTGGCAGGGGCTGCGGCCGATCCCACGAGCGATCTCTATTCACTCGGTTGTCTTCTCTTCCGTCTCGTCACCGGCCGATTCCCGGTGGAGGCGACGACGATCGCCGCGCTGCGCGAGGCACATGCCAGCCGGAGCCGGAATCATCTTCGACTGTTGCGGCCGGATCTCCCGGGTCCGTTCGTGCAGGTCATCGAGCACGCGCTCGATCCCGATCCCAAGGCGCGTCCTGCCGACGCGGCCGCGTTCGAACGCGCGCTCGCACGGTCGCTGACCCCCGAGGCCCTCGCCGCGCAAGTGGCCAAGGCGGTCGAGGTCCGTCGTGCCTGGTCACGCACCTTGAGGCCCGTCGCACTCGTCAGTGCCGCGGCGCTCCTGACGCTGCTCGTGACGAGCCAGTGGCTCGGTCGCGGCGAGCAGCGCGGCACGCCGCTGGCCGAGCAGGCGACGCCCGAGACGACGTCCGAAGCCGCGCCGCCGCCGGTGCAGGTGCAGGTGGCCACGCCGCCCCCCGCGGCCCCGAGTCTCGATGTGGCGGCGTTCGTCCGCACTCGTGACGGCGCTTCCGAGCGCGTCGTGTCGGGCTCGCTCGTCCGGGTCGGCGACGAGCTCTCACTCGATGTGCGAGCAGGCGAACCGCTGCATGTCTACGTCCTCAACGAGGATGACGCGGGTGCCGTATTCGCCCTGTTCCCGGTGGCGGGAACGGACGTTGCCAACCCCGTCCCGGCAGGAAGGACGCTCGCGCTCCCGGGTGCCCGTGCCGGTGTTCCCATGCACTGGCAGGTGTCGAGCCCCGCGCGGCGCGAACGATTCCTCATCGTGGCTGCGCGCCAGCCGATCGCGGTCCTCGAGGCCCGACTCGCCGCGATCCCGGCGGCGCGAGAGGAGGAGCCCTTGGCCTATGCCGAACTGGGTGCCCCGGTGCTCGAGCAACTGCGAGGTGTCGGACGGCTGAAGCCGGCGGCTGCCTCGAAACGCAACAGCGGGGCGCTCGACCGGGTGTCCGACGCACTCGCCGGGGAGTCCGGCATCTGGATCCGCGCCGTCGAGCTGGTGCACGAGGCACGCTGAGCGGCTCCGGTGGGTCCGAGGTGCCGGAGCCACCCCGGACGCGCTAGACTCGCACTCGATGCGACCCCTCTCGACACTCCTTCTCGCGTTCGCACTCACGGCCGGATGGGCCGCCTCCGCTGCGAGC
>JAYWEM010000040.1:0-5322 GCA_043779265.1 bacterium | reverse complement strand
ACCAGCACAGCTCGCCCAATGACCCGCATGCGCTCGATAGGATCCTGGATGCGCGAGATGCACTCGATCCGCACGGGAGTTGGAGTCGCGCCCGGGAGGTGTTCACGAGATGGGGTGTGACGACGATCGCACTCAATGGCCGCTTCGCCGTGTCCCCCGGACTCGACTACTGGTCGCCCGATGCCGCTTGGTTCCGCGCCGCGAGCGCACGTCTCGACCGTGAGTCGGCCGCATTCCCGCGGCTCTGGGCGTGCCCAGACTTCGTCGTCTACGGCATCGATCGAGCGGTGCTCGACACGCTGAGCACCGCCGTGGAACCAAGGCCCGGCCTCCGCTCGCTCGAACCGGGGGAGTCCGCTCGAGTGCCGCGCGTCGGCGAGGACGTCGATCTGGTGAGTTTCTCGCTGTCGCGTCGTCACCTCACACCGGGCGACACGCTGCTGGCGCGTTTCGAATGGCATGTTCGTTCCCCGAGACCGGTCGGCCAGTACGACCTGTTCGCCCGATTCGACCGCGCCGTCCCGGCGGACGGTCGTTCGCACCCCCTGCTGGCCAAGCCGATGCGCAAGCTCATCGAGCGGCGCAATGGCGAGCGCTACCGGTTCCGATTCGATCACACGCCGACGGGTGGCTCCTTCGGAGTCGATCGCTGGCTGCCGGGAACGGTCGTCTCCGACTCGCTCGCGATCGTCATCCCGTTCGATGTCGCACCGGGCGCCTGGCAGGTCCAAGTGAGGCTTCGCAGGCAGCCGCACTATCCCAACTACCGACTGCGCGACTACTTCGCCGATCGCGACTACTACTCGGGCGTCCCGGTCGATTCCATCTGGATCGGGCGTCGCGACCCCGAACGGGGCGGGGAGTAGGCCATGTGCGGGATCCATGGAGTGTTCCACTACCGAGAAGGCGTCCCGGATCGAGCCCTGCTCGCGCGCATGGGTCTGGCTCAGCGGCACCGCGGCCCTGACGCCGGTGCCGAGTGGATCGAGGGTCCGTGCGGGCTGGGTCATCGACGTCTCGCGATCGTCGACCTGTCGCCGGGGGGCGCTCAGCCGATGGCCGACGAGGAGGAGAAGGTCCACGTCGCGTTCAACGGGGAGCTCTACAACTGGCCGGAGGTGCAGCCTCAATTGGCGGCGCGCGGACATCGGTTTCGCGGTCACAGCGACACCGAGATGCTCCTGCATCTCTGGCAGGAGCGCGGGACCGCGATGGTCGAGGACCTCCGTGGCATGTTCGCCTTCGCCCTCTACGACTCGGATCGTCGCCAACTCCTGATCGCCCGCGATCGAGTCGGGAAGAAGCCGCTCTACTATCACGATGACGGGCGCCGGATCGTGTTCGCCTCCGAGCTCAAGTGCCTGATGCTCGACCCATCCGTGCCTCGCGACGTGGATCCGCGATCGATCGTCGACTACATCACCTATCAGTACGTGCCGGGGCCGCAGACGATCTGGTCGGGTGTCCGCAAGCTCCCCGCAGCGCATCGACTGATCGCCGACTCGAACGGTGTCCGCATCGAGCGCTACTGGTCGATGCCGCGAGCCGAGCAGCCGATCGCCTCGGGGCAGGACGCGATCGCCGGATTGCTCGAGGTGCTGCGCGAGGCCGTGCGCATCCGTCTGATGTCGGATGTCCCGCTCGGTGCCTTCCTCTCGGGGGGCATCGACTCGAGCGCGATCGTGGCGCTCATGACCCAGGTCAGCAGCGAGCGGGTTCGCACTTTCAGCATCGGGTTCGAGGAGGCGGATGGCTCCGAACTCGACCACGCGAGGGTGGTCGCCCAGCATCTCGGGACAGAGCATCACGAGCAGGTCGTGCGCCCGCAGGCGCTCGACCTGCTGCCGACGCTCGTCTGGGGCATGGATGAACCGTTCGGCGATGCCTCGATGATCCCGACCTACTACGTCGCCCAGATGGCGCGGCACCACGTCACTGTTGCGCTGTCCGGGGACGGCGGTGATGAGGCTTGTGCCGGCTACGACACCTACGAGTGGGCGATTCCCTACGCGAAGCTCGATCGCATCCCGGCGCCCATCCGCCGCGCACTGGCGTGGCCGGCAGCGCTGCTGCCTCCCGATCATGCCTGGGGCCGGAAGCTCCGGCGCATCGGATTGGACGCGGGGCTGCGCCACCTGGAGGTCATGTCGCACTTCGGGCCGCGCGATCGGGCCCGGGTCCTGTCCGAGGCGCTGCTCTCAGCGGCGGCCGGTCACGATCCGTATCGAGCGGCGCACGCGCTCTATCAGCGTGCTCGAGCCAGGCTCGGCCCGATCGGTGCGCTGCCCTATCTCGATTCGCACACGTACATGATCGATGATGTGCTGGTGAAGGTGGACCGCACGTCGATGCTCAACTCACTGGAAGTGCGTTCCCCTCTCCTGGATCAGCGCGTGCTCGAATACCTGGCTCGCCTGCCGCTCGAGTACAAACTGCGCGGCGGCGTGCGTAAGTGGGTGCTGCGTGAGGCGGTGCGCCCATTCCTGCCGCCGGCGATCCTGAGCCGCGGCAAGCAGGGGTTCGGGATCCCGCTCGGCCGGTGGTTCGGCGGCGAGTTCGGGAAGCTGGCGCGTGAGATCCTGCTCGATCCGAGGGCACGTGCCCGCGGCTGGTACGACTCCCAGGGTGTCGAGCGATTGCTCACGGGGGCCCATGCTCGCGAGGAGTCGGTCGGACGGCAGGTCTTCACGTTGGTGGCGCTGGAGCTGTGGGCCCAGTGTCATCTCGATCGGCCCCGCGAGTCATCGGGCGAGCCGGTCGGTGGCCCGTACCTCCTGCATCCCGCCGCTGGGCGAGGGGCGTGAGCATGCGCATCGCGATCCTCATCGGTCACTTCCCACCCGGAGGTTTCGGGGGCGCCGAGATCCAAGCCGAGCGCTGGGCCGAGCGACTATCGCATCGCCATGATGTGGTCGTCGTGACGCGACGCGATCCGCCCACACAACAGGCCTTCGAGCAGCGCGAGCGCTACTCGGTGATCCGTCTGCCGGTGTCGCGAGTCCCCGTGTGGCGGACGATCGCGGACATTGGGGCCATCGAGCGCACCGTCGCCGCCATGATGCCGAGGCCCGATGTTCTCCTCTGCTTCCAGACCTTCCTGTCGGGCTTCGTCGGGGCACGCCTGCAGCAGCGACTCGGCGTTCCGGCGATCGTGTGGATCCGAGGCGAGGCGGAGTACCGCTTCGAGCAGTCGCGCGTGCATCGCTGGGTGGGGCCATGGGCATGGCAACAGGCGACTGGAGTGTTGGTCCAGAGCGAGGCGAACCGCAGCGGGCTACTCGCCGCCCTCGAGGCGCTCGACCGCGCACGGGCGGCCGTCGTCGCTCGCAAGCTCGAAGTCGTCGGCAATGGGGTCGAGCTGCCAGCGCTTGTGACGCCCCCGGGCCGTACCGTGCTGACCGTCGGGCGATTGATCCCCGACAAGGGGATCGACCTGGTGATCGATGCCGCGGCGGCCGAGCGCGTGCCTTTGGTCGTGGTCGGGGATGGCCCGGAGCGAGCCGCGCTTGAAGCACGCGCAAGGGCGCTGGGATCGGATTGCCGATTCGAGGGTTTCGTCTCGCGTGAGCGGATCGCGGAGTTGTATCGCGACGCCGGCGTGCTGGTGCTCGCCGCACGGCGGGGCGAGGGCCTGCCGAACGTCCTGCTCGAGGCCATGGCGCATGGTCGACCCGTGATCGCGACGGCTTGTGCCGGGACGACCGACCTGCTGGTCGATGGGGTGACGGGTCGAGTCGTCGAGGTGGAGGATGTGGCGGGCCTGCGCGCTGCGCTCGCTGAACTCCGCGACGACGCCGGTCGGGCGGTACGCTGGGGCACTCGGGCGCGGGAGATGGCCGCCGCCTCGAGTTGGGACCACTGGCAAGCGGAACTCGATCGCGTGCTCGCACGATGGACGGAGGTTCGATGACCGCGAGTCGCAAGCCCCGCGTCTGCATGTACGTGCCCTATCTCTATCCTGTCGTCAGCGAGGGCCGTGTGCCCTTCGCCGGCGGGATCGAGGTGCAGTTGGCCCAACTGGCCAAGGGGCTGGTCCGTCGCGGATTCGATGTGGATGTCGTGACGTGCGACTTCGGTCAACCCGAGGCCGTGATGGTCGATGGCGTGCGCCTGCTGCGGTGCTGGGCCCCGGATGCCGGACTCCCGGTCGTGCGATTCTTCCATCCGAGACTCTCGACCACCTTCCGACGACTCTGGGATTCCGACGCCGACTTCTATCTCTACCAGGGTGCGGCGATGGGAGCGGGGATCGTGTGTGATGCTGCACATCTGAGAGGCCGCAAGTCGGTGTTCCTCGTCGGGCACGATCACGATGTGCTGCAGGACCTTCCCGACGTACACGGCGCGCGGGATCGCTGGTGGGTGCGCCGAGCACTCCAACATGCCGATTCGATCGTTTCGCAGACCGAGAAGCAGCGCGCGATGCTGAAGCAGGCCTTCGGGCGCGACAGCGAGGTGCTGATGAATCCGGTGGACCTGCCGGCCGAGGTCGCACGGCCCGCGGAGGCCACGACCGTCGTTTGGGTCGCCACCTACAAGCCGGCGAAGCGTCCCGAGTGGTTCACCCGATTCGCCGAGCGCCATCGCGGCGTCCGCTGCATCATGGTCGGCGTGATCCCGATGGCCCCGCTCTCGGATGCCGACTATCGCGCTGCCCTCGACGTGGCCGCGCGCTGCCCGAATCTGGAGGTGCGAGGCACCATTGCGCACGAGCAGATCCCGGCGTTCCTGCGGCAGGCCGCACTCTTCACTCACACGTCGCCGGCGGAGGGATTCCCCAATGCCTTCCTCGAGGCCTGGGCTTCGGGCCTGCCGAGCGTCACCTGTTTCGATCCTGACGGGATCATCGTCCGGGAGCGTCTGGGTGAATGCCATGATACGTATGAGGCTTGGGAATCGGGCGTGCTGCGCTACGTTCGCGATCCGGCCCTGCGCGCATCGGCCGGGGAACGCGCTCGCCTCTACGCGGCTGCCCATCACGCGTCGGGCCGGATCCACGATCGTCTCGCCGAGATGTTGACCGCGCTGCACGGCTCGCGCCGCTGAGTCGCACTCAGCGGCGTCCGGGCGTTCCGAGCCAGCCCTCCTGCTCCAGGATGTCGCGCATCGTCGTCCACGTGTAGCGCTCGAGCAGACGCTCCATCTTCGCGAGCGCGGAGTGCAGATTCACGTAGGTGATGAATCCATCCACCGGATCGAGCGGCAAGCGGGTGCGTTCCGGGCGGATCTCACGCGGGTGCAGATAGAGCACGAACGGCCGGTGCTTGAGGATCGCATCGAGTGCGGTGCGGAACACGGGAAGGGGCAGCGCGCGCAGGTAGA
>JAYWEM010000039.1:0-27521 GCA_043779265.1 bacterium | reverse complement strand
CACCGGACGCGATTGCAAGGAAATCTCCGGCGTCACGTTCTTCTTCGACAAGAAGTAGGGAACGCAGGAACAGTAAGCGGCGGCCCGGGGAGCGCACTGGGCCGCCGCTTCGTTGCGAGTCGATGTCAAGCGAGCGGGATGTTCTCGGCATTGGCCGCCAGCCAAGCCTCGAAGGAGAGTATTCCCGGATTCAGCGTGCGCGCGGTCTCCAACGAACGACTCGAGACGAACTCATCGTGGAAGATCGCCTGGTACTGGAACATGTTCCCCAGATCGTCGGCGCCCGGGAACCCGAGTCCGCGATAAACATCAAACGGCACGTCGGCGAATGTCACGCTCTTCTTGAATGCGCGCGCCATCGCCTCGGCCATCTCGAGGCCGCTCAGGATCCCACCGGTGATCCCGATGTACTGGCCCGCCGTGCCCGGTCCCTGACGGAATAGGCCGAGAGCGCAACGGCCGATGTCCTCGACCGAGATGCCCGGCAGCTTCGCTCCGCCCAGCGGCATGGCCAGCACGAGTCGGCCATCAGCGCCCGCTCGGGGTGCCATGCCGAAGTGGATGAAGTTCTCCCAGTAGAAGGATGTGAGGAGGAACGTGGTCGGCGCGCCCTGCTGCGTGAACGTTGCGTCCACCGAACCCTTGGAGTCGAAGTGCGGCACGTTGTACTGGCCATGCAGCGTGGGCAGTCGCGAGTCGCTCAGAGGGAGGAGCTTGCGAGTGTCCTCGAGTGTCGACCAGATGACGTGGGCGAGTCCGGCGCGCTTCGTGGCACGGGCCATGGCGGTCGCCTGCTTGCCTTCACGCTCGGCCGAGAAGTGCTCCCAGAAGTTGGTCACGCAGAAGGCGGCATGGGCCCCAGCCAGCGCTGCATCGAGCGTGGACTCCTGGTCGGTGTCTGCAGAGACGACTTCGATCCCGAGCGCTGCCAGCGCCTTTGCCTTGTCGGACTCGGGATTGCGCGTGATCGCTCGCGCCGAGAACGAACCGCTGGTGTCAGCGGCGATCGCGCGGGCCAATCCGCCACCTTGAGCTCCCGTGGCTCCGAATACGGCGATGACCTTCTTCTTCGACATGTCGCACCTCCTGGTTGGCTGGCGAGCCTGTCACTCGACCGTTCGCATCGCAAGCGGAAGGACCCATGGGCGGACACGCCAACGCCGGCGGGCGCGAACGCTCCGCCGGCGTCGGTCATCGTCGCTTCAGGTCAGCGCGCGTCGTCGCCGAGTGCCACTCCGAGATCGACGTCGTCCACGCCATCGAGGCGGGCGAGATCGGACAGCAACGGTCTCCAGCCGTTGCGGACGACCGCCTGGGCGAGCTCCTGTGCGGGCGGTAGCTCCTTGAGGAACACGAACGCGGTGCCGGCGACGAATCGGCCTATGGAACCGGCGTTGTAGCCGAGGTCGCCACGCGCCTCTCGTCTCGCGGCCAGAACCTGATTGAGCGTGGTGCCTTCACCGCACACGGCCTTCCAACGCGTCTCGACATCTTTGGTGCGTTTCGGGTCCGAGGTGCGTGTGGCCTCGGAGACGAGTGAATAGAGCCCCAGTTCGCCCTCGGGGACGAAGGACGTCCAGACGACACGAGCGCGAGTCTCTCGCGGGTCGCTGCGATGAGCGAGCGATGTGCCGTCTCGGGTCGAGATCACCTCGTAGTCCAGATCCACCGAGACGTCGCGCACACGAGCGACGACTTCGATCGGCACGTCCACCCAGCGCACGACGGGCTTGCCGTCCGGACCCTCCTGCACGATCCGACGGGCGATCACCTCGCGGAAGTACTGGAGGTGCGTCTCCGAGCGGATCTGACCGACCGAGCCCCAGACGACGCGTTCAGCACCGCTCTTGCGCCCGAGCCGCACGACCTCCTCGCGTGACATGCGCCCGAGTTGGCCCACGGTCATGCGGCTGTTGATGGCATCCGCGCCGAGGATGCGTGTGAAACGTGCAGCTGTCGGGGAGAACTCGTGCGCCATGGCGTCGCGCCATTCTTCCGAGACTTCGCCACCGAACCCATTGGCCGAGCCGCTGCCCGAGAATGGCACGAACGCGACGCGCGTCATCGCCCGCTCATAGGCCGCATCCGCCAGTTTCGCCACATCGCGATAGCCCGTCTGATAGCGCTCGCACTCGCGGTACTGCCGGTAGGCTGCCTTCGGTCGCTGCGCGCTGGCCGCCTGCTTGCCCTGCGTGTAATGACGGTGGGCCGCGGCGCGCCGGATGGCTCGCTCATCGGACTCCCATGCTGGCGCCAGGGAGAGCGTGGTGTAGTTTGCCGCGTTCGCGCGGAACTCGGAGAACGCGAGCACCTGTTCGGCTGCGAGCATGCTGTCGACACCAGCGAGCGCGTGGATTCGACGCTGCCAATCCACGGCGATCACGTGGCCGGCCGCTGCAACAGCACTCTTGGCGCGGGGGTTCATCGGCTCGCGATCGAGCGCCTTGGTCGCCTGTTGCCACGCCTTCCAGATGTCGCCCTTGGCGAGGTTCTTCTCGCTGCGCTGAGCGAGCTTCGAGGGACCGGCGCAGCCGACAACGAGACACGAGACCGTGAGCACGAGCGAAGCGACGAGCGTGGGGTGGATCAGGGGCCGGGACATGGGACCTCCTTGGGTTCTGGGAGTTATCGGCCGAGCGGCCGTTCCAATACACCCGGTTGCGCCCCCCCTCCGATGGTCGCATTGCGACGGCCCGCAGGGCTTCTTACGCTCGCCACGGCAGTCCCGCCCACCACAACCACTCCCTCATTGCCACGGAGCGCGATCCCCATGACCGCTGTGCCCGACGCCCGCATCCGGGACCGGTTCACATCGCTCGGCCGCATGATCGGAAACACCCCGATGCTTGCAATCGATTGCACAGTCCGAGGCCGGGCGCGCGTGGTCCACGCCAAAGCGGAACACTTCAATCTCACGGGCAGCATCAAGGACCGCATGGCGCTTCACATCCTGCGGTCCGCCTATGCCGAAGGCTTGATCGCTCCGGGAGATACGATCGCCGAGGCGACGAGCGGGAATACGGGTATCTCATTCGCCGCCGTGGGTCGGGCACTGGGGCATCCCGTCACGATCTTCATGCCGGATTGGATGAGCCGCGAGCGCGTCGACCTGATCCGCGGGCTCGGCGCGACGATCGTCCCCGTGGGTCGCAGCGAGGGCGGGTTCGTCGGCAGTATCCGGCTGGCCGAGGAGATGGCGGCCCAGACCCCGCACGTGTTCCTGCCACGGCAGTTCGCCAATGCGGCCAACGTCGATGCGCACGAGCGCACGACCGGTGAGGAGATCTGGTGGCAGCTGCGAGGCGAGGGGCGAGAGCCCGATGCATTCGTCGCCGGCGTCGGCACCGGCGGCACGGTGATGGGCGTGGGGCGAGCGCTGCGTGCGTTCAAGCCCGACGTGCGCGTGCATCCGCTGGAGCCCCTGGAGTCCCCAACGCTGAGCACGGGCCGCAAGGTCGGGCAACATCGCATCCAGGGGATCTCCGATGAGTTCGTTCCCGAGATCGTCCGGCTCGACCAGTTGGATGCGGTGCTCGCCGTCTCCGACGGCGACGCCATCCTGATGGCGCAACGGCTGGCCGCGACACTGGGCCTGCCGGTCGGCATTTCGTCCGGTGCCAACTTCCTCGGCGCGCTGATGGCGCAGGAGCGCATCGATCCGGATGCGGTGGTCGCCACGGTCTTCGCCGACAGCAACAAGAAGTACCTCTCGACCGATCTGATGAGGGACGAGCCGGTCCGAGTCGGCTATCGGTCTTCGGACGTCGTCCTGAGCGGGTTCTCCGTACTCCACCGAACGTGTCGCATGTGCGCTGTGAACATCGAGGGTTGATCCTCGCGCACGGCAACCTCCGACGCGGGTCCCCACCGCTACCAAAGGACCCCTTCCACTGGCTGCGACCTGCACTACGTTGAGCGGTGGACTCGACCTCGAGGCGCATCATGGGAGCGCCTCCCTCGCCCACCTGTCACCGCGCGACCGGGTGAGGCGAGGTGCAGTGCCCACTGACCGGTCGCCAATCGGGAATCACCTATGCATGCGCAGGAGCTGCCCTCGATCATCCAGGGCGGAATGGGAATCGCGATCTCGGACTGGAAGCTCGCTCGCGCCGTGTCCATCTGTGGCGGACTCGGTGTCGTCTCGGGCACGGCGATCGACACCGTGCTGATCCGACGCCTCCAGGATGGCGATCCGGGCGGTCACATGCGGCGTGCGATGGCGCGCTTCCCGATCGAGGGAGCCGCCGAAGACGTGACCCGCCGCTACTTCCTCCCGGACGGACGTGCTCCGGGACAGCCCTATGCCCTGCTGCCCATGCATCGGCAGATCGCCCACCGACTGCGGCAGCAGATCACCATGCTCGCCGCATTCGTCGAGGTTCATCTCGCCAGGGAGGGGCACGCGGGACGAATCGGCCTGAACCTCCTCACGAAAGTCCAACTCCCGAATCTGGCCACCCTCTACGGCGCCATGCTGGCCGATGTCGACTTCGTTCTGATGGGTGCGGGCATTCCTCGCGATGTTCCCGGCATCCTCGACGCGCTCTCCCGCCACGAGCCGGTCTCGTCGCGGCTCGACGTCGAGGGCGACACGAATCAGGTGACCGAGGTCGTGGCGTTGGACCCGCGCGATCATGCCGTGGACCACTCGCGGACTCTCAAGCGACCGCACTTCCTGCCGATCATCGCGAGTCACTCGTTGGCCACCATCCTCGTGCGCAAGGGCACGGGGCGCATCGATGGATTCGTCGTCGAGGGTCCGACGGCCGGAGGACACAACGCGCCGCCGCGTGGCGAGATGCAACTCAACCAGCGCGGAGAGCCGTGCTACGGCGAGCGGGACAACGTGGATCTCGAGAAGATCCGCGACCTCGGGTTGCCCTTCTGGCTCGCGGGAGGGTGGACGCGAAGCGGAGCGGTGGTCGAGGCACAGGCGCTCGGGGCAATGGGCGTGCAGGCGGGCACTCTGTTCGCGTACTGCGACGAGTCGGGGCTCGCGGACCCACTCAAGCGTTCAGTGCTCGAACACGCGTCGCTCGGCCACGTGGACGTGCTCACCGACCCCGTCGCCTCCCCCACCGGCTATCCGTTCAAGGTGGTCGACTGGCCGGGCGATCCGTCGCGGGGCCTCGAGCGTGAGCGCGTGTGCGATCTCGGTTACCTGCGCACGGCCTTTCGCCGAGCTGATGGTCGAATCGGATATCGATGTGCGAGCGAGCCCCTGGCCTCGTATCTCGAGAAGGGCGGCAGGGAGTCGGACACCGTCGGTCGCCGGTGTCTGTGCAATGCCCTGTTCGCCAACATCGGCATGGCGCAGTCACGCGCGGATGGGCGACTCGAGCCGCCGCTGCTCACCAGTGGTGACGATCTCCGGGCGATCGCCGGTTTCCTCGGAGGACGCTCGCGGTACACGGCCGCCGAGGCTGTCGCCTATCTGAAGGGTGAGTCGAGAACTTCTCCTCAGGAAGTTGCGCCTGCCTGACTCTCACGCATGCGTGAGAGCGCTGGAGGTAGACCTAAGGAGCATTGAGACGAAGGGTGCGCGGACCTAGGTTGAGGTCGGGTCTCTCTCGAAGTCAGCCAAGAGGTGCCGAATGCCCGTGTGCAGCTACCTCGTCTTCCCGAAACCCGGCCGGTCGGCTCAAGCCGCCGCGAGTCTCGCTCGACTGCCGGGATGTGATGTGACCGGGGCCGAGGGACATGACGTGCTCGTCCTCGTCACTTCCTCCACCGAAGACGCATCGGAGGAGACACTTCGAGGGGCGATCGAAGCCGTGGATGAGGTGGAGTGCCTCGCCCTCAGCTTCGGGGAGGTGCCGCTCGAGGACAACGCGGAGTCCTCGATGCGAGGTCGGTCATGAGCCTGCTCGATCGACGTGAGTTCCTGAAACGCGCCGCCTTCGCCTCGGCGGCCGCCGCCGCCACCGCCATGTTCCCGGGCATCTCGTTCGGTCGCTCCAGTGGCAGCGCCAGCGCCGAGGCCGATGTCCGGTGGCGAAAGGCCCCCTGTCGATTCTGCGGCACCGGGTGCGGGCTGCTCATCGGGATCTCCGATGGCAAGGCGGTGGCCGTGAAGGGCGACCCGGCTTCGCCGGTCAATCGAGGACTGTGCTGCGTCAAGGGCTACCACTCGGTTCAGGCGCTCTATGGCCGAGACCGCCTTCGTCGCGCGAAGGTCCGCCGCGACGGGAAGATGGTGGAGGTCCCCATCCAGGAGGCGCTCGACCTCGTGGCGAGCAAGCTCAAGGAGACCATCGCCTCGCACGGCAAGGACTCCGTGGCGATGTACGGTTCGGGCCAGTGGGCCATCCCCGATGGGTATGTCGCGAGTAAGTTGTTCAAGGGAGCCATCGGCACCAACAACCTCGAGGCCAATGCGCGACTGTGCATGTCCAGCGCTGTGACCGGGTTCATGACGTCGTTCGGTCTCGACGAGCCGATGGGGTGCTACCAGGACATCGACCATGCTGATGTGTTCGTGCTCTGGGGGAACAACATGGCCGAGATGCACCCGGTGCTCTTCTCCCGGATGCTCGATCGTCGGCTGAAGGATCCCAAGGTGAGGATCATCGATCTCGCCACCCGCACCACACGAACGAGCTACGCGGCGGATCGCTCTCTCCTGTTCGTGCCCCAGACGGACCTCGCGGTCGCGAATGCCATCTGCTACGAACTGGTGCGTAACGGATGGGTGGATCACACCTTCGTTCGGAAGCATGTGTCGCTCAAGTCGGGGAAGACCAATATCGGCTACGGCATCGAGGACAAGTTCGCATTCACCGACGAGCCGCGCGACGCCTCGTGGGAGGACTTCGTTCGATTCCTCGAGGACTACAGCCCGGACAAGGTGGAGCAACTCTCCGGGGTCGCCGCGACCGACCTCCGATGGCTCGCCTCGCTGTATGGCGACCCGGCGCTCAAGGTCACGTCCTTCTGGTGCATGGGTGCGAATCAGCATACGCGCGGGACATGGATCAACAACCTCATCTACAACATCCACCTGCTGGTCGGGAAGATCTCGGAGCCGGGGAACAGCCCGTTCTCGTTGACGGGCCAACCCAGTGCCTGTGGCACGGTTCGCGAGGTCGGCACACTCACGCACGCGTTGCCCAACGGCACGGTGACGAACGAAGAGCATCGCAAGGTGGCCGCGGGGATCTGGGGCGTGCCGGTCGAGAACATCCCGCCCAAGCCGACGTATCACGCGGTCGAGATGTTCCGCGCGCTCGATCGCGGCGACATCCGGTTCATGTGGATCCAAGTCACGAACCCGATGGTCACGATGCCCAAGCTGCGTCGATACCGCGATGCCGTTCAGAAGGCGGGCCGATTCATCGTCGTCTCCGATGTCTACCCGACACCCACCACCGACATCGCCGACGTCATCCTCCCCTCGGCACTCTGGATCGAGCGCGAGGGCCTGTTCGGGAACGCCGAGCGTCGGACTCAGCACTGGGATCGACTCGTGGATCCGCCCGGCGACTGCATGAGCGATGGATGGCAGATGATCGAGGTGGCTCGGAGGCTGGGGCACGAGAAGTTGTTCCCCTGGAAGCGCGAGACGCACATTCGTGACATTTG
This sequence comes from bacterium, assembly GCA_043779265.1. Taxonomy (GTDB): domain Bacteria; phylum Eisenbacteria; class RBG-16-71-46; order RBG-16-71-46; family RBG-16-71-46; genus CADEFY01. The sequence goes on along the minus strand of JAYWEM010000039.1, from coordinate 19,940 downwards.
GGCCGAGTACTCCAAGTTCCACGATAACGACAAGCATCGTGTCGCGACCTACGATGAGTTGCGCCGCAGGCCGGGGGTCGTGTGGCCGGTGGTCGATGGGCGCGAGACCTTCTGGCGATACAACGCCAAGTACGACCCCGTCGCCGATGCCAAGCTGGGATTCGACTTCTATGGCAAGCCCGATCATCGCGCATGGCTCTGGCTTCGTCCGTACGAGCCACCTGCCGAGTCGCCTGATGCGGAGTATCCCTTCTGGCTGAACACGGGCCGCGTCCTCGAGCACTGGCACACGGGTTCCATGACGCGGCGCATTCCCACGCTGCACCGAGCAGTGCCGTCCTCCTACGTCGAGTTGCATCCCGAGGATGCCCGGGAACTCGGCGTCATCGACCGCGAGCGTGTCCGGCTTGTGAGCCGTCGCGGTGAGATGATCATCGAGGCCCGCATCGATGAACGAGCCCGCCCCGCAAGAGGCCAGGTGTTCGTGCCCTTCTTCGACGAGTCCCTGCTCGTCAACGAACTGACGCTGGACGCCTTCTGCCCCATCAGTCGGCAGCCGGACTACAAGAAGTGCGCCGTACGAGTCGAGCGGGTCGGCGTCGCGAAGTCGGCCCCGAGAGCAGGCCGAGAGGGCTGACGCATGCGCACCCGGCTCGTCCTCATCGCCGCTTCCGTCGCGGGAATGGTGCTGATCGTCTCTCTGCTCGGACCGGCACTGCATCGGCCATCGCATGAGCAGTTGCGGCCATCATCCCCCGATGGGCTGGCCCCGATCGCGGCCGAGGCGGTCATGTTCAGGCCGAACACCGTTCTGGACTCCCTTGCGCGGTTGGGTGTTGGTGTTCCTCCTCGCCGCTTGTCGGACCGAGCGAGTCGACGGGCGTACCCCGGCGCACCCCCGACGATCCCGCACCCCCTCACCTCTCAGGAGCTGCGTGAAGGGAGTTGTGGAAGTTGTCATGCGATAGGGGGTTATGTCGCCCGGTTTGCGGCCTACGCCCCGCCGACTCCGCATCCTGAGATGGCCAGCTGTCTCCAGTGCCACGTGCCGCAGAAGCCCGTGCCGCTGTTCGTCGAGACCGCATGGCAGTCCGAGTCGGCGCCTTCGATCGGGCAAGCCGCGATGGTCGGCGCTCCACCCGCGATCCCCCATGCCCTGCAGATGCGGGAGAATTGTCTGGCTTGTCATGGCAGCGCGGCGGCGGCACCCGAGATCCGAACCACCCACCCCGAGCGCATCCATTGCCGCCAGTGCCACATGGTGCGCAATGAGGTGGGCGAGTTCGTGCGCATGGCCTCAGCCGGGGCCGTAAACGCGAACGGAGCCCCACGATGAGCCGACCACTCGCGCTTCTCTCCGCGCTCCTGCTCCTGGCCGGATGCCGCGATGCTGTAGGACCCGCATCGCCGCCGCAGTCACTCGAGACGGACGCCGAGATGCCGCGTGCGCTCGTGACTGTTCCGTCCATCGAGGCGGCGGGCATCCACGGACCCGGCGGTACCTCCTTCTCCGTGGAGCGTCGGACACCGCATCTGAAGCACGCTCCCTGTTCCTCGTGTCACGGTTCCCCGGGACCTGCACGCCCATCGGGGGGCCGACGTCGGGCCCACGAGGCGATCATCCCGACGCATCCCGCCGCGCTCGCTTCGGACTGCGCGACGTGTCATGACCCGCGTGACTTCGAGCGGTTCCGTCTCCAGGACGGCGGCACGGTGTCGCTCGATGAGGCGTTCCATCTTTGCCGCCAGTGCCACTTCCAGCAGGCGGAGGACTGGGCGGCCGGCGCTCACGGCAAGCGCCTCAGTTCGTGGCGCGGTGAGCGAGTCGACATGAGTTGCACGGCCTGCCATGACGCCCATGCACCCGCCACGATCAAGCGAATGCCGGTCGAGTTCCCGAAGCTCTCGCGCTCGACACCGCTGGCCAAGCTCCCCGCGGGTCAACGCCCCTCCTCCGATCACCCACCCGCCTCCGGGCACTGAGCAAGGAGTCCTACGTGCAGGACGAGGAACGCGCCCCGACGAAAGCGGAGTTCCTCCGCATGTCGCCTCCGGGGCCCGAAGGGATGCCTCAGAGGGGCCCCGACGGCTTCGTGCCACTCGAATCACTCACGCGCGCGCCGAGCGATGGACAGCACAGCATCCTCGACAAGCCGATGGGCCGTCGCGGTGCACTGGGGCTGCTGGCCGGTGCAGCGGCACTCGCCGTGGGTACGCTCAGCTCTTGCGCGCGATCCGTCGTGGATCCGGACTCCGGGGAGAAGCTGCTGCTCGAATGGCAGGAGAAACTCAAGGGCAACTTCCGACTGATGAGTGACGTCGAGAAGGCGGAGACGATCGAACGGCTCGAGCGTCTCGCCGAACTCAAGAAGGACGTCACTGTGCAGATCAAGGGGACGCCTGCGCAGCCGAACACGATGTACGGCTACGCCTTCAACATCTCCAAGTGCCAGGGCTATCGCGAGTGTGTGAAGGCGTGCATCGAGGAGAACAACCTCGATCGGGACAGCGGCACTCAATACATCCGCATCTTCGAGATGGAGAACGGCGAGGTGAACTTCGAGAACGCCTCCGCCGAGTACCAGCATGAAGTGCCTGCCGAGGGACACTTCTACCTCGGCACCCAGTGCTTCCAATGCGCGAATCCGCCGTGCGTCGACGTGTGTCCGGTGGGAGCGACGTGGCAGGAACCCGACGGCATCGTGGTCGTGGACTACGACTGGTGCATCGGCTGCCGCTACTGCGTCGCCGCCTGTCCCTACTGGGCACGTCGCTTCAACTGGAGTGAGCCGGACGTTCCCGCGAGCCAGTTGAATCCGAATCAGCATTACCTGGGCAACCGGGCGCGACGCAAGGGCGCGGTCGAGAAGTGCACGTTCTGCATCCATCGCACGCGCGAGGGCCGACTTCCCGCGTGCGCCGAAGCGTGCCCGACGGGAGCCCGCGTGTTCGGCAACCTGCTCGATCCGAACAGCGACATCCGCTGGGTGCTTGCGAACAAGCGCGTCTTCCGCCTCAAGGAAGATCTCGGAACCGAACCCCGCTTCTGGTACTTCATGGACTGAGGCGATGATCCCACGACACTTGAAGCCGTTCCTCGTCAACGCCCTCGATGCCGCCACCTCAGGCGGCCGCACCTACCATCTGTGGATGGGGGGGTTGACGCTCGTCATGCTCCTGGGGGCATACGCCTACAGCGTGCAGTTGCGCGATGGGCTTGCGGTGACGGGGATGAACGACCACGTCAGTTGGGGTCTCTACATCTCCAACTTCACGTTCCTCGTCGGGTTGGCAGCGGCCGCTGTCATGCTCGTGCTCCCGTCGTATGTGCTCAAGGACGTGCACTTCGAGCGCGCCGTTCTGATTGCCGAGGGTGTCGCGGTGTCGGCGATCGTGATGTGCCTAGCCTTCGTGATCGCCGATCTCGGCAGTCCGTTCAATGCCTGGCACTTGATGCCGGGCATCGGGCATCTGAACTTCCCGCGCTCACTGCTCGCCTGGGATGTTCTCGTGCTGAACGGCTACCTGCTGCTGAACCTGTCGATCCCGCTCTACGTGCTCTACTCGCACTATTCGGATCGCAAACCGAACCCGCGCTACTACCTGCCGTTCGTGTATCTCTCGGTCTTCTGGGCGGTGAGCATCCACATGGTGACGGCGTTCCTGCTCGCCGGCCTGCCGGCGCGCCCGTTCTGGAACAGTTCGCTGCTCGGACCACGTTTTCTCGCTTCAGCATTTGCGGCCGGCCCGGCGTTCATGATCCTGACGCTCTACTTCATCCGCACGCGCACGCGATATGCCATCGAGGACGCAGCGCTCTCCAAGCTGGCCATGATCACGGCGGTGGCGGCGCAGATCAATCTCGTGATGCTCGCCTCGGAGGCCTTCAAGGAGTTCTACTTCCCGACCCACCATGGCCAAGGGGCCCACTATCTCTTCTTCGGACTCCACGGCCACACGCGCCTCGTACCGTGGATGTGGACTTCGATCGGGCTGAACCTGCTGGCCACGGCCGCCCTGACACTCCATCCGCTTCGCCGCAGGCCACGGGTGCTCATGGGCGCATGTCTGCTGCTGTTCGTCGCGATCTGGATGGAGAAGGGCATCGGACTCGTGATCCCCGGTTTCATTCCTTCTCCCCTCGGGGAGATCGTCGAGTACTCCCCGACCTGGGTCGAGTACCTGGTCACAGCGGGGATCTGGGCGATGGGGGTTTTCGTCTTCACGGTTCTCGTTCGTGTGGCGCTTCCGATCGAGCTCGGCAATTCACGCAGTCCGCTGCTGCGAACGGCGGGAAGTGATCCGTGAGGGAGCTCGCGCGCGTGCGCCAGATCACTGCGACCGCTTCGCCCCTCTCATGACCATTTCGGCAAGCGCGTGTCCGACCGCTGACGCCCTGTCGCCAGGACGCGAATGGGCGTTGCTGCAGAGGATCACAAGGTCGTCGGGACCGATCGTGTACAGGCAGAAGAACCCGCGATCGTCCCCCCCGGCGAGGACGCCGAGCGTGAAGTAGCTGGGAAGCGAACTGCGCTTGAGCGTGCGGCCGAGTTCGAGCACTCTTGTCGCGACTCCGGGCGAGGTGCAGAATGGCCGCAATGACCATCTCCATCCGACGGGCGCTCCTCCTCGCCTTCGGCGCGATTGTCGTGTTCATCACGATCGTGCTTCTTAGCCTTTCGCTGATCCAGCGGGACCGGCTGGTCCGAGATCTCGCCCCCAAGATCCTCGGCCGAGCGCAGATGCACGCCGACGCGGAGCTGCGGCTACTGTTCGGGAGCATCAGCCAGCGTCTGATCGTGCACCACCGGCAGATCGAGATGGGCCTGCTTCAGCGCTACGACACGCCGAGGCTCAAGAACGCATTCCTTCCGTACGCGTACAACATGCACGCCGTGGGCTCGATGATGGTCGGCGATACGAGTGGCTATCAGCTCCTTGTGATGCGATACGACTCGCTGGTCACACGCTCGCCGCTCATGGCGGGCCGAACGGATCTGCCCGGGCCTTCGCGCGAAGCGCCGCAGTACTTCACACGCGAGTTCCGTGCTTCGGTGTGGGGTGAGCGAAGCGTCTGGACACTTTGGGAGCCCAGCGGAGTGCGTGTCCAACAGTCCTGGGAGCAGGTGCTTCCCGGGTACGACCCCAGGAAGCGCGAGTGGCTCCTGCGCGCCTTGGCGCGTCGCAACGAATTCGAGTCGACCGGGAACCTCGAGGATCGTGAGAGCCTCGTCGCGTGGACGGATGTCTACACCCTGTTCACCAGCAAGACGCCCGGGATCTCGGCATCCATCGCCGCACGTGAGCCCTCGGGTGATGTGGTCGTCGTGGCCTACGACCTGCTGCTCGATGATCTGAGTGCGTTCGTCCGATTGCAGCACCCGACGCCCGACGGTCGCGTGTTCATCATCAGCGACTCCGGGCTCGTCGTCGGACTGCCTGAGTCCGAGGAGCTTCGAACAGAACTCGAGCGGCAGGAGGCGCTGCTCAAGCCGCTGGAGGAGATCGGTGATCCCGAATTGGCTGCATGGATGTAACAGTGGAGAGTTCACGATAGGAGCGGGACTCCACCCTTCCGATTCCGCGCCGTGGGTAATGACTATTGGGGGAGCTTCCACCGATTCGCACTGGGACCGGGTCGATGTCTGTGGATCGGCGTCTCGGTCCCCGAAACGGACCTGCTGGCTACGACGCGTCATGACCCCCTCATCATCCTCGGACTCTCGATTCTCGCACTCTTCATGGGCATCATCAGCGCGTTCGTCATCTCGGGACAGATGTCGAAGCCGCTGACCGCACTTCTCGCTCGCAGCAAGCGAATCGGAGCCCTGGAGTTGGATCCGCAACCGTCTCCCCCCACGGCGCTGCGAGAGGTCCGAGACCTCGGCGGTACGATCGAGCAGATGGGCGAAGCGCTGCGCCAGCATCTGGAGGCGCTCGAGCGGGCTCGTGTCGCCCTGATCGACAGCGAGCAACGATTCCGCTCGACGTTCGAACAGGCGGCGGTGGGAATGTGCCACCTGTCGACCGATGGCAAGTTCATCCGCGTGAACCAACGACTCTGCGACATTCTCGGTCGATCCCGCGATGAGGTGATGCAGCTGAGCCTGAGCGAGGTCACGCATCCCGAGCACATCACAGAGGATCGCCAGAGGATCAGGGAACTCATCGAGGGCGATCTCGATTCGGGCAGTTGGGAGAAGCGCTACATCCGACCGACGGGGGAGATCGTGTGGGGGCAGGTCACGACACGACTCCTGCGTGATGCCTCGAAGCAGCCGCGCTACTTCATCACTGTCATCCTGGATATCACCGAGCGGCGGGCCCTGGAAGCCCAGTTGCGGCAGGTCCAGAAACTCGAAGCCGTCGGCCAGTTGGCGGGCGGCGTGGCGCATGACTTCAATAACTTGCTCACCGTCGTCAGCGGCCACGCCCTGCTCGCGCGCAAGGCGCTGGCCTCCGGACATGCCGCGCATTCGGATATCGAGCAGATCGAGCTGGCGGCAGAGCGCGCCGCGGACCTCACGCGGCAGCTGCTCGCCTTCGCACGCCGGGAGATCGTCGAGCCCAAGCTGATCCATCCCGGCGACCTGGTGACCCGCAGCCAGCGCATGTTGCGACGTCTCATAGACGAGCACGTTCAGCTCGACACCCGGATCGGCGAGATCTCCTGTGTGCGGATCGACCCAGGCTAACTGGAGCAGGTGTTACTGAATCTGGTCGTCAACGCTCGTGATGCGATGCCGGCTGGCGGTCGTGTGACCATCTCCCTGACTGACGCACGGATCACACCTGAGGCGGTGTCCCGGGAGCCGGGGGCCGCGGCAGGTCGCTACGTCGTGCTTTCGGTCGCGGACACGGGGGTCGGGATGTCGAGTGCGATCCAAGCCCGCATCTTCGAACCCTTCTTCACGACCAAGCCGCCCGGCGAGGGAACCGGACTCGGGCTGTCCACCTGCTATGGCATCGTGAAGCAGGCTGGAGGCTACATCCGGGTGGAGAGCGCTGAGGGCAGCGGCTCCACATTCCACGTCCACCTGCCCGCAGTGGAGAGCGAGTCCCCGAGGCAGGTTGTGGCCGAAGCCACCGCGCCGGCACCCGGCGGAAGTGAGACGATCCTGATCGCGGAGGATGAACCTGCGATCCGGGCGATCAGCGAACGCGTGTTGCGCGAGCGCGGCTACACCGTGCACACCGCGAGTGACGGGGCCGAGGCGCTTGAGGTGGCCGAACGGTTGCGAGACAGCCTCGATCTGCTGCTGACGGACGTCATCATGCCGGGGCTGCGCGGCCGCGATCTGGCCCAACTACTTCTCGCGAGACGCCCATCGCTCAAGGTGCTCTACGTCTCCGGCTACGGGCAGGACAATCTGCAGGGGCAGATTCCGGACGGTCTACATTTTCTGTCCAAGCCGTTCGGTCCCGAGGCACTCGCGCGAAAGGTCCGAGATGTGCTTGATGGCACAGCCTAGCCCCTCGGATTGTGTCGTGCTGGGGCCAGGGTCCTGTTTCGTGTGGGGAAACTTCGCTTAGTCAGGCAATTTTGAATGGCTCACGCTTAGAGCCGCATGCACGAAACTTCTCTTTCACATGACCAACCTGTGATAGTAACTCGATAAGCCACGGTCACGGCTGCAAGCGCGACTGTCGGCATGGACGTTCCACTTTCTTTGGCCGGACGCCTTGATGTGCGGACGGCAAGAAGTTCTTCCCCTCCAAGGAGGCCCCAGATGAAGTCTCGCTACGGAATGTTCTCCCTCGTCGCCCTGAGCCTGTGCCTCGCCGGCACGGCGTTCGCCAACAAGGTCGCCGGCCCGGAGAGCTCAGCGGAGCTCGCGAACCCGACGTGTGACCAGAATGGTTACAAGGTCGAGAGCCAGATCTTCTCCGCGCCTGTCAACATCGCTGACAACGGCCAGGCATTTGCCGTTATCGGGACGATCCCGACGCCGAATGATGGAGACGTGCTCCTCGATGTGATGGTCGAGGCGACGATGGCCCACACGTGGGTCGGTGACTTGATCATGAAGGTGGACTACGTCCTGTGCGGCAGTTCGACTCCTCTCGCCTCGGCCACGTTGCTGTGCCGTCCGCGTGGCACCAACGCTTTGGTCCCCGCTCCTTGCGGCACGGGCACAGGGTTCGGTGCGTCTGGCAATCTCGGGGCTGCAGGTACCGCACCGAGTGGTCATGTGCCCTACATCTTCTCGTCCGATGCCCCGGCGCAGATCTCGGATGGCGTCAATCCGGCCACGGTGCCGACGGGATGCTACAAGTCGAACACGCCATTGGCCGTATTCGCCGGGCTCCCGAAGGGCGGCTGTTTCGTCCTCAGTGCGGGTGACTGGGCGGGCGGGGATCTCGGTTACGTCACCGCGTGGCGCGTTCTGATGACGAACGACCGCCCGGTGCCGACGGCGTCGCGCACTTGGGGCCAGATCAAGACCAGCTATCGCTGAGTCGTTCGCGGTCGCAACGAAGGAAGGCCGCCTCCTCACGGAGGCGGCCTTCACTTTGCCCTTCGCGGACCGATTCAGTGTCGGTGCTCGCCCCCGCCCTGCTTGTTGGCGGCGATGGCCTTCCTCGTGTCGGCGTCGCTCCAATCGATCGGGCCCCGAGCCTGATGCACGAGATGACCCGCCGAGTCGTAGATCAGTGTCTCGGGGGTCTTGTGCACACCCATGAGGCGCGCGGTCTTCTTGGCAGGGTCCACGTAGAGACTCTTCGTCGGGACCGCGAACTCCTTCGCCCAGGCGAGCACCTGCTTGCGCGTGCTGCCGACGACGATCATCACCACGTCGATCCCGGAATCGGCCTCCGCCGAGCGCATGTAGTCGACGAGCAAGGGGACCTCGGCGCGAGTCAGTTCTGCTCCGAGTGCGAACCAATGCAGGACCAACACGCCCTTCGGGCGGCCCACGAGGTTCCGGCGCCCGCCTTCGACGGACTCCACCCGAAGGAAGCCGCCGCCGGCGATGTTCTCGAGGCCGTGGTCGTGCTCGGGATGCACCGCAGGGACGAGGTTCTGCACGTAGGTCCAGCCGAGCACCACGACCGCCGTGAGGAACAGCACGCCGGTCACGAGGCGTCGTCGGGTCATCACTCCTCCGGTTTCACAAGTTGTCCGCGCACTCCATCCACGCCGCCCAGTCGCAGGGACCGACGACTATCGGACAAGCGACGGGCCGACGCCAGCGGGATGCAAGTCGAATGCTCTTGGAATGCTACGGAGACCTGCATCAAGTCACGACGGAGCCTCACCGATAACGAAGGAGGTCGAGTTCTCGGCATGCGGCCGAGAATCGGGCCCTGTGAGGGGGACACATGGCGGAGAAGCCACTGAAGACAGCGTCCGGCGCCCGAGCGCCGCTCGACGAACTGACCCGAATGATCTCCAAGTTGGATCCCTCGACGCGCTCCTCCGTCGCCAAGGTGCTGAGGCTCTGCCTCGAGATGGTCGCTTCCGATGCGGCCGGCCGGACCAGCGCCAGGGCGGTCACTGCGGCGGTCACTTCCACCCCGCGCGCACGCATCGTCCGCGGCCAACGGGGCATGACGCCGGGTGACAACGTCCTCTTCTGCGCGGCACAGCTCTATCAGGAACGAGGCGCGGCCCCGGTGAGTGTGAAGGACATCAAGGATCGGGCGCTGCAGTTGGGCCTCACCCTGCCGACCACACCCTCCAATACCCTTCGCTTCGTGAAGCAGGACGAACGTCCGATGTTCACATGCAATGAGAACGGATGGGAGCTGACGCGCGCGGGCGAGAAGTACATGCGCGAGACGTACCCGCCCCGGCGCTCTCCCGTCCCGGCACGCAGCTCGCGCGCTGCCTGATCGGCGCGATATGTCCTGGCCGCCACGTTACAGGCGTGTCGATGAACTCGACCCGCTTCCCTACGCGACCGAGTGGCCGTCGCTGCGCTGCGTCACCGGGCGGATCGATGTCCACTCCCTCGTGTCGTTCTTCGTTCGGGAGTCACGCTCGGTGGGTCACTACCTCGAGTTCGGGGTCGGCGCCGGCCGTTCGGCAGTCGCCGCGCTCCGCGCCCATGGGCGGGACAATCCCGAGGGTATCGCGCACTACTTCCTGTTCGACTCCTTCGAAGGGCTTCCGGCACTGAGCGGGCCCGATGAAGGTTCGAAGCAGTTCGAAGCCGGCCAGTTCGCGTTTTCGCTAGCGGATGTCGAGCGCAAACTCACGGCCCACGGTGTGTGGGACGAGGCGCGCATCACATGCGTTCCCGGATTCTTCGAGACCTCTCTACCTGCATTCGACCGCTCGCACTTCAAGGGCCTCACGGCCAGCGTCGTCCATGTGGATGTCGATCTCCATGAGTCGGCCCGGCAGGTGCTGGAGTTCGTCACGCCGCATCTGCACCAGGGCACGATCCTGATGTTCGACGATTGGAACGCGTTCGACGCCAGTTGGAACCATGGCGAGCGGGCAGCCACTCGCGCCTGGCTCGGAGCCCACCCACACCTGAATCTCGAGAGCTACGCGAGGTACGGCTTCCACGGTGAGGCTTTCATCGTGCACTGCTGAGTCGGCTCGATTCGATCAGCGCGCGATGAGGAAACTCCCTCTGCGCCAACGTCGAGGTGCAATCCATCCGCAGCGCCGAACTGCGCGTCCCAGATGCCGACGGTGGACCGGCCCGGGCTGGAAGCGTGATGGAGCCCCGCGATAGCGATGAGAATCGACAATCGTGAGCTCTCGGGTTCAGTCGAGCTTGATGCTAGCCTACCCGCCGGTGCTAGGATTGACGAACTTCAAGGCGTGCTCCAGCGGGAACTCCCTCCTCCGTCGTGCGCCTTCATCCATGCGCCACCTCACCTCAGCCTCAGAGGCCCCGTGTCCTCCATGCGCAATCACTTCGTTCGCACTCTCCTGACACTCGTCGCCACCTGCGCCTTCGCGGCCACCGCCAGCGCCGCGCTCATCGGTGGTTCGATGATCAGCCCCAGCACATCCATGCCCTCGTCGGGTGCCGGCTTCACGATCGATCAGATCGCGGATGGCATCACGGCGGACAACAGCCCGTTCAATGGGTTCGCCGCGATTCCCGGGATGGTCGGCACGATTCACCTCGACCTGGTGACGACCGCGGACCTCGCCAGCTTCGTGCTGTGGAACGACATCAACGTGCTGGGCGAGGGCATCAGCGACTTCCGTCTCGACTTCTTCGACGCCTCGAACGTCCTGATCTCCAGTTCGCCCGCTTACGTCGGTCCGTACGGCCAGGTCGCGCCGCAGACCTACACGTTCCCCGGTCCGGTGCTCGGCGTGAAGCGAGTCGATCTGGTCGTCCAGACGCTGAACCCCAGCCCGTGCTGCGGTCTCCGACTCGAGATCCGTGAGGTCGCCTTCAACTCGGCGCCTACGACCTCCACTCCCACGAGCACCTGGGGCGGCATCAAGTCGCTGTACCGCTGATCGGCGACGAAGCCCTCAGTGCCCGCTGCGACTGGCGCTCTTCAGTCCGGAGCGCCAGTTCAGCAGCACTCGAATCTCCGGAAGCGCGGCCGGCCCTGCGGTGCCTCGGATGGCGATGAACCGCCCGCCAGGCGCTGCGTCGTAGTCCCGCAAGCGTGCGGTCGCAATCGCGCCCTCGAACAGCTCGACCGGAGCTCCAGCGTGGAAGCCGGCACGGATGTCGACCGGAACCGCCATCAGCTTGTTGCCCGTGAGGTAGTAGAGCTCACGACCATCCCGGGACCAGACGGGTGAACCTCCCCCTCCCGCCGAGATCTGCCAGGCTGTCCCAGTCGGAGGATACGGCCGCACGAAGATCTCGTCGGTGCCGGTCTCGCCCGAGCGATAGGCGATGAAACGGCCATCGGACGAGATGGCGGGTTGATCCTCGCGGGCAGGACTGGCGAGGAACGCCGAGGCCGGCGCGGAGCCGTCCATCGGGCGGATCCAGATGTCCTGCCGCGTGCCGCGCCCCGAGCGCACGTAGGTCAGCAAGTCGCCACCTCGGGACCACGATTGCGGTGCGCCACGCTCGGAGCCCTCCGCCAGCGTGACGGTCTCTCTCGCCCCGGACGCAGTCAGCGTGACCATGGCGGCCGGCGCGCCGGTTCGGTCATAGGCGATGCGGCTACCATCCGGCGACCAGACGGCATCGTGCGTGTCGCCATCCTGGACGATCCGGGACAGCGCGCTCCGCTCGGTATCGAACACCCAGAGCTCGCAACTCGTGCCGACCTTGCGCAGCAGCACACGTTTCCCATCGGGGGATACGCGTGGCTGCATCCAGTCTCCCCTGGTCTCGAACGCGGGCATGGCCTTTCCCTTGCGGTCGAGCCAGACGACTTCGGTGTTGGAACCGGCGCTCGCCTCCGGGACGTAGAGCAGTGTGCCCTCTCGTCCCAGCGCGAACAGGTTCTGAAGCCTGACGGCATCGGTGAGCGGGACGGCCGCCCCGGTCAATTCGAGCTTGAGCGGATCGAACGGAGCAGCGAGGACGGCGCTCGAGTTGGTGTCGAAGTAGACCAACCTGCCCGATGCGTCGAATCGCCCGCAGATCGCATTGGCGACGACGGCCTTGCGAGTGCCGTCCGGTCGGATGCCGATGAGATGGAAACCAGTCGCATCAGAGACCGTGATCAGCACGGTCCTGCCATCGGGCATGATCTCGGGAAGCCAGGTCTCGACCTCCGAGCGCGTGCTATCCAGAGTCGCCACGCGTTCGAGCGTGCCGCCCCTCGACGCAACTCGGGCGAGGGCGGTGACACCGTCACTCCCCCCCGCACGAGGCGTCAGGTAGATCATCTCATCGCGGCCCCAGGCGCCAGCATCCACTCGCGGCTCCGTCACGATGACCTGAGCGAGGCCGCCCCCCGCCGGAACCTTCTTGACGGCATCCGCTGTGACGAATGCGATCCATTCGCCATCGGGCGAGAAGAATGGCGCGGCGCCGCCCTCGGTGCCCTCGATCGGCGTCATCTCCAGCGATGCGAGGTCGCGCCGACAGATCTGGCTGGAGCTCCCGCTGCTCGCCGAGAAGATCGCGTAGGTCCCATCCGGGGCGAGCGCGGGCGTGGACGATGCGGAGAGATTCGCGTGGCCGAGCGAATAGCGTTGGGCGATGGCCGAGCCGGATGCGCCGTGACCGCCGCGGCCGAGCAGCGTCATCACGAGAGCAGTGGCGAGAATGCCGACCGCTGCCGCTATCCCCACCGGCAGCCAATTCGGCCGACGCTTCACTGTCGCGAGTGTGGGCGCCGCCAAACCCGAGACCGAGCTCTGGGCCATCCACGCCAGTTGGAACTTCACATCGTGAGCGCACTGAACCCGATCGGCCGGGTCCTTGGCGAGACAGGCTGCCACCAACTGGTCGAGCGCGGGCGGTGACATCGGCGCATGCTGCGACGCCGGGCTCGGCACGGTGTGCATGATGGAGCCGATCAGACTCGCTTGGCTCTTGCCGTCGAATGCGCGGCGACCGGTGGCCATCTCGTAGAGCACGCAGCCGAGCGCCCACAGGTCGGATCGCGCATCGGTCTCGCCGCCCTCCAACTGTTCGGGCGACATGTACTGGAACGTGCCGATGATGGTGCCTTCGGCCGTGAGCGCCTGCGCCACCGTGGGCGATGACGTGAGCGCGGCCATGGTGGAACCCGAACCGCTTCCCGATCCCGCGAGGCCGGTGGCGCGCGCCAGTCCGAAGTCCATCAGCTTGGCCCCGGCCTTGGTGAGCATCACGTTGGCGGGTTTCAAGTCGCGGTGGATGACACCCGCTCGATGCGCCCGGTCGAGTGCGTCGGCGATCTGGCCACCGAGGCGCAGCACGTCGGCGGTCGGCAGAGCGCCTTTGGAGAGCCGCTCGGCAAGGGTCTCGCCCTCGATCAGTTCCATGACGAGGTAGTCGGTCTCCCCTTCGCGGCCGACATCGAACAGGGTGCAGATGTGCGGGTGGTTCAACGACGAGACGGTCTTCGCCTCGCGCTCGAATCGGCTGCGCACCTCGGCGTTGTCCGAGAGGTGCTGCGGCAGCACCTTGATGGCGACGTCGCGGCCGAGGCGCGTGTCCCGGGCGAGGTAGACCTCGCCCATGCCACCGGCGCCCAGCGCCGACGTGATCTCGAAAGGGCCGAGCTTGGTGCCTGGGGTGAGCGTCATCGCTTGTCGATCTCCGCCATCCAGTTCACCACAACGGTCGTCGTGGGCAACGCACGATGGGAGGTGGGCCTGACGATGATGAACGTCTGGCCGTCCGCCGTCACCGCGTAGTGGGTGATCCCCAGCCCGGGGAACAGCACAGGAGCCGCGAACAAGGACTTCGGGATTCCAGGTTCGAACACTCCTCCTGTGACGAAGGGAGCGCTCATCATCTGCTGGTCCGGACTCAGGTAGTAGAGATCATGACCACCCGAATCCCACTGGGGGTCGTTACCGCCGTGAGTGGAGACCTGCCACTTCTTGTTGCGATCGGGGAAAGTCTGCACATAGATCTCGTCCCGGCCCGATTCGTCGGATACATACGCCAGGAACTTCCCATCCGGTGACAGTCGCCCATCATATTCCCGGAACGTGCCATTGAGGAACGGACTGGCTTTCCCCTCGCCTGTCATCGGCAGCATCCAGATGTCCGTGCCCGAGGCGGTGCTGACATCGTAGAAGAGGGTGCTTCCATCGCCCGACCAGTCCTTCGGATCCACCTCCGAACTGGTGGCTATGAGCAGTTCGGTCTCGCCCGACCCGGAGATCCGCTTCGACACGATCCCCATCGCACCGGGCGTGTCCGACCAGTAGACGATCCGACTTCCATCCGGCGCCCACTGCGGATAGTTCTCGTTCCCCTTCTCGAACGTGAAACGCGTGGCCAGATCGCGTGTCCTGTCCACGAGCCACAGGTCGCGCGTACGAGTCTGGGGATCCATCACGCGCAGGGCGAGGCGACGATCGTCCGGAGAGAGCACGGGAACCAGCGACAAGGGTGGAGCGGAGAGCCTGCGCCTCTGCACGCCAGAGCGATCCAGCTCCACGACCTCCCCCGCGTCGGCGGAACGAGTGGAGTAGACCAGAACCCCATTGTCCGAAGCACGGAAGTCCGAACTCCCGACGACGCTCGAACCGACCTGCTCGGCAACCGGCACGGGCTCTCCAGTGAACTTGAGCGCGCGCGGATCGAAGCGCTGGATCACGAGCGAGCCTCCCCGCGAGTACAGCAGGTGGCCCGAGGGGATGAACTGCACCTGCGATTCGCAGGGCCCCAGTTCGACGATCTTGGGCGAATCGATCGCGCCGACTCGAAGCGTCGGAGTCGGGATCACGCTCAGATACAAGTAGTGCTTGCCATCCGGGAGGAACTCGGGCCATCCGACCTGGAACACCTTCGACGTCGAATCCGGGCTGATGGCCGCGACCGCCACCCCGCCACTTGCCGCAACGCGCATGATGGGATCGTCCGCTCGCCCATCGAACAGGATCACGCCCGAACGCCCCCACGTGCCGTCCGCGCCGGTGGGGGCATCGCAGATCACGGTGGCCGGGCCGCCGCTCAGACTGATCTTCTTGAGCTTCCCGCCCGCCATGAATGCGAGGAAGCGGCTATCGGGGGACCAGAACGGCCGGTTGGCACCATCGGTGCCGGGCACGGGCTGAGCTTCGAGCGCGGCAAGCGGCCGGATCCAGATGCGGCTCTGACCCAGCGAGTCCGTTGCGTTATAGGCCAGGAGCCGACCGTCGGGAGAGATGCGCGGCGAATCCTGAGATTGCACCATGCTGGGCGACACCACCTCGAAACGGAGCGTCTGAGCAGCAGGTACCGGGAATCCGAAACTCCAGATGGCGAGTCCCACCGCGATCGAGCCGGCGACTGCGGCAAGAGTCCACGCGAGCCGCTCACGGCTGCGACGGCGAGCTGCGACAGGTGCGGGGACACCCGCCTGCGAGCCACCCTCCACGATCCACTTCAGATGGAGTCGCACCTCACGCGCCGTCTGGATTCGCTCATTCGGGTCCTTCTCGAGGCAGGCGCGAACCAGGCGGTCGAGCCCGGGCGGCGAGAGCTCTTGGATCCCGCTGATCGGCGGCGGCTGATCCTTCATGATCGAGCTGATCAAGCTGGCCTGAGTCGCGCCGGAGAAGGCGCATCGGCCAGTCGCCATCTCGTACAGCACGCAACCCAGCGCCCACAGATCGGTACGAGCGTCCGCCTCGGCGCCCTCGAGTTGTTCAGGGGCCATGTACTGGAACGTGCCGACGATCGAGCCTTGAGCCGTGAGCGGCTGGGCGACCGTGGGCGAATGCGACAGGCTGGTGATGCTGACGCCACTGCCGGCACCGGCTCCCGGAATACCCGTGTCGCGCGCCAGCCCGAAGTCCATGAGTTTGGCGCCGGTACGCGCCAGCATGATGTTCCCGGGCTTCAGGTCGCGATGGATGATGCCCTCGCGATGCGCCTTGTCGAGAGCGTCGGTGATCTCGGCGCCGAGCTTGAGAAGTTGATCGAGAGGCAGCCACCCCTTCTCCAGACGACTGGCGAGCGTGTCGCCCTCGACCAACTCCATCACCAGGAAGTCGGTTTCGCCCTCTCGGCCGACGTCGAACAGCGTGCAGATGTGCGGATGGTTCAGGGACGAAGTGGTCTTGGCCTCGCGCTCGAATCGGCTGCGCACCTCGGCGTTGTCCGAGAGGTGCTGTGGCAGCACCTTGATGGCGACGTCGCGGCCGAGGCGGGTGTCCCGGGCGCGATACACCTCGCCCATGCCGCCGGCGCCGAGGGGCGAAGTGATCTCATAGGGACCGAGCTTGGTACCGGATAGAATGGGCATCATCCCGATCTACACGACCGCGACGGTCGTGCACGCGTCGCCATGTCCGGCACCGCGCATATTCTCCATGAAGTGGAACGAGATAGTGCTTGGTCGACTCCTTGAGCGAACCGGATACTGACTGCTCGGAATCGCACGACCCCCGACGAAGATCCGCACGACTCCACACACCCCTGATGGAGGCCGCCGTGCCGCTGATCCGTGGGCTTCTCGCGGTGGTCGCGAGTGCCCTGCTCGTGAGTCCAACGTTCGCTGCCGGCAGTCTCTGCGGCACGGTGCGGGATGCCTCGACGGCGCTCCCGGTGCATGGTGCCGGGATCCATGTCTTCAGCACCACCGGCGTCTACGCCGGTTTCCAGGCCGTCTCCGACAGCGTCGGGGCCTTCTGCATGCTGAACGTCCCCGTCGGCACGTACGACCTGCAAGTGCGGCGCGACGATTACGCCACCACCTACGTGCGAGGGGTCGTCGTTGAGGACGTGACCGGTGTCGAGATCGGACTGCCTCCGTTGCCGGGGGAGTTGTTCGCCCCGTTCCCCGATCCGGCGCTGCATCAAGTTCGACTGCGGTTCCGATTGGCGCAGGCCTCCCCCGTTCGACTCGACGTCGTCGACACGCAGGGCCGCCGGATCAAGGCGTGGCAGGGAAGCTCTCTGGCCGCCGGGGAGCACACCATCGATTGGGATCTTCGTGATGCGTCGGGCCGCTCTGTGCCGGTCGGTCGCTACTTCGTTCGCATGGAAGTCCGTGGCTCGCTCACCACCCGGGCGTTCGCCCGCGTCCGATAGGAGTGCAACCGATGCGCATCCGACTCACTCTCCCGCTGCGCTGGATGGCGGTCACGCTCGCCGCGCTGAGCCTCTCGGTTGTGCTCGGTGCCTGCGGCAAGAGCTCCAACTCGATCGAGCCGATCGGCCCCTCGGCCGAAACGGGTCCACACATCACGGGTGTCGTGCGGGCGCAGGGCGGCGCGGGCGTCGCCGACGCCGTCGTCACGCTGGACCGGCTCGAGGGTGGCGTGGCGGCGAGCGTGCAGGCCACCCTCGTTCGCGCGAAGGCGGCGGCACGCGGCGTTGCCTCCGCCGAACGAGTCGAAGCCATCACCGATCTGCGCTCGGCGGTGACCGATGCCCAGGGCCGCTACACGTTCCCGGGTGTCGAGCCTGGCGACTACGTGTTGACCGGCACGCGGACCGCACATCAGGCGGGCGTCGTCCGCGTTCGGGTGCCGGCGTCCCCGACGGCGGTGAACGTGGACATCCTGCTCATCCCGACCGGCAGCTTCCACGGCGTCGCCACCCTCGAGAACGCGAACAATCATCAGAGCACGGTCGTCTACGTCGAGGGCACGTCGTTCGTCGCGGTGACCGATCCGGCGGGCGGCTACGTGATCCGCGGCGTCCCGCAGGCGAGTTGGGCCGTGCACGCAACGCACTCGCGCTATATCGACCAGTCCACCACCGGAGCCATCGTCGCATCAGGCGACAGCATCGCGCTCGGTTCGATGTTCCTGCGACTCGACTCCAACATCCCGCCGGTCGCGACCGCCGTGCCGCCGACCCAGGCGACCGAGTCCAGCGAGACGGCTTTCGCCGGTTCGGGCACGGACGCCGATGGGGCGGTCGTGCGCTATGAGTGGGACTTCGAGAATGATGGCGTGTTCGATTACTCGAGCCCGATCTCGGCGACGACGACCCACACCTATCCAGCCCCAGGCAGCTACATCGCGAAGCTGCGTGTGACCGATGACCAAGGGGCGATCGGACTCGCAGCCCTCCCGATCACCGTGCAGGCTGCGGTGTACGTGTCCTCGACGACCGGCGCGCCCGGGAATCCCGGAACCAAGCTGCTGCCGGCCTCCACGATCCAAGCCGGCATGACACTCGCCGTGAGCGGCGGCAAGAGTGTCATATTCGTTGCGAACGGCACTTACTCGGCGGGTGGGACGCTGGTGCTCTATGACGGCAAGTCGATCCTGGCCGGGTTCGATCCGGTCACCTGGGTCCGAGGCTCCACCCTCTCGACGATCTCGCTGGGGATGTCAGCTCTGCAGGCCTTCAACTTCACGAGCACAACCGAGATCGAGCGCCTGCACATCCTGACATCTGGCAGTGGAGGGCCGGGGTTCAATTCGATCGCGATGCTCATCTCGAACTGCAACTCCAATCTGAAGTTCCGCGATTGCGTGTTCGAATCCGGGCTTGCCGGGCAAGGTGCCGCTGGATCGACTCAGGGCGCCGCGGGGATCCCGGGAAGCAATGGCGCACCGGGCAATGGTGGGTCCTGCGACTGGGCGCATGGAACGGGTGGCTTGGGCGGTGCCAGTTCGGCGGGTTGCCCGGGTGGGGCTGGCGGACGAGGAGGCCTCGAGGGCGCCAATAGTGGTCAGCCCGGCTTCGCCGGCTTGTGCTCGGGCGGACCGGGCGGCTCCCCCGGCCCGGGCGGCGACCCTGGACTGGCGGGTGGCAACGGCACGATCGGTCTCCCTGGAAACGCGGGCTCGGCAGGCGCCACGGCGTCGACTTGGGGTACGCTCACCGGGCCCGGCATCTGGACACCGAGTGTCAGCGGATCCGGGACTGCAGGCACGAATGGAAGCGGCGGCGGCGGTGGTGGTGGTGGTGGTGGTCAGGGTGGCACCCTTGTCGACGACGGCGGTGGCAACGGCGGCGGCGGCGGCGGCGGCGCGGGAAGTGCCGGCGGCGGCGGCAGCGGCGGTTCGACCGGCGCAGCCTCGCTCGCCGTGATCCTCTACAACTCCTCGCCCTTCTTTTACGGCTGCACGTTCCGCACCGGACTCGGAGGAGCGGGTGGTGCCGGAAGGAACGGCGGCGCGCAGGCCCCGGGTGGATCCGGAGGAGCAGGCGCGGCAGTCTGTCTCAGCGAGATCGGCCGCGGCGGCAATGGGGCATCAGGCGGCTCCAGCGGCGCTGGTGGTGCAGGCGCGGGTGGTCACGGCGGAGTCTCCGTCGGGATCCTCCGGAATGGCGCGAGCGTCCTGAACTTGAGTTCGCCTGTGTTCAATCTGGGCACCGGCGGCGCTGGCGGTGCAGGCGGATCGGGTGCGGGATCCGGTCAGACCGGACTCTCCACGAACAGTCTGATCTCGAACTGAAGCTCACGCCGCTTCCACAAGTTCCACGAACGCAGAAGCG
>JAYWEM010000038.1:0-12786 GCA_043779265.1 bacterium | reverse complement strand
GGCCGATATCGAGTACGAGCGCTTCAGCCGCGATGCGGAATGGATGCCGACCACGCTGCTCATGGCCAAGAGCACCTACGTCTGGCTCGACCAGATCTCGCGCCGACATCAGCGCAGCATCACCCGGCTCGATGAAGTGCCCGATGAGGAGCTCGACACGCTCGCTCGCTTCGGGATCAACTCGCTGTGGTTGATCGGACTGTGGGAGCGCAGCAGCGCCTCGCAGCAGATCAAACGCCGCATGGGTCAGCCTGAGGCCGCGGCATCCGCGTACTCGCTCGAGGATTATGCGATCGCGTCCGACCTGGGCGGCGAGTCGGCGTATCGGGACCTGCGCGACCGTGCCGCGGCGCGCGGCATCCGGCTCGCCAGCGACATGGTGCCGAACCACATGGGCCTCGACTCACATTGGCTGATCGAGCACCCCGAGTGGTTCCTGTCGCTCGATCACAGCCCGTACCCCAGCTACACGTTCGATGGCCCGGACCTCTCGAGCGACAGTCGCATGACCATCCAGCTCGAGGACCACTACTACGACCGCACCGATGCCGCGGTCGTGTTCCGCACCATCGACCGCCAGAGCGGCGCCCACCGCTTCGTGTATCACGGCAACGACGGCACCAGCTTCCCGTGGAACGACACGGCCCAGCTCGACTACCTGAACCCGGCGACGCGCGAACAGGTGATCCAGACGATCCTCGCGGTCGCGCGGCGATTCCCCATCATCCGCTTCGATGCCGCGATGACGCTCGCACGCCGCCACATCCGCCGCCTCTGGCACCCCGAACCAGGCGCCGGCGGATCCATCCCCTCGCGCTCCGGGCACGCCCGGTCGCAGGAGTCGTTCGACCACGCGATGCCACTCGAGTTCTGGCGCGAGGTCGTGGACCGCGTTGCCGCCGAGGCTCCGGGAACGCTCCTGCTGGCCGAGGCGTTCTGGATGATGGAGGGCTACTTCGTCCGCACGCTCGGCATGCACCGCGTCTACAACAGCGCGTTCATGAACATGCTGCGCGATGAGGAGAATGCGAACTACCGCAGCGTCATCAAGAACACGCTCGAGTTCGACCCCGACGTGCTGCAGCGCTACGTCAACTTCCTCAACAACCCGGATGAGAAGACTGCGGCCGACCAGTTCGGGCGAGGCGAGAAGTACTGGGGCACGTGCCTCGTCATGGTGACGCTGCCCGGCCTGCCCATGTTCGGGCACGGTCAGTTGGAGGGATTCGAGGAGAAGTACGGCATGGAGTTCCGCCGAGCGCAGCGTGACGAACCGCTGGACGATGGCCTGTGGGACGAGCACTGGCGTCGCATCTCACCGGTCCTGCATCGGCGCTGGCTGTTCGCCGGCGCCCGCGGTTTCCTGCTCTACGATTGCTTCTCGGATGGCGGGCAGGTGAACGAGGACATCTACGCCTACTCCAACCAGTCGGGCGCCGAGGCCGCGCTCGTGCTCTTCCACAATCGTCACAGCGAGGCCAGTGGCTTTATCCGGACGAGCGCCGCCTACGCCGACAAGTCGGCCGACCGCACTCTGCGCCAACGCGACCTGGCGAATGGACTCTCGCTTCCTGCGGGCGACCGCCTCGTCCGCTGCCGCGAGATCGTGCGCGGCCGTGAACACCTGTTCCGCGCCGATGCACTGAGAGAGCAGGGCCTGCGCATCGGGCTCGGACCCTACGAGTCCCGCGTGTACGTCGACTGGCGCGTCGTCGAGGAGGATGCCCGACCGTGGCGCGAACTCGAGCGCCGCACAGGCGCCGAGGGCGTCGCCGACCTGGAAGCGGAGCTCTGGAACATGGCGATCGCGCCGACGCAGAAGGCCTTCGAGCGATTGATCGCACTGGCCGCGACGGACTCACCTGGACGAGCCGCGCTCCTCGCCGAGGAGTGCGCGACCTTCGCTGCACTCGTCGCAATGCTCCTGTCGCGCCGCGGCCCCGATCACGCGGAGATGCGCGAGCAAGCGCGCGCCTCGCTCGCGCGACTCGAGGCGCTCCGCAAGCGCATCGCCCGCCTCAAGCGCGGCCCCCTGCACACGTGGCTCCCGGCCTCCGAGCACGAGGCCGTACGCGACACGTTGCTCTCGGCGCACGCCCTTCTGCACGCCATCGGCGAAGCGCTGTGGCCCGATTCGCCCGTCGAGGGCGTGATCCAGATGCTCGATACCCTGCGCCTGCGCGAACAGCTCGCGCACGCACTCGCGCCCCACGTGGAGGAGAGCGAGGACGGCTGGCGTGCAGCCGCAAGGCTCCGCCTGCTGTTCACCCATCGCTCGATCGGCGCATCGACTGCCGCTTGGGCCGCATTCCTCGAAGAGCCGGACACGCGTTGGCTGCTCGAGGTCCGAGAGGAGAAGGGCGCCGAACACTTCGAGCGCGACTCGTTCCTGTCGCTGGCGGGTTGGATGGAGCTACCGGCGCTACTCGGCCTGGTCGATGAGCGCGAACTCGGTGAGGCCCCGAGCGTCACCCGGGCCCTCACCCCTGCAGCGAGGCTCACGCGCTGGGGCAAACTCGCCACACGCGCCAAAGAACGCCTCGCTTCGCTTCGCGAATCCGGCGGCGCCTGAACCCTCAGTCGCTCTCGACGATCTCGCCCGCTTCCGACAGGTCGAATCGACTCGCATTCGGCGCCTTGGGCAACCCCGGCATCCGCAGGATCTCGCCCGTGATGGGCACGAGGAAGCCAGCGCCGGCCGCCAACTGGATCTCGCGCACCGTCAGCACGAAGTCCTTCGGGCGTCCGAACTTGGTCGCATCGTCCGAGAACGAGTACTGCGTCTTGGCCATGCACACCGGCAACTTGCCGAATCCCGCCTTCTCGAGCTGCGCCATCTCCTTGCGCGCCTGCGGCGTGAAGTCCACCGAACGAGCGCCGTAGATCTCACGCGCGACCGCTTCGATCTTCTGGTCGATCGGCTGGTCCCACGCGTAGATCGGCGTGTAGGCGGGCGTGGTCCGAGCCACGAGGTCGCGCACCTGCTCGGCCAGCTCGGTGCACCCGCTGCCGCCTTCGCTGAACGTCTTGGCCACCACCGCCGTCACGCCGAGCGACTTGCAGTGCGCCTCTAGAGCCGCGATCTCCTCGGCCGTGTCGGTCGGGAAGTGATTGATGGCGACGATGCACGCCTGCCCGAACTTGGCGACGTTCTCCAGATGCTTCTCGAGATTGCAGAACCCGCGCATCAGGGCCGCCACGTCGGGCTTGCCCACTTCCTTGACCGGCACGCCGCCGTGCATCTTGAGCGCGCGGATCGTCGCGACGAGCACCGTGCAGGCCGGCGCGAAGCCGCCGTAGCCGCAATTGATGTCGAAGAACTTCTCGCCGCCCAGATCGAACGCGAAGCCCGCCTCGGTCACGACGATGTCGGCGTAGACGAGTGCGGCCTTGGTGGCGGTGATCGAGTTGGTGCCGTGCGCGATGTTGGCGAACGGCCCGCCGTGCAGGAACGCCGGCACGCCCTCGGTCGTCTGCACGAGATTCGGCTTGATGGCGTCGCGGAGCAGCGCCGCCATCGCGCCGACCGCGCCCATGTCGGCCGCCGTCACCGGCGTCAGGTCGCCTCGATAGCCGACCACGATGCGCGCCAGACGCGCTTTCAGATCCGCGACGCCATCGGCCAGGCAGAGGATCGCCATCACCTCACTCGCAGCGGTGATGTCGAAGCCCGCCTCACGCGGCACACCCTGGGTGCGGCCTCCCAAGCCGACCATGATGTTGCGGAGCGATCGGTCATTCATGTCGACGACGCGCTTCCACGTCACGCGTCTCGGGTCGAGTCCCGACGGGCTTCCGAAGTGCAAGTGATTGTCGACAAGGGCCGAGAGTAGATTGTGCGCACTCGAGATGGCGTGGAAGTCGCCGTTGAAGTGCAGGTTGATGTCGGTGACCGGCAGCACCTCGGAGGCGCCGCCACCGGCCCCACCACCCTTCATGCCGAACACCGGACCCAGACTCGGCTCGCGAAGCGCGACCGCGCTCCTCACCCCGATCTTGGCGAGCCCCTGCGCCAGTCCGACGCTCGTCGTGGTCTTGCCCTCTCCCGCCGGTGTCGGCGTGATGGCCGAGACCAGCACGAGCTTGCCGCGGGCGGGCTTGCCGGCGAACGACGCCAGCGACAGTTTGGCCTTCCAGTGTCCGAACGGCTCCAGGCTCGCGGGATCGATGTCCAGTGCGCGCGCGACTTCGTGGATGGGTCTCATGTTGCGCACTCTACCCAGCCTCGGGCGGGCGCGTCACCCCCGCCGCGCCCATGAGTCCGGCTTCAAGCCCGAGCCCGAATCGGCCGACAACCCATCGGATGGGCGAGTTGTCGTCCGGCAGCCGCCCCACCCCTCGGAGGACCCCTCGGTCATGAACACCCCGGCCCATCTCGGCCAGAGCGGTGAGGATGCCCGCGACAAGAGCCTGCTGCGCCGCGCCCAGAGGGGCGAGGCGTCCGCGCTCGCCGAGTTGATGCGCCACCACCTGCTTCCCGCCTGGCGCCTGTGCCTGACGCTCACGCTCGAGCGCGACGACGCCGAATCCCTGCTGGTCGAGGTGACCCGATCGCTCTGGAGCGATGCCCTCGCCAAAGGACCCGGGCTCGATGCCCTCGGCGCGATCACCCGCCTCGCCAGGTCCCGTGCCGCGATGACCGTGCGCCGCCGATGCGGCGAACAGGGCGCGCCGATCGTGCTGCTGAGGCCCGATGGCCGTCAGTGGGGGGAGGCGAGCCCGTACGACGCCGCCTACGAGCAGCAGTTGCTCGCGGTCTATGCCAGTTGGGCGAGCGAGGACCGACTGTTGTTCGCGTTGCGCGCGTTCGAGCGGCTGCCGCAGGCGGATGTGAGTCGCGTCCTCGAACTGCCTTTGTGCGAGACCGTCGAGCGCATGGCGATGCTGCGTGTGCGGATCGAGGCGTCGATGCGCGGCGAGGAGCCCGCCTCGGTGAGCGGCGAGCACCTCTCGCCGATCCTGCTCTCGGCCTCACTCGATGGCACGTTCGCCGGGGCACTGAAGGACGACGGCCACGAGTTGGTGACGCGGCATCTCTCGGCGTGCACCTCCTGCCGCGATCTCAGCGTCCGGTTGCGCCGCCATGAGGAGGGTCTGAGGCGGCTGCTCGCGTTCGATCCGGGCGAAGCCTATCTGCAGGACCTCGGGCACTACCTCGACCAATTGATCGATGCGGTCTCCAAGGGTCGGCACCTGCCGCTGCGCCGTGTTCGCGCCGAGGTGATCGAGCCCGAGCCGCCGGCGACGCTCGCGGCGGCACCGCTTCCCACGCCGCCGACCGAGGCAGCCACGCCGCCGACCCCCACCGCGCCCGCGCCGGATGTGGAGGATGTTCACCACACGCTCGATGCGCTGATGGCCGAGCTCGGCAAGGGCTTCGCGACGCCGCGCGCCGTGACCCGCGCGCCGGTCGAGCCGCCGCGCACCGCAGCCGATGTCCTCAAGCCGCCCTCGCGAGAGATCCCACGCCCCGCATCGACCGAGATGCCGCGGCCCGCGCCGCCCGTGGCGGTGCCCTCGGAATCCGGCGAGCACGCTCGACCGACGCCGTCGTCGGCTCGGCTCTCCACCGATCTCGATGCCACGATCATCCTGGCGCACCGCCGTCCCGAGCCGCCTCCAGCGCGCGCACCGGAACCCTCGATCGAACCCGTGATCACGAGCGCCGTGAAGCCCGAGCCCGAGCCCGTTCAGCTCGCCCCGCTCCGCCGCAGCGCGGGTCCTGTCACGTCCGAGCGACGCTCACCGCCTCGCGTGCTCGTCCTGTCCCTGGCTGGAGCGCTCATCGTGGTGCTGGCGCTCTATGCGCTGCCGCCCGTGATCACAGTGTCCGTTCCCGAGATGCCGTCGCCTCGGCTTCCACGCATCGAACTCGTGCGCGCGACGGCCGACGATGGCGCCGCAACGGCGCGTGACGTGGCGGCCTCGGCCAACTCTCCTGCGCCGGCGGCCGCGCGAGTCGACGTGGAACCGAAGCGCGCGAGCACTCCGTCACGGCAGCCTGCGAAGGAGCTGAAGCAGCCCGAGGTCGTTCGCACGAAGCCACAGCCGCCGCCACCTCCGGCTCAGCGCGAGGCTCAGCCCCAGCACAGCGCCACCACAGCGGCGCCTCGAACAGCCACGCAGATCATCGCGACGCCAGCAACCGTTCGCGCCGAAGCTCTCGTGCCGGCAGTTGCACCCGCCACCGATGCCGAGGAGGACTGGCCGCTGCTCTGCGGTGAGGTGCGCGATGATGCCGGCGAGCCCGTCGCCGGAGCGCGCGTGCTCCTGGCCGATCTCGATCTGGGTGCGCGCACCGATCGTCGCGGCCGCTTCTGCATCGCAGCACCGATCGGGGATCGAACGCTCACGGTGACGGCGCAGGGGTTCGCGACCTTGCGCCGACTCGTCAGCCTCGGACGCCAGACGGCCGAACTCACGCTCCAGTTGAAAGCCGGACCTTCGGCGCCCTAGTGGGCAGCGCGCGCGCATCTCGAAGTCGTGCACGCCGTCGCCACCGAACACCGCCGGTCGGACGTGGCTGTGTCGATCGGAGCCCGCATCGGCCGGGGGTTTCTGGCCGGGTGTAGGACTGAAGCTGAAGGGCCCATCACTGCACAGACCACGCCTTCCGACGGACATCCGGAACGCCGATGCGATCGCTCGGTGCGTGGGGTCGCAGACGGATCCCCGCTCGACGCTTCGGAATGCTCCCGAATCGGGGAGGGGTCGCGCGACGGAGGAGAAGTCGAGGCGGCGGACCTGACGTCTCTCAGGAGAGAGACCCGTGCAGGCGTCCGGGGGATGCACCATACAAGTGCGAACAGGGCCACTTCCGTGAGCGGGCCGCCGCCTCTGGGTCCCATGGATAGCAATCGCCGAGCCACGGCTGCAAACATTGGTTTTCCATGGGCGACCGGGCTGGCTCTGACTCGAAACGCTACAGCGCACTGACCACAACGCGACAATCATGCTACTCGGACATCTCGGTCATTGACTCGCCCGATGCCGCCGGGACATCGTCATCGGCATGCGCACTGTCCGGAACCAGGTCATCGACCGCCGCCTCTGGGAGCGATTCCATGCCGGCGCGTTCTCACCGAGCGAGATCGAGACCAGCCTCGTGCTGCAGCGCTGGGCGCGCTGCCGCGATGCCGGACTCTCCGCGGACAACCCCGGCGAACCGGTGATGGATCTCGATCGCCTGCCCGAAGCGCAGGACCAGTTCGCGCCTCTGTTCGCGGCAGGCTCCCCGTTCGATGCCTTCGCGACGTCGATCGCGAAGGAGGGGTTCTGTGGGTTGATGTGCGACCGCGAAGGCCTCGTGATCGCGCGGCACATCGCCGAACCCTTCGAGGACTCGATCGCCGAGACGCGCCTGATCGAGGGCGCGCTGTGGAGCGAGTCCGCGCGCGGAACCAATGGCATCGGTACCGCACTCATCGAGAGCAGGCCAGTCTCGGTCGTCGGCGTCGAGCACTACGAGGAACGCAATCAGGCGCTCGCCTGCTATTCGTCGCCAGTGCGCGACATCCGCTCACGGGTCGTGGCCGTGCTCGATGCAACCGGGCCGGTGTCGCAGGCCTCGGGCTTCATCCACGCATCGGTCATCGCGACGGCCGCCGCCATCGAGGCGCTGCTCGTGGCACGCACCTACGACGCCGCCGTGCCGGGCGGTCTGTTCGAACTCGAGCGCCTGCTCACCGAACAGCCGCACGCAACACTACTCTTGGAATCCACCGGCCACATCCGGCGCACGAACGCCCTGCTGCGCCGACTGATGCAGGGATCCGAGCCCGCGGCGCTCGCACGCATGCTCCGGCCGTTCCTATCGCAGTCGCCTCTTCGGATGACGCACCGGCTCGATGACGCACCCGGCCCGCTTCGCGGCCTCGAGATCGATCTCGAGCCGATCGGCAAGGGCGACGAGCCGTTCGCAGCGCTCGTGCACCTCCGTCCCGAGCGTCGACACAAACGCTCGAAGGACCTCGCCCAACCCCTTGCCGAGGAGTTCGCGACCATCGTCGGCAGCGACGCCGCCATCGCCTCGGCCCGCGGCCGCGCAGCGCGCTTCGCCTCGAGCGACCTGCCCGTGCTGCTGCTGGGCGAGAGCGGCACCGGCAAGGAGCTGTTCGCTCGCGCGGTGCACGCCGCGAGCGCGCGAGCCAAGGCGCCGTTCGTCGCGCTCAACGCCGGCACGCTGACCGGCACGCTGCTCGAGTCCGAGCTGTTCGGTTACGCACCCGGCGCATTCACCGGAGCCGCTCCCGGCGGCCGCGTCGGCAAGCTGGCCGCGGGCCATGGCGGCACGTTGTTCCTCGATGAGATCGGCGAGATGTCGCCGCACGTCCAGGCGATGCTCCTTCGCTTCCTCGAGGACGGCTCCTACTTCCGCTTGGGCGAGACGGCCGAGCAGAAGGCCGATGTCCGGCTGATCGCCGCCACCAGCCGCGACCTGCCGGCGTTCGTCGAGCAGGGCCGGTTCCGAAGCGACCTCTACTTCCGCATGCGAGGCGTGGTGCTCCGCCTGCCGGCGCTTCGCGATCGGACCGATCGTCGCGAACTGGCCGATGGGTTGCTCGCCCGCATCGCGCAGCGGCAGCGCGCCCCCAAGCCGCTGGGACTCTCGCCCGCCGCGCTCGCATGGATCCAGTCGCATGATTGGCCGGGCAACGTGCGCGAGCTGCGCACGGCGCTCGAATACTCCGTCGTGCTCGCGGGCGACGGCCCCCGCATCGAGCTGTGGCACCTGCCGGTCGAGGACTCGCCGCCCATCCTCGAGGCCGGCAGCCTCCTGCAGACGGCCGAGCGCACGGCGCTCCTCAACGCCCTCGACCACTCCAAGGGCAATCTGAGCGCCGCCGCACGCCACCTGGGCGTTGCACGAAGCACGCTCTATCGCATGTTGGAACGCCAGGGCCTGCGCGAAGGGTCGGAATAGCGCGGAAAGCGGTCCCGGGCCGATTTCCTGTCAGTTCGGGGCCCGTGGTTCGAAGTATCATCGTCACCCCTCGAACCTCGCTCGCTGCGGCCCCACCCACTGCCAGGAGATCCCATGGTCGCCCGTGTCCCCCGCCTCGCGCTCGGCCTCTTCACCCTGGCCGCGCTGCTCGCTCCGGCCGCCTCGCATGCCGTGAACCTGGTGCCCAATCCCGGGTTCGAGTCCTACACGAGCTGCCCGACCAGCTACAGCCAGAGCTACATCGCCGCGCCGTGGGACACGCCCAACACCGGCACGTCCGACTATCTGAACGCATGCGCGCCGGTCGTGTACCCCTCGCTCAACGTGCCGCAGACCGAGTTCGGGTTCCAGGCCGCCTATGACGGCGTCGGCTTCGCCGGGCTCATCCCCTACTCGAGCGCTCCGGACTATCGCGAGTACGTCACGGCGCCGCTCACGGCGCCGATGCAGGCGGGCATGTCCTACCTGGTGCAGTTCCGCGTCTCGCTCGCGGACAGCGCGTCGCTCGCGGTCGACCGGCTCGGTGCCTATCTGTCGGTGGGACCGGTGGGACCGGTGAACAACTACGCGGCGCTGCCCTACACGCCGCAGATCGAGAGCCCGGCCAATGTCGCGCTCTCCAACTCGACCGGCTGGACGCTGATCAGCGGCATCCACGTCGCCGTGGGCGGTGAGAACCACATCACGATCGGCAGCTTCCGCGACGACGGCAGCACCAACCTCACGCCGGGCCCGGGTGCGTGGCTCGGTGGCAGCTACTACTTCGTGGATGGAGTCTCGGCCGAACTCTCGCTGCCCACCGAGCAGGCCTGCTGCATGAGCGATGGCAGCTGCTCGATGCAGTACCCGGGCGAGTGCACGTACCTGGGTGGCTCACCCGCGGGCCCCGGCACCACCTGCACCCCCAATCCCTGCAACCCGACATCCAACCGCAGCCGCAGCTGGGGTTCGATCAAGACGACCTATCGCTGATCGGGAGCGGCGGACGGGATTTCGGATGGCCGGACAATTTTGCCCTTGATGTAGTTCTGGCTAGCGTGCCAGCATGCGGTATGAGCACCTTCACGATTCATCGGGTAATCCTCGTGGTCGCCTGCTCGGTCATTGCGTCATGCTCGGCGCGACCCGCGCTGGCGGGCCAGAACGCGAACGCGTTCGCAGAGCTGAGCTGGGACCGGAACTCCATCGTCACCGATCGCACCTGGTTGCCGCTCGGCGAGTTCCCCCTCTACCTGCGGCTGCACGGAGTGCAGGAGGCACGGGTCATCGGGCTGGATCTTCGCTGGTATCCGCGAACCGTGGACAGCCTGTGCTACCAAATGGTCGATGGTCCTGCCGCGGACTCGTGCGGGCCGGTCGTCGATCTGCCGCCCCAGTCGATTCCGCCCGACACGGGCTACACTCGGCGCATCGAGTTCCAGGACCCGCCCTCGGGTGACTTCTGCATCATCCAGTGGTTCTCGTATGCGGACTGCCCGGGCATCCAAGCGGCACGATTCTACGTCGCAGCGCTGGTGCTTGAAGATTCAGAAGGCGGCCGGGATCTCGTTCCCGTGATCACCGAAGTCACGATCCTTTCGGGCGATGGCATCGAGCAGCCGCCCGTGCTGCAATCATCGACTTCGACTTGGCTCGTCCCGGGCCGCACGAGTCACTTCCACCTGCAGGGGACCGCACTCACCGACGTGAGCCAGGTAGCGCTCGAGGGAGCTTGGGGCCAACTCGTGGGCGAGGTCTCGAGCGGAGGGGATCGCTCACTATACGTCTCGCTCGACATCCCCGAGGAGTACTACGGCGAAGCTTCCCTCATTGCGGGAGACGGGAACTCGACGCTGGCCGTGCTACCCGTGCAGGTCATGGTAGCCGACACGACGGCCGAAACGGGTGGCGGTCTGAATGGGACGGCGTACCCATTCGACAAGCCGACCGAAGGCGGTGTGTGGCGAAAGCCCGGGGGCTCCTCTGCATGGGAGTTCGTTCCGGCCGTGCCCGACTCCATCGTCAATCTCGGTGGCGGCGCCGCTGGCCAATACTTGATCGAACATGCGCGCCCTCCACTGAGTTCGCGACCACACAAGATGAGGCCCTCGAACGAGGCGGCTTCCACCTACCGTTCGAGCCAGGCTGTAACCGGCATCAGCGAGCCGACTTCACCCGGGCTGGAGTTCTGGGACGTGAAGACCCTGTTCTCGGAGACATTCGAAGCGCCGATCTCGAGCGGGATATGGCAAGTCGCCACCGTCTGGGGCCCCGGGTGGGATCGAAGGTGGGCTGCTTGCAGCAAGACGCGCTCCGGTGATTGGAGCGGCACGCCCGGCGGCCCAGCCTATTGCTTCGGATACAACTCGGAAACATCCTCGAGCATGAGGCAGGTGGCAGAGTCGTCGATTTCCAGCTATCTACGTGCAGACGTCGGTTTCTGGCGATGGATGGATACCCGTTCGGGCCCTCCCACCGACTCGCTCCAGTGGTGGTACAGCACTGACTCCGGGTCGAACTGGTTGCCCGGCCGGGCGGGCGCAAACGCGCTTCGTGGCCAAGAAAGGGAATGGCGAATCGAGTCCGTTCAAGTCACGAATCCGAACGGGCTGCTCAGCTCGATCCGGCTCCGCTTGGATTTCGATGGCTACTTCGATGCTGTCGGGTATGTCGGACCGCCTGCCGACTCGGGCCTCTTCATTGATGACATCAGCATCGTGGGCATCCCACGTCCCAACCTCACGTTCACGACGCCCCCCGGCTGGGTTGGCCCCGTCGTCGCGTCCAATGCTCAAAATGACTTCTCGAATCCACAACTCGCCAATGACCGAGTCAGCTACTTCAGCTTCGCGATCCGCAACAACTCCTTCTCAGCGAGCGGCCCCTTCAGAGTCGGCCTGGACATCCAGGGGCTGGGAGTCGTCTACGATCAGCAGGTCTCCGGGATGGCGCCGAATGAAGTGAAGCAGTTCCAGAACATCCCCAGCTTCGTTCCGGCGGGGCTCTGTGGCTCCCGTTCAGCGGTCTTGTCCGTCGACGCCTTCGGAACCGGCTACGGCGCTGTGCTCGAGGCGGACGAGCAGGACAACAACTACTCGACGAGCTTCAATTGGAGTGCGCCCGCCCGCCCCGACTTGCGTGTCGACTACCTGCTGTCGGATCCGCCGAGCCCCTGCGCCGGCGATGTGGTGACGTTGCGCGCCGTCGTCACGAACACCGGCAGCGTGGCCTCGCCGGTCTCGAACCTGGGCATGGCCACGTCCCCCTTCGGCTCCGGATCCTGCTCGGCCGGTCAGATCATCGGACAGGTCCGGGCGCTCGCTCCCGGAGAACGCGACACCATCGGCACCACGGTGACCTCGACCACCGCCACGACGCGTGCCTACTACCTCAAGTCCGACTGTTCGAATCAGGTGGCCGAGGGGTGCGCGGCCGAGGAGGACAACAATCTCTTCGGCCCCGCGCATGTCTCCTGGGCACCTCCGGGCGCGGACCTCGCCGTCACGAACCTCACGGTGCCGAGCAGCTCGGGGACGCTGGGGCAGTCGCGGCAGATCCGCGTCGTCGTCGCCAATGTCGGCCAGGCCGCCACGCCCAGCACCTGGTCGTTCGATTGGTACCGCGATCTGCCCTCCGCTCCCGTGGCGGGGCAGGCGGGCAACAGTCGGATCACTGTGAAGCGGGCGCTGCAGCCGGGCGAGGACACCACGCTGGTGTTCTCGCGCACCTCCAACACCACCGGACCCTGGCGCATGTACGCGCGGGCCAACGTGCCCGAGACCACGCCCGAGTGCCGGCGGTTCGCCAACAACGTCGCCGGGCCCACGCTGCTCACCTGGTCCTCCGACTCGCTGGTCGTGAAG
>JAYWEM010000037.1:0-12844 GCA_043779265.1 bacterium | reverse complement strand
CTGCCGCCCATCGTCGTCTGCACCTCATCTGGAGGAGTCCATCGATGCTGTCCGGCAAGCAGGCGCTATCGCGCGATCTCACTCCGAGCCATGAGCACTACCTGCGCGCCATCTGGGAAGTGCGCAACCGGCGAGGCTATGCGCGTCTGACCGACGTGGCCCGCGCGCTCGAGATCGCCCTGGCGACGTTGTCGGTGGGGCTGCGTCCGCTCGAGAAGCGAGGGCTCGTGACCCACGACGAGGCCCGATTCCTCGTCCTGACCGCCGAAGGCGAGCGCCTCGCCCGCGAGGTGCACCACCGTCACGAGGTGCTGCGGACGTTCCTCTCGCGCGTGCTGCGTGTGCCCGAGGGCATCGCCGAGCATGAGGCCTGCCTGATCGAACACGACATCAGCGACACGACCACCGAGCGCCTCGTCGATCTGCTCAAGCTGCTCGATGAGGACGGCGACTTGAAGCTCATGTTCCGCGAGCGCTTCGATGACTACCACCGCTCGTGCGAGACGAGTGGCGAGTGCTCCACCTGCGGCCTCTCCTGCCTCACCGCCCCACCCGTCTGACCTCGCGGCGCCCAGGCGCTCCCGGTGTTCTCCACTGCCGAACTGAAGTGTCGCTCGAACGCGCGCATCGCGAAGTTCGGGTCACAGCGTGGGGCCGCCGCGAGTAGTCTTCAGGTCATCCCGCCCTGGCAGGGCGGGCGCCGCCCCCTCCGGCCTCGGAGTCCGCCATGCGCACTCGTCTCATCATCCTCGCGGTTCTCGCGCTCTTCGCGCTGTCGTTCTCACTGATACTGGGCTGCGGCTCGAGCGGCGGCGGCGGCCCCACGACACCGGGCGGCGGCCTGACGATCGCGTTCTCGTTCCCGGCGCAGGGCGCCTCGCGCACGCAGGTGTTCGCGGATGCCGGCACGTATGACTACCGCTGCAGCCCGCACGGCGGATCCGGGATGACCGGCCGCGTGAGCGTGGCTGCGGCTTCGATGGTGGACAGCGCCCTCGTCAACGTCGGCTCGGGCGGACTGCTATTCAACCCGTCCGTGGTCACGATCAAACCCGGCGGCTCCGTTCGCTGGGTGAACGTGAGCGGGCTCACGAATCACACCGTGACGTATCCCTGACGAGTCGTGGCGCGCGAGGCGCGCCCTGTGGCGCGCGCGCCACGCCACACCAGTCCTGCGGGCGGTTCGCCGAAACGGCGTGCCGCCCGCAAACGCTTGTGCCGCAAAGCTGTCGCGAGCGCAGCCCGACTCTGGCACGCACCCTGCAGTAGTCCTCCGGTGAACACAGCAGACCCTTGATCCGGAGGAACCCGCCATGAACTTCTCGACTCGAATGACCCGATCGGTTGCGATCGGAATGCTCGCGGCCACGGCGATGCTCTCGATCGCGCCACTGGCACACGCTGGGAACGACAAGCACCGGAACCGCCGCTACAAGGGCAAGTCATACTCCACTCCGCATCAGGTCCAGCGCAGCCACTATCGCGTCTCGCACTCGCATCACTCCGGCGCGGGTCCGGTGCTCGCCGGCGTCCTGGGCGGCATCATCCTCGGTTCCGCGATCGGAAACGCCCGCAGCGAGCCGATCGTCGTGCGCGAACGCGTCGTGGTCCGTGAGTCACGGCATCGCTACTACGATCCGTACTGCGAGAACTGGTACGACAACCTCGATGAGTGCCGCATGTCGAGCCGCGATCACCGTCACCCGCGCATCATCCAGGTGATCGACTCGCGACACGACGAGTGCGTCAAGACCCTGCGCTGGCACCGCGGCAACTGGGAGCGGACGAGCGACGACTGGCGGGAGTGGGACGACTGAACGACTGACCTCGCTTCGAGCGAGGCCCGAGGTGGGGACGCGGCGGTGGAGCTGGAACTCGGGGAGCGTCCAGGCTCGCACGGCGGACCCCACTGCATGCGAGAGGGCGGTGCCGAGAGGCACCGCCCTCTTCGCTTCCGATCGAGTCCCAGCGCTCAGGCGGCGAGCACTTCCTGCGGCTTGATCGACGTGTCCTCGGGCGTCAGCACGCGCACGACATACTCGGTCTCGGGCATCGGGTCCCATAGCTCGGGCGCGTCATCGCTCGGCTGCGATCCGTCGGGGCGCACCAGCACGCGGGCGAACGGCCGGGTCGGGTCCTTGGGATTGGGGCTCATCACCACGGCCACGAAGCCGCTCTGAGTCTGGATCACGGAGCCCGCCGGATAGAGGCCGACGGTGCGAACCAGCGCCCACAGCACAGCGGGATCGAAGTTGGTGCGATTGGGTCCGAGCAGGATCTGCAGCGCCTCGAACGCAGTGCGGGCCCGCTTGTGGTACGCGCGGTGCGCGGTGATGGCATCGAAGCAGTCGGCCATCGCCACGATGCGCGAGACGGTCGCCTGACCCCATTCGATGTCGAAGTCGGGATAGCCCGTCTGGTTGTAGTTCATGTGGTGTTCGAGGCAGGCACGCATGGAGTCGATCATCACGCCGGAGAGACCCGGCAGCCTCGCCAGCATGCGCGCGCCCTCGATCGGGTGTCGCCGCATCAGCACCCATTCGTTGGCGTCCAACGCCCCCGGCTTGCGCAGCACCTCGCCCGGCACGCTCATCTTGCCGAGATCGTGCAGCAGCCCCGCCACGCCGATGTCGGCG
Source organism: bacterium (assembly GCA_043779265.1). GTDB lineage: Bacteria > Eisenbacteria > RBG-16-71-46 > RBG-16-71-46 > RBG-16-71-46 > CADEFY01. The sequence goes on along the minus strand of JAYWEM010000037.1, from coordinate 10,208 downwards.
AGTGCCTGGCGACCGAGCCCCAGCGTCTGCGCCATTCCGATCGAGAGCACCGAGACATTGACGCAGTGCGCGTACGTGTACTCATCGTGATCCTTGAGCGCCGTGAGCCCGACGATCGAGTAGTCCTGCTTCATGACGCTATCGACGATCGGCTGGACGAGGCGCTTGGCGTGGCGCAGATCCGGACGTCCGGTGTGCCGCGCCCGCAGCACGATGCGCTTGGCACCGGCCACGGCGCGCCAGAAGACGCGCTTGGCGCGGCCGCGCGCAGCATGGGGGTTCTTCGAGGCATCGCTCAGGTCGCGGCCGATGTCCTCGGCCTCGAGTTCGGACGACTCGACCGCGATGATGTGCTCGATGGCGGCTTCCGCCACCAGTTCCGGCAAGCGGCCCGCGAGCGAGGCGTCATCGGCGGCGAGGAACACCTGGAAGAAACGCTCGACCTCGGCCTCGTGGATCCCCGGCAGGAATCGCAGCCCGCCGATCTGGCGGCGCTCGAACTCGGACATCAGGGCGTGGTACGCGCCGAGATTCTGCGACGTCGCCTTGATGCGAACGCCATTCAGGTAGAGGTAATCGGCCACCACGACCAGCCCGATCTCATCCTCGTCCTGCAGCACCTCGTTCACGAGCGTCATGAACTCCGTCATCTGACGCTGGAATGCCTGATTGGACACATCGTAGGTGCGCGCCGTGCGCAGCAGGGCGATCAGGCGGAGCAGCAGCGGTCCACCGAACGTGGTGAGATCGCGGTCCTCGGAATCCCCGGCGTGGGTGCTCACGCGGCCTCCGAGATGGCGAGCGCGCTCATGCAGGCCTGTCGCACCGGCTCGCGCTTGGATGCGACACCTCGGTGCAACACGGTCAACGCGAAGGGTGTGCCGATCATGACGAGGCAGCGGGCGATGGCGTGACGGTGGATCTCCTGATCGCGATCGAGCCAGTTGCCCTTGAGCAGTTCCTGCTCCAGTTCCGAGAGGATCTCGTCCCCCCCGATCGAGGCGATCGCGGCGTAGATGGCGCGGCGCTCGTCATCGGGGCGCTCGAAGAAGCGCTCCTGCTGGACGAACGCCATCACGAACCGTGCGGTCGCGGCATCGCGGGCGCCCGAAAGCTGGTTCAGGATCGAGGCGAACATCTTGCTGTCCGCGGTCTCCAGGGCGCGGATCAACACCGGGCGCGCATGCTGCAGCTCGATGTGCTGGAGCGCACTGACGACCGCGGCATGGACTCGATGGTCGGAGTGGCGCAGCGCCGTCTGCAGCAACCCGGCCACCGGGGGGCCGCCGATCCAGCCGAGGATCGTGACGATGTTGCGGACCACATACCAACGGGGATCCGACATCCAGGGAGCGAGCCGCTCCGGATTCGAATGACAGCGCTGGGCGATCGATTCGGCGAAAGCGATGCGCGCCTCCTGCTTCTGACTGTCGCACAGGAGCATCGCGATCCAATCGAGGCCGAAGTCACCCATCTCCCTGGAGAGCGCCAGGCACTCGGCGATCTGGTGCATCTCCTGACGGTCGAGCTTCTCGACGGCGCGGGCGATCGACACGGGCTGCAACAACTCCTGCACGAAACTCTCGTCGGACCAACTCCCCCCGCCGGTCTCTCGGAGGAGTCGCAGGGCATCCGAGGCATCCGCCCAGCGCCCGGAGGCCATCGCGGAGCGCAGGATGCGGGGGATGAACTGCACCATCTCCGCGCGGTCCTCGCTCGTCGCCGTCGCGTGCAGGCAGGCGTTCACGATCGCGATCGCCGCTGCCGCCGAGGGCACCGCGTGCTCGGCCGTGTACTCGCGGCAGAACCGGTCCACTTCCGCCGGCGCCAGGGCGTCGAGCTCGGCAAAGGTGGCTTCGACCTCGATCGTCAGGTCGCCCAGGATCCAGTCCTCCGAGCGCTCCTCATGATCGAGCCCGGTGGGATGGACATCCTCTCCGACCTCCTCGGCGTGGATCGGCGCCTCGGTCGGCCACGGGATCAGCGCCGCTGTCGGATCGTCGCTCGCCTCCGGTGCCTCGGCGCCACCCAGGTCACCCTCGGCCGGGATGTAGTCGATGAAGACGTGCCGCAGGTTGCCTTCCCAGAGCAGCGTGACGAGGTCGTCGCCATCGGGATTCTGCCCACTCACGGCGAGGACCGAGTCGACGATGCGCTCGAGCTCGCCCGGCGTCACGCCGCTCTCGAACGTCAGGCCGCGCACGCCGTCGCGATGGAAGGTGAACGCGAGGTTGTCCTCGCGGGTGCGGGCGGGATGCAGCGAGACACCGTCGCAGGTGACGTCGTCCGAGAGGAAGCGCACGGTGAATGATCCGAACTCCCCGAGCAGCCGCTGAAGCGCGCCGAAGAGCTCGTCGCGGAACTTCACGACGGTCGGATTCGAGGCGTCGTAGAGTCGGCACGTCTTGAGCGTGCGCCCGAACTGGGCGACCCACGTGCCGACGGCTTTGACCGCTGCGTCGCTCTGGGTGCGTGTCTCCGCCGACGCCGAAGCGTCACCGGGACGGGAACCGATCTGCATCGCGCTCGAACTCCTCCGTGGGCTCGCACGAAACGACTCGGCCGGGTTATCGGCCCCGAAGCGCTTCCGCTTGAGGCCGGCTCGAGGGGCTATCCGCGCTGTTTCCAGCGAGATGGGGCTCGCTGACGGGCTGACCGCCGTGCCGGGGAGTCCGGGCTTGAAGCCGGTTCAGGCGTTCGCCTAGGCTCGCTCGATGCCGACACCCTCGGATGGACCTCAGCCCCCCGTCGTCACGCTCGTCGAGATCACCGGCGCGGACGTCCGCAGTTGGTGCTCGCTCGCGGTCTCGCCCGAGCAGACGCAGTTCGTCGCCAGCGTGCCGATCAGCATCGCGCAAGCGCATTTCGCACCCGAAGCGTGGTTCCGGGGCATCGCGGCCGCAGGCGAGCCGGCGGGCTTCGTCATGCTGAGCGTGAAGCCCGAGGTGCCGGAGTACTACCTGTGGCGATTCCTCATCGATCACCGCCAGCAGGGCCGCGGCATCGGTGCTGCGGCCCTCCAGCTGGTGATCGCCCACGTGCGCGGCCTCGGAGCGACCGAACTCACGCTCAGCTACAACCCGGGCGAGGGCTCGCCCGAGCCTTTCTACCGCAAGCTCGGATTCACACCCACCGGGGTGATCGAGGACGGCGAGGTGGTCATGCGGCTCGCGCTCGAGTGACCCTCGACTCGCTCGGTGTGACGGATCACCGCGTCAGCTGACGGGATCTGCCCCAGGCAGCGAGCGCGGCCAGGCCCACCAGCAACACCGCGTAGCCGAGCCAGGTGGCCGGGCTGCGTGTGACCGCGACGCCGGTGTAGTCGGCGAACTCGACGCGATTCATCGGCCCGAGATACCACGCGAACAGCCACAACACCTCGAACAGCCGGCCGCCGCCCGACCATGCGCCGCAGGCGATCGCAAGCAGCGGCGCGAGCAGGGCACACACGAACCAGCCGGCGACCGCGGCCCACTCCCCCGCCAGGGCGAGGCGGATCACGCCGCTCGCCCCGAGCACGAGCGCGACACTCGCGCCGGCGAGCCAGGTGGCGGGCAGCATGCGATGCAGCGGCCGGGCGCACGAGAACACCACGCTCGCGACCTCGTCGCGCACCTCGCGGTGACCGAGTGCCGACCACACGAACACGGGCCAGAACGAGGCGAGCGGCAGCACCACCTGGCGAACCGCCGCGAGCGGGGTCACGAGACCGGTGATCAGGAGCGCGAGTGCTCCCGCGTACCACCACCACCGCTGCCCGCGGAACATCAGAACCAGCTCGGCCCGGAACAGGGCATGGAACCGGAAGGCGCGTGCCGCCAGCGGCAGTGCGCCGGAGGCGACCAATCGACCCGCATTGACCGGCGGCGCGGCGAGATCGCGCCGACGCATCCTCGGCAGTCGCATCGCGAGTGAACCCGAGGAGTGCTCGAATCGATCGAACGGGAACACCGACACGCTCATCACGCCAAGAGAGATCAGCACCCAGAAGCCACGGGCCAGCGCCGGCTCACCCTCCCAGCGGACGCCTCGCCACTCGAATCGTCGGGCGGGATGCTCACGCCACTTGGGATTCACGTTGACCCCCATGCTGAGCATCGTCGTGTCGGATCGCGCCTCCGGGTAGGTGTTCGCCGCCGTCTCCCGTACCGAGGCCGCGACCAGGCGCGCGCCGACGAGATCGCGGTATCCGGGCGCTCGGGTGGCGTCCGGGCCGCTGGAGGCGATGAGGGCGACGAGGAGCGCGAACCAGACGACATTCCCAGCGCCGCCTCGGATCACCGGCGTGCTGTCGAACAGAACGGCGCTGGCCGAGACGAACAGTGCCACCGGCAGCGTGAGCATGAGGAACGGCACCGCGCTCGCCCACACGTCGATCCTCGGGTCCTCGGCGCGGATCTGCTGGGTGACGATCGCGGCGAGCATCACGACCGTCGCCATGCTCATCAGGACGATCACGTGGCTGAGCGCCTTGGATGCGAGGTAGGTGAGCTTGCCCATGCGGCAGGTGGCGAGGATGGCGCCGACGCCGAAGCGACGATCGCGCTCGATCGTCCCTCTCACGAGATAGAAGCCCACGAACAGCAGGTACATGCTGGTCAGGATCGCGCTCAGCGACCCCACCCACTCGGCACCGTAGCTCGGGCGGAACGATTGACTGACGACGAACGTACGATAGCCCGCACCGTCGCCGGGCAGCATCCCGTGGCCCAGCCACACCATCACGAGCAGCGAGATGAGATAGCCGGGCTGCCGCGTCCGCTCCAGCACATCCGCCCAGGCGAGCCGAAGTAGACGCATCGATCCGGCTTCAGGCGTTCGAGGTGGAGCGGGCGCGATCGAGGTGCCAGAGGTAGGCGTCCTCGAGATTCGGCGTGACCGCTCGCGCGTGCGGATGCGGAGCGTCCTCGCTCACCACCCGGGCCACGATCGAGTCGCCGCGACGCTGCGTGGTGCCCAGGCGATGGCGCTCTCGGAACGACGCGAGCTGATCGGGGGCGAGCGCGACATCCCACACATGCCCGGCAGCCTCGGCGAGCAGCGACTCCGCCGTGCCGTCGGCGATGATGCGCCCCTCGGCGAGCACGGCGATCCGCTCGGCCGCCGCCTCGATATCCGAGACGATGTGCGTCGAGAATAGCACGATGCGATCGCCCGCGAGATCCAGCAGCAGGTTCCTGAAACGCACCCGCTCCTCCGGGTCGAGTCCGGCGGTCGGCTCGTCGACGATCAACAGCTGCGGGTCGTTGAGCAACGCCTGCGCGATACCGACGCGCTGCCGCATGCCTCCCGAGTAGCCACCGAGTGGACGATTCCTCGGCTCGGCCAAGCCCACCATCTCGAGCAGCGCGACGATGCGCTGCTTGGCGCTCGAGGGCTCGAGTCCCTTGGCGGCCGCGATGTACTCGAGGAACTCGACCGCCGTCAGGTGCGGGTAGACGCCGAAGTCCTGCGGCAGGTAGCCGAGCACGGCGCGCATGCGATCGGGATCGCGCGCGAGGTCGACACCGTCCCAGGTGACGCGGCCACGGGTGGGACGGGTCAGCGCGGCCAGAATCCGCATCAGCGTGGACTTGCCCGCGCCGTTGGGGCCGAGCAGACCGGTCAGGCCGGGGGTGAGCGTCAGTGAGACGCCATCAAGCGCCCAACCGCGCCCGGCATAATGCTTACCGACATCCTCGATGACGAGCTGCATTCAAGGCCTCCCGGGGTCACCCCGGATACGGCTGCCGCCGCCCTGGAGTTGCGCCCGAGAGGCTCACATGCCGAGAAGCCCCCGTACCGCGGCGAAAACGCCATCGCCATCGAGCGTCAGCCCCATCAGCGCACGCACACCGTCGGGGCCACCCTTGTTATCGGTGTCCACCTCCAGCTCGACGAATGCGCCCAGGTGGCTGCGACTCATCGTGGCGCCCTCGGTGGCCGCCAGCGACCCCTTGATCAGCACATGCACTGTGTAGCGGCCGCTGGCGTGGTTCGCGCCGAAGTTCTCATTGCTCCCGGTGAGCACCTCGACGCGAGAACCGGCGAACGTGCCCGCCATGCGCTCGAAGCCAAGGCCATAGCGCGTGGTCGACAGCAGATCGCCGGTCGTGTGCTCGGCGAACGTCGCGCCGGTCTCGGCCGCGAAGTAGACCGCCACCTGTGGCACGCCCGCGTGCATCTGGATCGGGTAGGCGATGCGCAGCCCCGCCAGCATCTCGATGGCCTTGGCATCCGGGAACACCTCGATCGAGTCGGGTGCGATACCGGTGAGCGTGTCGATGGCGGTCGCGACGCTCTGAGCGAGCACGCGCTCGCCCGCGAGCATGCGCCCGGTGAAGCTGATGATCGGGCGAGCGCTGCCCTTCTTGCCGACGGGGATCTCGGCGATGCGCGTATCGACGTCGACGCCCATCACCATGCCGCCGGCGGCGACGGCGTTCTGCGAAGCCGCGAGTCCGGCGTTGAAGCGATCGATCTGCTGCGCCACGAACAACGACACATGGAAGTCATCGGGAGGCGCCGGCGCAGGGGGAGCAGCGGCGGCGTGGGCGATACGGGGCAGCGGGCTCAGCGAGGCGATCGAGGCCAGTGCGAGCGCGAATGACAGTCGAGGGGCGATGCGGGGCAGCCGCATGGATGGACTCCGTCCGTTGGGGTCATCCGAGGGGGCCGCCACGGACGCCGGATGCGGCGTCCCGAGGCTGCCCGGATCATCGGCCCGAACGGCCCTGAACTTGATCCTGGCGAAGCGGGTTCGAACAACTCTTGTCGCTCGAGAGAGCGGGGAGTAACGTCGCGCTCAGTTCCCCCACCGCGTGCCCGAAACGGAGTTCGGCACCGCACCCGCGGCTCTGGGGCCCCCGCCCTGCGATCGAGCCGCACCCTCTCGGACCCAGGAGGAGTCATGCCGACCACCCTCGTTCACAGTCAGATCGTCCGCACGCCCGCGATGGCAGCCGCAGCCGCGGGAGACCCCAGCGACAAGAGCTGCACCGTCACGTTCACCTCGCCGGTCGCGGTCACGCCGGCGCAGTCGTTGACCGTGAACGGCGTCACGTACGCGGTGTGCACCGGCAACTTCAGCTACTCGCTCGACCCGATCGAGATGCCGTCCAAGACGAACGCCAAGATCAAGTTCGACCTCTCGAACAACAGCACGAGCGGATGGCAGCTGCTCAAGTTCTCGTTGATCGGCTATCCCAATGGCGCCGATGGGATCGACGGCGTCGTGTTCGCCGACACCAACAAGAAGATCACGGTGACGGACAACAATCAGGGCGCCAACACGCTGACGTTCGACTACGGCATCCTCGTCGTGAATCCGTCCACGTTGCAGTGCGCGGGCAGCGATCCGCGCATCATCAACGACGGCGGCGGCTCCGGCCCCGTCTGATCGACCGGCGTGCCGGCCGCGCACCGAGCGCGGTCGGCACGCGCTGTTCGCGCCGAAGCGGTCAGCGCGATCCGCTCGCGCCCGTGACGAGCGAGTCGAACACGGCATCCGTCCGCAGGGCGTCGAACCAGGGCAGCGAGAGCCAGCGCGGCTGCAAGCCGGCCTCGACCGCGCGCCGTGCGGTCGCCAGCGCCGAGACGCGCTCCCCCGTCAGGCCATAGACGAGCGCGGCCTGGAACAACGCATCGGGATCGTCCCCACTCGTGCGGAGCGCCTGCTGCACCGCGGCCACCGCGGGCTCGGCCCTTCCGAGATGAGCCAGACACTGGGCGCGTCGCAGCAGACTGGAGGGGCTGTCACGATCCGCCTCGCGTTCGGCGTCCGCGAGGATCTCGCGATAGATCTCGGCCGCGCGCGCGCGGTCGCCCGACAACTGAAGGCAATCGGCCAGGTTGATCCGCACATCGGCATTCGCCGGATTCTGCACGAGCGCCCGCTCGAGATTCGCGATCGCGGCCGCGTACTTGCCGTTCAACATCTGGGCGAGCGCCAGATTCGACAGGTAGACCAGGCGCGGGTAGCGCCCCGCGAGAGAGGTGTACAGGCTCTCGGCGCGGACGGGACTTCCGTAGAGCAACTCGAGTTGGGCCAGATACGAGCGCGGGAAGACATAGTCAGGGTAGCGCCGCAGCAGCAGCTGCAGGTGTTCTCGCGCCTGATCGTAGCGACCGCTCTGGTACTCGAGGCGCGCCAGTCGCTCGTAATAGAGCCGGACCGGACGACGGCGCACGAGCGCCTCGAGGCGCGTCCGCGCGGCATCGGTCCGTCCCATGCTCTCGAGCAGGCGAGCCTCGCGGAACTCGACGTCGGCATCGCCCGGCGCGACCTCGCGGAGTCGCGAGAGCCACTCGCGCGCCGCCAACGTGTCGCTGGCGAGCAGCGCCACATCCACACTGGCCATGAGCGGCCGGGGGTCCTCGGGTGCCAAGCGACGTGCACGCTCCGCCGCGGTGCGGGTCCGTTCGAGCATCGCCGGGTCACGTGTCGTCTCGTACTGATCCATCGCGAAGACATGATCCAACAGGCTCAGCCCGAGGAAGCCGGGCGCGCGCCCGAGCAGGCGCTCGAGTCGGTCGCGATACACGTCCGGGTCCATGCCGCGCGCATGCGTCGTGTGGAAGATGTGCGACAACTCGACGAACTCCGTGTAGTCCTCGGCGTCGATCGTGGCGCGCCGCGAGCCGGCTCGGGGCACGAACTGCGGGTAGCCCTGGCGCAGGCGTGCCGCCAACGCGTCGGAGAGTGCCAGCGCGGGGCGACGCGCCACGGTCAAGTCGCTCGCCCACACGACGGTCGAATCGGCGACGCGCACGCGTCGCAGCGAGACCTGCCACTCCTCGGGCATCGACGTGAGTGTGGCGAACAGCGCCTCATCCGCCGCCAGCGAGTGGGCGATGGCGAGCGGCGAAGGGGACACGCCCTCGAGCCCCGAGCCATCGAGAGGCGAGACACCACGTAGCCCGGCGAGCTCTCGCAGAAGAGTGCCCTGCACGTTCGAAGTCGCGAGGTCCGCTTCGAGCGAGTCGGCGGCGCTCACTCCCCGCATGAGCACGGCGGGCACCGCCACGCGCAGCGTCTCTCGCGGCGGCCGATCCACCCATGTCTTCGCGGCCCAGAGGCCGAGCGCGAGCACGGCGACCGCTCCGAAGGCGAACAACACGCGCGGCGACCGCCTCGGCCTCCGTGCGGGCACGACCACGCTCATCGTGGCGACCTCCTCGAACCCCGCGAGGCGACCGGCCTCGCTCCGCAGGTCGGCGGCCAGTTCGGTGGCCGAGGCATGGCGCCGGGCCGGGTCCTTCTGGAAGCAGCGATCGAGGATGCGCTGGGCGCCGGCGGTCGGCATGCCCGGCACCGCTCCGAGCCTGAGGGGCTCATCGTGCGCGATGGCATAGAGGATGGCGGCGAGTGACGTGCCGGTGAACGGCCGCGTGCCCGTCAGCAGTTCGAACAACACCACGCCGCTCGACCACAGGTCGGAACGGTGATCCACCTTGGAGTCGCGCACCTGCTCGGGCGACATGTAGATCGGCGTCCCGACCGACGTGCCGGTCTGAGTCAATCCCTCGGCATCCGAGACGCGCGCGAGGCCGAAGTCGAGGATCTTGAGCGTGCCCTCTCGCGTGACCATGAGGTTCGAGGGCTTCAAGTCACGGTGCACGATGCCGCGCGCATGCGCTGCTGCGAGTCCGTCCGCCAGCTGCGCCACCAGTTCGATGGCGCGATGCGCACCCAGCGGACCGCGCGCCACCGTGCGGTCGAGCGTCTCGCCCTCGTAGAAGCCCATGACCATGAACACGCGGCCATCGGGCGTCTCATCCACCTGATGGATGGCGCACACGTTCGGATGATCGAGCGCGGAGGCGGCGCGCGCCTCGGCCAGGAATCGCTGGCGGGCCTCCGCGTCTCGATTCGTGGCATCCGGCAGGAACTTGATGGCGACTCGGCGCTGGAGACGCGTGTCCTCGGCGAGGTAGACCACGCCCATGCCGCCGCGCCCGATGATGCGGACAATGCGATACGCGCCGACCTCGGCGCCGGGTTCGAGCAACGCCGCCGGTTCCAGGAAGGCGCCGCCCTCGTCATGGGAAGCGACGAGCGCCAGGACTTCATCCTGAACGTCGACCGGTTCCGCCGACGCCCGTACGAAGGCGGTTCGCGATGCGGGCGCTTCGGCGATCGCGCGATCGAACAAGGCGCCGACGCGCTGCCAGCGCTCCGAAGTCATCCGCCATCGCCAAGGCTACGGCGGACAGGTGCCGCCGGCCCC
>JAYWEM010000036.1:0-13045 GCA_043779265.1 bacterium | reverse complement strand
GCCTCAGCTCTCTATGGCAACGCCTCGGGCGGCGTCATCCAGCTACGAACGACGCTTGCGTTCGATGAGCCGTTCCTGCGTTTCGAGCAACGCGTCGGCTCGTTCGGGTTCCATCGCGAGCAGGGGACCTACGGCTTCGTAAGCGGTGCCGGACGTGGCACGGTGACGCTGGCCAACAGCACGTTCCAGGGTTGGCGCGATCACAGCGAGAGCTTCACGACCTCGGTGCACGCGCGATTCGCCGTGCCTCTGGCCGAGAACAGCCGACTGCTCCTGCTGGCGGATGCCGTGAGCAATCTGAACCGGTTCCCCGGCGCGCTCACCGCCTCGGAGCTGGCGGCCGACCCGAGCGCCGCCAATCCCATCTATGTGACACGCGATGAACGCCGGCTGAACCGAATCGGACGACTGGCGGCGTCACTCGAGCAGGCACTCACCTCGTCCCAGCAACTCTCGCTCACGGCATTCGTCGAGCCCAAGGTGCTCCAGCGCTCGGAGCGCAATCGATTCCGCGACTTCACGCGGTTCCATGTCGGCGGCAGCGCGCTGTGGTCGTGGAAGCAGGCCCTCGGCAACGGCATGACCGGCCAATTGAGCGCCGGGGCCGACGAGGCACTGCAGGACGGGGCGATCCTCTTCTACAACGTGGCTCCGGGGGGCGTGCGCGGCACGACCGTGGTCGCGAACAAGCGTGAAGGAGCCAACAGCGCGGGCGCGTTCGTCCAGCAGCAGATCGACCTGGACGAGCGGTGGAGTGCGCAGGTGGGCGTGCGCTATGACAACCTTTGGTACCTGAGCGAGAACCGCATCACTCCTCGTCTCGATGACGCCAAGCGGTTCACGCAGCTGACGCCCAAGGCGGCGCTGTCGTGGCGCGGCGGGGACTTCACGCTGTTCGCGGCGCTCGGCGGTGGCGTCGAGGTGCCGGCGTTCAATGAGATCGACCCACCCGCCCCGTTCGACACCTCGACTGGGCTCAATCCGTTCCTCGATGCCATGACCTCGACGACCTATGAGGTCGGCATCCGTGGCAGCGCCGAGACGCGCGCCGGTGGATTGCGCTACGACGCCGCGCTCTACTGGATCGATGTCGCCAATGAGGTGGTGCCGTTCAATGGCGGCGCGTACTTCTTCACGGCGGGCGAATCGCGGCGACGCGGGCTCGAACTGGCCCTCGACTGGACGCCGACCAACTCGGTGACGCTGCGCGGCGCGACGACTGTGTCGGAGAACGAGTACGTCGAGTACCGAAACGAACTGGGCGACTTCGCGGGCAAGCGCGTTCCCGGGCTCCCCGGCGTCTTCTTCTCGACCACGGGGAACGTGCGTGTCGGCGGCGGGTTCTCGATCCGGGCGAGCCTCGAGGGAGCGACCGATTACTTCGCCGATGATGCGAACTCGGCGCGCACCCTTCGTTACGGCGTGCTGGGCTCGGGCCTCGATTGGCGCGGCGAGTGGGCGGGCCGATCGGTCCGGGCGTTCGTCTCGGGCGACAACCTGCTCGACAAGGACCATGTGTCATCCGTGTTCATCAATGGCGTGAGCAGCCGCTACTTCGAGGCGGGCCTTCCCAGGAACTTCTCAGCGGGATTCACGTTCGACTGGCGCTGAGCCTGCGATTTCCCACTTCGACGAGCAGTCGGCGGCGACCGTTCTCGGACGATCGGCCCCCGATGACGAACCTCCGAGCTCCGGTACACGTGCCGCTGCTCGTCGTCGTGGTCGAGGCCTTCCGGCCTCGCCTTGGTCCAAAGCAATCGTGATGCCATGGGCCGTGGCTGCGCCCGAGCCTTGTGCCGCAACAGCGCCGCCTCCCACTCGGCGTCCGCTCCCGGTCGCTGACGGCGGTCCTTCGACGAGCTTCAGGCGAAGCCCGATCGGAGCCTGATCCGGCCCACGGGAAAACCTCTTGACGGACTGCACAAGCGTGCACTACGGTGCCGGACGTGCCGGGTCCGCGCCGCGGACCAGTTCTCCGACGAGGTCAGGACGACATGCTCAATCAGAGAGCCCGAGACATCCACAGCTTCATCCAGAAGTTCCGGCGTGAGCGCGGATCGGCCCCGACGATCCGTGAGATCGGGGTCGCGTTCCAGATCACCTCGACCAACGGCGTCCGCTACTACACCGACATGCTCGAGAAAGCCGGGATGATCAGCATCAAGCGCGGCGTCTCGCGAGGGATCGCCTCGACCCGGCGCGACAACGCCGCGATCGGCATCCCGATCCTCGGTCGCGTCGCCGCAGGCCAGCCGATCACCGCCGAGGAGAGCTTCTCGGGCTCGCTCGAGCTCGATGGACTGTTCGGCGAGACGCGCGACCTCTTCGCACTCCAGGTCCGTGGCGATTCGATGATCGATGCGGGCATCCTCGAAGGCGACTACGTCGTGGTCCAGAAGCGTTCCGAGGCGAGCGCCGGTGACATCGTCGTGGCTCTGCTCGAGGAAGAGGCGACGGTCAAGTACTACCAGCCGAAGCGCGGACGCATCGAACTCGTCGCAGCCAATACCAAGTACCAGCCGATCGTCGTCAGTGCAGAGCAATCGTTCCACATCCTGGGTGTGGTGCGAGGCGTCATGCGCACGATCCGCTGACCCACGATCCCCCGACGGGAGCGAGTCGCACTCGCTCCCGTTCTTCTCACCCCCGCACTGCACATCTGTTCACCGAAATCCCCGCAGGAGGTGGCACCGTGGAACTCGATCTGGCGCCGCAGGTGAAGGACGCACTGATGGATCGTTGGGAGCCCGTCTACCGTAGTCAGCTTCACTACCTCGTCACCTGGAGCACGCGGGGCCGTCGGCCCGTCCTGAAGGAGCGCCATCTCGAGTCGCTGCATCGGTTGATCGAGCAGGCGTGCGAGGACCGCGGCTACGAACTGATCGAGGTGGTCTCGGGTCACGACCACGTCCATGTGCTGATGGCGCTTCGCCCCACTCAGAGCATCGCGAGTGCGGTGCGCGAGATGAAGGGCCGCACGACGATGACGCTCATGCTCGATCACCCCGAGCTGCGTGTCTGGATGCGAGGCAATCTGTTGTGGGACGAGCGCTATGCGGTCGAGACCGTCAGTCCGCTCCGACTCGAGAAGACGCGCGCGCGTCTGGCCCACACCCATCGGAACCCGAGCGACCCCATGCACTCCGAGGCGTGGGCAGCAGCCAGTTGAGTGCCACGCAGCGGTCCGGACGCTATCGCGGTCCGCTGTGTGGCACTCGCGCCCGCTCTCCTCGGGGGTGAGTCGTCCGCACGGACCGCGAACTTCACGCCGGCCATGGCGCACACCATCTGTGCACACGCTTCTCGCGCGTCATGGCCGGCGAACTTCTCAGGCGTGCCGTTTCCGCCCTCTTAGCTTGGGAGGAAGGACGGCAGTGACCACGCGGCCCGAACCGCCTGCCTCCGCTGGCGCGAGGCTCGTCTCCTTGGCTTCGTTCTTCGTCGGCTCGTGATTCGCTGGTCGCTCGACCATATTGAGCCAGTGCCCGGAGCGCTTCTGCTTGGTGAGCAGATAGCCAGCGTTGTGCCGCGTCGGTGAGATGACGAGCGGGATCCGTCCGACGACTCGGATGCCGTGCTCGCGCAGGCCATCGAGTTTGCGCGGATTGTTGGTCAACAGGCGCACGCTCGTGGCTCCGAGCGCCTGCAGCATCTCGGCCGCCACTCGGTAGTTGCGCTCGTCATCGCCGAACCCCAGCAGGTGGTTGGCCTCGACGGTGTCGTGCCCACTGTCCTGCAGTGCGTAGGCGCGGATCTTGTTGGTCAGCCCGATGCCGCGGCCCTCTTGCCTGAGATAGAGCAGCACACCCATCGGCATGCCGCCCAACATCTCGAGCGAGCCCATGAGTTGCTCGCGACAGTCACACCGAAGCGATCCGAGGACATCCCCGGTCAGGCACTCCGAGTGGATGCGGATGGGCACGTCCTTCTGGTCGCGCACCTGGCCTCGGACGATGGCGATGTGCTCATCGCCTCGTTCATCAGGAGTGAACGCGACGGCACGGAACTGCCCGAATTGCGTCGGGAGCTCGGCGACGGAGACCATCTGCACGTGCGGTTCGTCATGCGGTGAGCCGTTATCGTGAGCCAGGGGGCGCATTTTCATCGGGTTCTCCACGAGGGTTCGGGCGGCTTGTGCTTTGGATGCACCCGATGGGAGAACGACGCGGGACTGTTCACGTGACGAGCGTGCGCCCGGGCCTCAGTGGGGCGCGTTGGTCACGCGCGGCTCGTCCGGCGAAGCGCTGAGGGGCCGAGGCGGCGTGCCGCCGATCGAGGCCATGATCGCCGCCGCGAGCACGAGCAGCGCTCCGATGAGTTGCATGGGGCTCGGAGACTCACCCAACAGCAGGGCCGCCGCTGCGACCGCGATGACGGGTTCACTCGTCGCGAGGATGCCGGCTTCCACCGGAGCCACTCGATGGAGTCCGATGTTGAACAGTGCGAAGGGCACGAGGGTCGAGAAGAGTCCGAGTGCGAGGAACATCAGCCACAGTTCGGGCGGATAGCCGGCTTGGAGGATCGTCCACGGCGGCGTGATGATCGCCCAGAAGATCGCTGCGATCGTGAAGGTGTAGAAGAGCACGGTCTCCGACGGATAGCGTGCGAGGCCGCGCTTGGTGTAGAGGATGTAGAAGGCGAAGATGAAGGCGCTGGCGAAGCCGACGACCCAGCCGAGCGGATCCGCGCGCAGAGCCCCCGGCTCGACCGCGCCGACCAGGAGCGCCGTGCCGACGAGGGCGCAGGTGATCGACCCCCAGATGACGCCCTTCACGCGCCGACCCCGCAGCAGGTCCCACACGACGATGAGCGATGGGGCGAGGTACTGGATCAGGATGGCGAGACCGACGCCGAGCCTCGCGATGGCGAAGTAGTAGCTGCCCTGGACCGCCGCGACTCCGAACAAGCCGAGGATGATGAAGTAGCCGATGTCCGCCTTCACGATGCGGAACGAACCGCGCTTCGCCACGAGCATCCAGGGCACGAGCACCAGAAGGGCGAAGACGAGCCGCAGTTCGACGGCCGTCAGTGGGGGCACCTGCCGATCGCGGAACACGAATCTCGCGAGCGTCGCGCTGAGCCCCCAGAACATGGCCGCGGCGATGATGTACCAACGTCCGGCGGCAACTCGGCGCCGCGCGGCGTCAGAGGAGTCGGACACGCGTCACCGTGCGCTCGTAGGTGCGATGCCCACGGGTGAGCGTCAGGTGCACGGTGGTTCCGGGACGACCCTCCAGGCGCATCCCCACTCGATCCATGCTGAGCGCATCGACCGAAGTGCCGTCGAGCGCGCGGATCAAGTCGCCCGCCCGGATGCCGGCTCGCGCTGCGGGAGAGCCCGAGGCGACGGAGACGACCCGGATCCCCTTCGTGTCCCGTTTCAATTGGAGCCCCACGCTCGAGTGCTCGAACTCGCGATGGTCGGTCCCGACCGAGCGCGGCGACCACCACAGGACGCGTTCGCGGAAGTCGATCGCGAGACGGAACCGGCGCGTGAAGCTGAACCCGAGGAGGCCGGCGATGTCGCGGTCGAGAGCGCGATTGAGAGCCTCGGCGAGGCCACCTTGGATGACGCCCGCATCCATCCGATCGACCGTCAGGGGCCGCGTTCCGCCAAGCAGCGAGAGGCGAGGCACGCGGACGAGCCGGAGCGGGACGTCGCCATACAGAGTCGGCGCCCGCAGCCCCTTGAGGGCATGCCATTCGCGCTCTGGGTTGCCGACCTTGGCCAGCCATCGTTCGAACAGCACGGTCTTCGTCGCGCCGGTGTCGAGGATCAGGAGGAGTGTGTCGCGGGCCCCCGGGATCGTCGCACGGAGCGCGATCTTCCCGTCACCGATCCGCTCGTATCGCATCGGCTGCGCGTCCGAGCCCAGCACATCAGCGAGTCGCGCCTGCGAGCGGACGATCGGGTCGGCCGATGCGATCCGTTCGCCGCCACGGACTAGAAGCAACTCGCCCTGATCATCGTCGATGACGATCGCGTCGTCTCGGAAGAGGTCGACTCCCAACAGTCCGACGACGGGTCGGTCGGTGGCGGCGCGCACGTCGGTGAGATCGAGCGCCAGGACGGGCTCGATCTGTTCGCGTGTCAGAGTTCCCAGTCCCAACTTGGGCAGCGGTTCGCCGAGGAAGCGGATGGTGGCGTCACCGCTGGCTCCCGCGCGGTAGCCGATCGCCTTCGCGAATGCCTCATCCAGCGCGAGGTAGCCGGCCCCGGTGTCGAGGATGAAGACGCCCGACGTGTCCACGGCGGGCCCGCTGACCGGGAGTGTCATCAGGATGGCGCCATCCAACGTGACGTGGGAGAGCGTATCGATATGCGCTGATGACGCATTACAACGGATAGCGCAACAACACGTTAGAACTATACACGCGAGCGTGGAGAGGGCAGATGACAACCTCGGCCGACACTTCGTGGCTGGACTCTGCTCGCCCGCTCGGCTCACCTTCCGCGCGAGTCGCCGAGCAGGACTGCCCCCGCGGTTCCCTCGAGCATGGTACAGCGGCCCGAGAAGAAGACTCCTGGCTCCATGATCACGTTGACGGCCGAGACGTCGCCCTCGACCCGCGAGCCCGACTTCATCTCGATCGACCCGAGCGCTCGGATGTTGCCGACGACCTTGCCCTTCACGAGGGCCTCTTTGACCTCGACATCCGCGCGCATGACTCCGTGCTCCCCGACTTCGAGTCGATCGCAATTGAGGATGTCGCCGTCGAACTCGCCATCGATCTGGAGAGTCCCGGTCACCATGATCGTGCCCCGGAAGCTCGAGCTCACTCCGATGACGGTGATCGCCGGCGGGGCTTCCTCAGGCGCTTGCTTGCTTCGGAACATGGGGCCTCCCATCGAGTCGATCCATCGACGCCGGCTGCCGGCCACTTCACTCGGGCCGGGTGATCCGTTCACCCGACGCTGCACCGGAACACTATCCAAGGCGATGCGAGGCTAGAGGACGCCCCACGCCTCGAGCAATCGCTCTAGGTCCTCCTGACTGTAGAACTCGAACTCCACCTTGCCACCCTTGCGGCCAGGGGTGATGACAACGTGGGTGCCGAACTGCTGCTGGAGCTTGGTCTCGAACTCACCCGAGCCCTCGAGCTTGGCCTTGCGCGGCCGCGAGTGGACGGTCCGTTGACGGCGGCGAACGAACGCCTCGGTCCGCCGGACCGAGAATCCCTTGTTGACGACGTAGCGGGCCGCCGAGAGAACGTCTCCCGGCTTCTCGAGTCCCAACAACGCTCTACCATTTCCAGCTGAGAGTGTTCCACGTGAAACCATCTCCAGCACCTCGGGCGGCAGGCCAAGCAGGCGAAGGCTGTTCGAGATGGAGCTGCGCTGCTTGCCGACGCGCTCGGAGAGCTGCTCGTGGGTCAGGCCGACCTTCTCGATCAGCGCCTCGTAGGCACGGGCTTCATCGATCGGGTTGAGGTCCTCGCGCTGGATGTTCTCAATGAGCGCGATCTCCATCATCTCGCGGTCGTCGTAATCGCGGATGATGGCAGGCACGGTCTCCAGCCCGACCAGGTGCGCGGCCCGCAGGCGGCGCTCGCCGGCCACGAGCTGGAAGTCGTCAGGCCCGATTCGGCGGACGAGCACCGGCTGGATGATGCCATTCGCCCGGATGGAGTCCGCGAGCTCGCCCAACGACTCGTCATCGAAGCGACGCCGAGGCTGGAACGGGTTCGTGCCAATGGACCCGGTGGGGAGCTTCGCGACGCCTCCCTGCACGGGCATGGCCGGAGCTTCCGCCACGGCTGTTCGACCCGACGCGGCCTCGGCGGCTGTTGCAGGCGAGATGAGGGCTTCGAGCCCCCTGCCAAGCACCTTCCTACTCATGTTCGATCACCTCTCGAGCGAGTTCACGATAACTGTCTGCCCCGCTTGAATGCGGGTCGTAGAGCACGATGGGCTTACCGAACGATGGCGCCTCGCTCAATCGCACGTTGCGCGGGATCACCGTCCGATAGACACGGTCGGAGAAGAACTTCCTCGCCTCGTCCGCCACCTGCTTGGAGAGCGAGAGCCGCGCGTCGAACATGGTGAGCAGGACGCCCTCGATGCGCAAGCCCGGATTCAGATGGTCCTGTACGAGTCGAATGGCTCCGATGAGCTGCGTCAGCCCCTCGAGCGCGAGATACTCGCACTGGAGCGGGATGATCACCGAGTCGGAGGCCGTGAGCGAGTTCACGGTCAACAGCCCCAGTGAAGGCGGGCTGTCGATGAGGATGTAGTCGTAGCGGTCGCGGATCCGGCTCAGCGCCGTTTTCAACTTGATCTCGCGAGCCATCATCCCGACCAGCTCGACCTCGGCCCCGGAGAGCCGTTGTCCAGCGGGCAGCACATCCAGCGTGCTCAGCGCCGTGGGCAGGATCGCCTGCTCGATCTCGGCCTGACCGATCAGCACCTCGTAGATCGTATTGCGCTGATCGTTGCCGTTGATCCCGACGCCACTGGTGCAGTTGCCCTGCGGATCGATGTCGACCAGGAGGACACGCTTGCCCTCTTGCGCCAGGCAAGCCCCCAGATTGATGCTCGTCGTCGTTTTCCCTACGCCGCCCTTCTGGCTGGCGATGGAGATGATGCGTCCCATTCCCTGACTCTCTACGCGCGCGACTCCGGCGCTGCGGGGGAGGAATGCGGGGCCGTGAGGCTCAGCCGGCCCTGCGAAGGTGTGCGGTGAGCACAGGCGAGGAGGCGAACAGCACTCGCTGTGGGGCCGCAACATACCAGTGTCCATGCAGCGCACTCAAGCATCATGTTCCACGTGGAACCTGTCGTTTCAAATATCAGTAAAACGTTTATAGCCTTGCGAATACACAGACTACTGTCGGGCCTTCGCCGATCGCGTGAGCGCCTTCGAACTTCCAACTCTGGCTCCACTCCGCCTCGCCTTGTGCACGCTCCTCCTCATGGCTGCTGCCCTTCCACAGGAACGCCTTGCCGCCCGACTCGACGATCAGGCTGGCCATCTCGAGCGTCGGCCCGAGCGTCATCGTGGCGCGCGACGTGAATCCATCGCACGCCAGCGCCGCGGAATCCTCTCCGATCGCCACCTCGAGCCGATTCGTCACGATGTTGATATTCTCTAACTTCATGTCTTGCTTGACTTTACGCATGAACAACGTCTTATTGCGGCGCGACTCCACCGCGGTCCAGTGCTCGCCCACGCCGCACAGCAGCAGAGGGATGACGGGCAGCCCGGCTCCCGACCCGAAGTCGACGAAACGCTTGCAGCCCGAGTCGATCAGAATGCGGGCGGGCTCGATCGACTCGCGCATGTGCCGCTCGACCAGGCGAAGCTCGTCGTGTCTCGAGATCAAGTTCGAGACGCCCTGATTCCAATCGAGCAACATCCGGCCGTACTCGCGGAGCTTGCCGAGCGACTCCGCACGCGCGGCATCGTCGCCCGGAACCAGCGGTTCGATGAGCGACCAGCGCTGCCTGGCGATGAGCACGCCGGGATCGACCCGACTGCGTCGCGGATCCGGTGCCTGTCTCTGCGTCCTGGGCGGGGCCGGACGCCCACTTTTCTGCCGCCCTCTGGGTGGGAACATGCCCGCAACATAGCTGGTTTCACCGCACCTCACACCTGCCGCGGCCCGCCCGCTCGTCTCCGACGATTGCGGCCCCTGGAGTGTCCCAGTGTGTGGCGCGATCGCCCGTCCGGCGTCGCGAGTCGCGGGATCGAAGCCCAGCACCCCCGACGCAACGAAGCCACCAGGCGCGAGGACTTCGACGCGCATCGCTCGGTACTCACTCCCGACTTCCAGGTCGAGAACGATTCCGTCGGCGACGAACACGGCGAGGTCCTGGACCGAGACGAGAAGCGCGCCGCGATCCTCCACGACTGGGGCATCATCACCGAGCATCGCGTGGTCGCGACACGGATCGACTCGCTGTTCGCCCACAGGGATTCCGCAGTCACCCACACCTCAAAACGCTACGGGCGCCTGATGCTCCAACGCGATGGGATCACGGTGGATACCGTGTTCACGAGCGTCACGCGCGACTATGCCTCGCACCCGCCGAGGCGGGCTGTTCCGAACGACGCGCCAGCACCATGAGCACCGCAACATCCGACGGCGACACCCCGGCGATGCGCCCTGCCTGCGCCAACGAGGCCGGCCGCCACCGGCGCAGCTTCTCCGCTCCCTCATGGGACACGCCGCGCAGATCGCCCGACCACAGCGCCTCGGGCAGAGCCATCGACTCGGCTGCTGCCGCGCGCGCCGCAGTGCGTGCCTGGCGTTCGATGTAGCCGCGGTACTTGATGCGCACCTCCAGCGCCTCGCCCTCCGCCTCCGCCAGTTCGGGAGCGGCCTGGAGCGAGGCCAGCCCCGCGTACGAACCCTCGGGTCGCGCGAGCCAATCGCGAGCCGTCAGGCCCGAGCGCCCCGTCTCGCCCGCGGGCCGCACCGAGACACGCGAGAGTCGCGACTCCTCCGCCTCGATCGCGGCATAGCGGGCACGAACCCGCTCCAACTGCTCATCGCTCAGCAATCCGATCGCGTGGCCCTTCTCGGCCAGACGCTCATCCGCATTGTCGGCGCGAAGCAGCAGTCGATGCTCGGCGGCCGAGGTGAACATGCGGTAGGGCTCGCGATGCTCGCGCGTCACCAGGTCGTCCACCAGCACGCCGATGTAGGCCTCGTCGCGTCTCAGCACGAACGCTGCCTCACGTCGTACACGCCGCGCCGCATTGACGCCTGCGATGAAGCCCTGCGCCGCAGCTTCCTCGTAGCCCGACGTGCCGCAGATCTGCCCCGCCAACCACAGCCCGGGCACGTGCTTCACCTGGAGCGTGTGGTCGAGCTGGTGCGGCAGCACGAAGTCGTACTCGACGGCGTAACCGGGCCGCATCATCTCGCAGCGCTCGAGGCCGACGATCGTGCGGAGGAACTCCAGCTGCACGTCCTCGGGCATGCTCGTCGAGACGCCATTCACGTAGATCTCATCCACTTCGCGGCCTTCAGGCTCGAGGAACAGATGGTGCGACGTACGTTCGGGGAACTTGACCACCTTGTCCTCGAGCGAGGGACAGTAACGCGGCCCCACCCCCTGGATGCCGCCCGAATAGAGCGGCGAGCGCGCGATGTTGTTCTGGATGACCGCATGCGTCGCGGCATTGGTATGCGTCGTCCAGCACAGCACCTGGTCCAACTCGAGCCGCTCGGTCCAATGCGAGAACGGCCGCGGCGGCTCATCGCCCGGCGCCTCGGTGCACGCCGCGTAGTCGATGCTGCCCTTGTGCAGCCGAGGCGGCGTGCCGGTCTTCAGCCGCCCTCGCTCGAGCCCGAGGTCTCCGAGGCAACGACTGAGCGCGAGCGCCGCATGCTCCCCGATCCGACCACCCGGGACACGCCGCTCGCCCACGTGCATCACGCCGTCGAGGAACGTGCCGGGCGTGATCACGATCGCGCGCGCCATCAGGCGGCGGCCATCGGACAGCTCGAGCCCCTCCGCGGATCCATCGGCCGCGATCAGCACACGTTCGGCGGTTCCGGCGACGAACGACAGGCCGGGCGTCGCCACGAGCACATCGAGCATCACGGCCGAATAGGCGCGCTTGTCGCACTGCGCCCGCGGCGACCACACCGCAGGCCCGCGGCCGCGGTTGAGAACCTTGAACTGGATGCCGGCCGAATCGGTGATGCGGCCCATCAACCCACCCATCGCATCGAGCTCGCGCACCATGTGCCCCTTGGCCACGCCGCCGATCGCCGGGTTGCACGACATCTTCGCCGTGTCGCCGATCTGCACGCTCAACAGCGCAACCGATAGCCCCATGCGCGCCGCGGCATGCGCCGCTTCACAGCCAGCATGACCCGCACCGAC
This sequence comes from bacterium, assembly GCA_043779265.1. Taxonomy (GTDB): domain Bacteria; phylum Eisenbacteria; class RBG-16-71-46; order RBG-16-71-46; family RBG-16-71-46; genus CADEFY01. Next base: position 1,206 of record JAYWEM010000036.1, on the reverse strand, counting down.
CACGACCACGTCGAAGTGCCCGGAACGGTGAGACGCCGCCTCGGCATCGAGCGGCAGCGCCTCGACGGGCACGCCCGGGGCGGGCCCCAGATCCAACCCACGCGGAGTCGTCGGCGCGCTCATTTGCCGATGCAGAAGCGGCCGAAGATGCGATCCAGCATGTCCTCGCCCAGTCCCTCTCCGGTCACCTCGCCGCACGCTGCGAGCGCCTCGCGCAGCTCCAGCGCGACGATCTCACCCGGCGCGCCATCGGCCGCCACGGCCCCCGCACGGCGCAGCGCTCCCGCCGTACGCGTCAGCGCCTCGGCATGCCGTGCATTGGCGACCGCCGCCCCCAGGGCTGCATGGGGGTCGCCACCGACCGTCTCGGCCAGACGGGCGCGCAGCGCCTCGACCCCGCCCGCCCTCGTCGCGGAGACCTCGATCACATCCACCGCGTCCGGAATCAGCGCCTCGATCGCCGATCGAGGCGTCACGCTCGGCAGGTCCGCCTTGTTCAGCGCCACCACGACGCGCGCTCGAGCGAGCCTCTCGCCCAACGAACGATCCGCCTTCGAGAGCGGTTGGCTGCCGTCGACCACCCACACGACGCACGCGGCACCGGCGAGCGTACCGATCGCTCGTTCGACGCCCTCGGACTCGACCACATCGTCGGTCTCGCGGACGCCCGCCGTATCGGAAAGGGTGACGCGCACGCCATGCAACTCGATCGCCTCACTCACGCGGTCCCGCGTCGTCCCGGGCACGGCGGTCACGATCGCCCGCGATTCGCCGAGCAGAGCGTTGAACAACGACGACTTGCCGACATTAGGCAACCCGACGATCGGAACGTGCACGCCCTCTCGCACCGCACGCGCGAACGCGCTGCCCGCCAGCATGGCCTCGAGTTCCTCGGCGAGCGCGGCGATCTCGGCCCGCACGTGGGGCGGCACCTCGACACCTCCGACATCCTCGGCGAAATCCACGCGCGCCTCGGTCTCGGCCAGTGCGTCGCGGAGGCGATCATCGATCGCCCTCAAGCGGCGAGAGAGTTCGCCCGCCAACTGCGACAGGGCCAACTCCGATGCCCGCGCCGACTCGGCGTGGATCACATCGGCCGAACCGGTCGGCAATGCCGGCCCCTACAGCCCCAGCAAGGCGGGCGTCCACATGCTGTCGCGCCAGATCGCCGTTGAATGGGGGCCGCTGGGAATCCGGTCGAACACC
>JAYWEM010000035.1:0-13145 GCA_043779265.1 bacterium | reverse complement strand
AACGGTCCGCGGCAGATCGAGGATCGCTTTGGCCCCGGCGCACACGACGGCCACCGGGAAGCGGGCGAGCGCGGTCATGTCGGCGCTGACGTCACCCGTCTCGGCGGTGCCTCGGTGCACGCCGCCGATGCCCCCCGTGGCGAACACGCGGATGCCCGCCTGCGAGGCGGCCCACATCGTCGCGGCGACGGTGGTCGAACCCGGCGTTCCGGCGGCGAGTACGGCCGCGAGGTTCGAGAGGTTCAGCTTGGCGACGCCCTTGGCGCTCGCCAGAGAAGCGAGCTGCGCGGGAGTCAGCCCGACGTGCACTCGGCCATCGGCGATGCCAATCGTGGCGGGGGTGGCGCCGTTCGCGCGGACGTCGGCCTCGAGCATCGCGGCGCACTCGAGTCCCTGCGGATGGGGCAGGCCGTGCGTGACCAACGTGGTCTCGAGCGCGACGACGGGCCGGTTCGAGCGAAGCGCTCGCGCGACCTCCTCGGAGATGCTCAGTACTTCGTTCATCGCGTCGCCTCCGCAGTGTTCCAGCGCCGACTCCGGGCCTCGGCATCCACCCGCGACGCGCTCCACAGCGCCTCGGCACCCCACGCCTCGATCGCGAAGCTCGCAGTCACGACCGCGCGCTCGAGGCACTCGGCTACGGGCAGCCCCTCGAGGTGCGCAGTCACGAAACCCATCGCGAACGAGTCGCCCGCTCCCGTCGGATCGATGGAGACATCGGTGCGCGGCTGCCATTCGTGGAATCGCTTCTCGTGCGCATCATAGAGGAGCCCGCCTTGGATCCCCCGCTTGAACGCCACGAACCGCAGGCGGCCGGCCGCGAGCCTCGGCAGTGAGACGCGCGGGTCGGTGGCTGCGTCCTCGAGCAGCAGTTCATCCTCGCTCGGGAAGAACGCGTCGCAATGCGCGAGCGTCTCCCGCCACGCCTCGAAGCTCGCTTCGGTCACCGGGACATACGGATCGATCGAGACGAACGCGGTCGGGCTCGCCTCCTCGAATCGCTCGAGCAGCGCGCGCTGCGTCGCCATCGGCATCGGCGCCAGATGGAACGCGCGAGCCGATGCCCAGCCCGAGGGGAGGTCATCTGGTGAGGGGGAAACCTCCTCGTGACTCGGACCGCTCAGTTGATGAATGACGCGGCGGAGGCGGCCCTCATAGAGGAGCCACGTGTGCAGACCCGGCCTGCCGAGCCGGCGGAGACCGGTGAGATCGACGCCGCGCGAGGCCAGCACTTCGAGCGCCTCGGCCGGATAGTCCTCTCCCGCAACGCTGCACGCGCCCACTCGTGCGCCCCACAGCGATGCCGCGAGCGAGCTGTAGAGGATCGCGCCGCCCGGCTGCCCCATGCGCGTGCGACCATCTTGGAACACCAGGTCATCGACCAGCAGGTTGCCGAGGAGGACCAGGTCGGGGCTCACGCGGTGCCCTTCACGCCTTGGGCAGTGCAGCGAACGCCTTGGCTACGGCCTCGCAGGCTGCGGGCTCGAGCCCGTTCGACCACAGCCCGCCTTGCTTGACCGACGAGCCGACCAGGTACGCATGCGCCGATGCCAACTGCGCGAGGTTCTGAGGCGTGAGCCCCGAGCCGACGAGCACGGGCCGCGATGTCGCGTTGCGCACCTCGGCCACGTCCTGCGGCGATGCGGGCTCGCCGGTCGAGGTTCCGGTGACGATCACGCCATCGGCGAGGAAGAACTCGGCCGCCTTGGCGGTCTCGGCCAGCGAGACGTCCGCGGTGACCGCGTGCGCGCTGTGCTTCTTCTTGAGATCGGCGAACACCGCAACGTGCTCGGCGCCGATGGCGCGGCGATAGCGAAGCAACTCGCCTGCCGAGGCATCGATCCAGCCCTCGTCCGCCACATGCGCGAACACGAACCCCTCGACACGCACGAACACCGCGTCACACGCGAGCGCGACGGCGAGTGCCTCGCGATTGGCGCCCGCCAGCACCTGGACGCCGAGCGGCAGATCGACCGCCTCGCGCACCGCGCGCCCCACGGCTGTCATCGCGGCCACGATCTCGGGGCCGACCGCACCCTTGAGGTACGGCCGATCGTGCATGTTCTCGATCGCGAGCGCGGTGAATCCAGCGGCGCGGTAGAGCTGCGCCTCTTCGCGCGCGCGCGCGATGAGAGCAGAAAGCGGCTCGCGAGCCGCGGGCGTGCCGGGCAGCGCGCCCACATGGATCATTCCGATCAGGGCGCGCTTGGTGAGCAGGGACGAAGCGAACGAGGGAGTGGTCATGGATCGGTGAGCGTAATCGAGCAGGCGCCGCGTGTCAGTCCGCGGCGGCTCGAGTGGAAACGGCGAAGTACCTCGATCATCTCGTGACGGTTCCGGGTGCACTCCCGCGCAATGGAGGGTGGGGCCAGCTCTGGGCCGGCCCCGCCGTGCCCGAACCGCTCTCGACAGGGGCTCCTCCATGCCGACTATGCGCCCGCCTCGCTCTTGTCCCGCCAGCTTCCTCGCTCTCGCGTTGCTGGCCACCCTGCTTTCGACTTCCCCCGCGCACGCACTCTGGAGCGCCAGCATCCTCCGCAATGGCAACGCTGAATCCGACGCCCCGAGCGCAACGGGCCATGAGATCGTGCCGGGCATCACCGGCTGGGTGCGGCTCGGCAACTCCACGGTGGTCAGCTGGAGTGAGACGAGCGGGTTCCCCACCTACGCCAGTCCGGGTCCGGCGGAGCGAGGCGAGTCGTTCTTCTCGGGCGGGCCCTCGAACGCACGCAGCGAACTGCATCAGTCGCTCGATCTCTCGCACGTGGCGTTCATGCTCGAGTCGGGCACGTGCTCGTTCCGGCTCGCCGCCTACTTGGGCGGCTTCCAGACCCAGGGGGACAACGCGCAGCTTCGGGTGATCTTCCGCGACGCCTTGGGCGCGGTGCTCGACAGCGCCACGATCGGGCCGGTCTGCTGCGCCGCGAGCGCGTGGGACTGGTGTCGGCGGCCACGCGATCGGCCGACCTGCGCCTGCTGTGCCTTCGCCTCAGCGGCACCTACAACGACGGGTACGCGGACAGCATCACGTTCGCACTCGACCTACCCACGCTCGATGCGCCCTCGGCTCCGACGACATCGCGACTGGCGCTGACGCGCATCGCACCCGATCCGGTGCGCGGCCGCGCGCGCTTCGCATTCACGTTGCCGCAGGCGGACGACGTGCATCTGGAAGTGCTCGACCTACAGGGCCGCCCAGTCGCCATTCTGGCGCGCGACCACTACGCGGCGGGCGAGCACGCGATCGAGTGGCGACGCGATGTGTCGACTCCGCCCGGTGTCTACTTCGCCCGTCTGCGTTCAGCCGGCGCGGCCGTGCAGCGGCGATTCGTGGTGATCGACTGAGGAGCCCCGCTGCGCGCGACTCAGCGCCAGCCTGGCCGCAGTTCGAGTTTGGGCACCGCGGAGTCCGGCCAAGCGGAGCGCGGCGCCAATCCCACGACGCGGCCGGTCCAGGCGAGCAGTGTGTCGATGTAACCGGGTGCGACACGCGGCCACTCGAACGGCTCGTCGCCGCGCACTCGGAGTCGGAGTTCGTGGTCGGCACCGGGGAACACGTGATGACGGGGCAGGTTCGTCTCGACCACGCTCGCTTCGGTTCGCGAGTCGTCTCGCGCGCCTCGGACCATGAGCGTGGGAACGCGCGAACCCGTCTCCGCCACGCCCGAGACCGATACGACGAAAGAGAGAGGTGCTCCCACCGGCAGGCTCGCTGCGATCTGCTGCGCGCTCGCGTGGACCCACACGCCGACGTGGCCGTCGACCCTCTGATGAGCCGCAAGCCAGCGAAGCGCGACGGTCGCACTGGCTGCACTCTCGTCAACGGGAGCATCGACCACGAGCGTCACCCATCCGGCGCGGGCGAACGTGTCCGCCAGTGCCTGCTGGTGCCGCTGCATCGTGCTCGAGTGAACGGCGAGCAGCACGAGAGCAGGGTGCGTGAGCAAGTCGGCCGGGTAGCGGAGCGTCGCGTTGATGTCGCCTTGAGATGATTGCAGCCGGACGTGTTCGCTCGAGGTCATCGGCGGCACCGACGCCGTTCGCCGAAGCGCCACCTTCGCCTGAGACTCGACGCGCTCGAGCCGCGGGAACGCGGGTGAGTCGAATCGCCCGGAGATGCGGCCGGCGCGGGCGAACCCCTCGAATCGAAGTGGCGGATCGAGCCGGGGAAGCGAGAACCGCACCCGCGGCGCCTCCCACACGAGCGAGTCCACCGCCTCCTCGAGCACCAACCACTCGGGCGCCGAGAGGTGCGCCACCAGAGAGGAATCGGCCGATCGCCCGACAATGAGTACCATGGAAGTGGTGGCGCTGCGGAAGAGCGCCGAACCCTCCCAGCGGCCGATCAACTCGTCGCGCGAGTTGGGCACGAAAGCGGAGCAGCCGGAGGTCAGCGTGAGGCAGAGGGCGAGGAGGCACGAAAGGCGTCGCATGGCCCGCAATCTGGCGGCGCTCGTGCTCGGGCGCAAACCGGAGTGTGCCGAACGGCGACGCGTTGGCGCGAGGCGAGCCGCGCACGTTAGCGTGCACGCCATGCGTTTCCTCGCCGCGCTCATCGTCAGCCTGCTGCTCGTGTCCTCGCGGGCCGATGCCACCACCTCGCCTGTGCGCATCGTCGTGCTCGGCATTGCACAGGATGGCGGCGTGCCGCACGCCGGCTGCGTCAAGCTCTGCTGCACGACCGGTGCGCGCCAACTCGTCTCGAGCCTCGCCGTGGTGGATGAGGCGGCCAAGCGCTGGTGGCTGTTCGACGCCACCCCCGACATCGCGCTGCAGATGCAGCGCATGCGGGCCGAGGCGCCGGCCTGCACGCTCGCCGGTGTGCTGCTGACCCACGCTCACATCGGCCACTACACCGGCCTCATGCACCTGGGCCGCGAGGTGATGGGAGCCAAGGGAGTCCGCGTCCACGCCATGCCGCGGATGCGCGACTACCTCGCATCGAACGGCCCGTGGAGCCAACTCGTCAGCCTAGGCAACATCGCACTGCAGCCGCTCACCGCCGACTCGACGATCGCGCTCTCCGAGCGCGTGCACGTGACGGCGTTCCGGGTGCCGCACCGAGACGAGCTCTCCGAGACGGTGGGCTTCCGGATCGAGGGGCCCTCGAAGAGCGCCGTGTTCCTTCCCGACATCGACAAGTGGGAGCGCTGGAATCGTCCGATCGAGGATCTCGTGCGCACGAGCGATGTGGCCTACCTCGACGGCACGTTCTTCGATGGCTCCGAACTGCCGGGGCGCGACCTGCGTGAGATCCCGCACCCGACCATGCTCGAGAGCCTCGCCCGGTTCCACACGTTCACCCAGGACCTGCGCCAGCGCGTGCGATTCATCCATCTGAATCACACGAACCCGGCGCTGCAGGAGCGCTCGGTGGCACGCCGCCGCATCGAGGCGGAGGGCCTGCGCGTGGCGAGAGAGGGCGAGCGCTTCGGGTTGTGAAAGCGCAGTTGCTTGCGAGTGACTGCCCGGTCGGCAAGTCTCCCCTCCAAACCGCCCTGAGCCCCTTGTCACGTGACCGCCGGAGCACACATGCTCGAGCCTCTCCGCCTGATGGCCATCCTCGCCCACCCCGACGACGAATCGCTCGGCACCGGCGGCACGTTGGCCCGCTACGCGGCTGAGGGCGTTCAAGTGAGCGCGGTCACCGCGACGCGCGGGGAGGCGGGCCGCTACGGCGAGCATCGCAGCGGCCCCGAGCACCCGGGGCCCGAGCGCCTGGGCGAGATCCGCGAGGCCGAGTTGCGCGCGGCCTGCGACGCACTCGGCATGAAGTCGCTCTCGCTCCTCGGCTATCGCGACGGACGACTCGACGAGGCGGACTCGCGTGAGGCCATCGCTCGCATCGCCGGCGAGGTGCGGCGACTCCGGCCCGACGTCGTGCTCACCTTCCCGCCCGATGGCGCTTACGGACATCCCGACCACATCGCCATCTCGCAGTTGGCGCAGGGGGCGATCGTGGCGGCGGCTTCGCCCGGGTTCGAGGCCGCGCCGCTGCCCGGAGCCGAGCGCGAGTTCCATGTGCATCCGCCGCACACCGTCTCCAAGTTCTATTACATAGCGGCGACGGCCTCGATGTGGGCGGTGTACGAGGCGATGACCAAGAAGCTGGTCTCGGTGGTGGACGGCGTCGAGCGCCAGGCGGTGCCGTGGCCCGACTGGGAGGTCACGACCGTGATCGACACGCTCGCTCACTGGCAGACGGCCTGGCGTGCCGTGTCCTGCCACGCCTCGCAGATGTCCATCTACGACAAGCTCCGCGATCTCCCGCCCGAGTTGCATGGCAAGCTCTGGGGCAAGCAGCACTATTTCCGCGCGTTCAGTCTGGTGAACGGTGGCCGCGTGCGGGAACACGATCTCTTCGAGGGCCTGCGCTGATGGCGCGGCAGGAGGACCCGATGCTGTCCGACAAGTCGACCAAGCGCCGAGCGCCGTTGGCGATGGATGCCGACACCTTCCGCACGCTGGGGCACCAGTTGGTGGACCAGCTGGCCACGCTGATCGAGTCCGTGCCTTCGCGGCCGATCACCCGAGACGTCCCGCCCTCGCAGCTCCGAGCGTCGCTCGGGCTGGGCGGGCGTCTTCCCGAACAGGGCGCCGAGCCGGGGCCGCTGCTCGAGCGCACGACGAGGCTGCTGTTCGAGCACTCGCTGTTCAACCAGCATCCGCGCTTCTTCGGCTACATCACCGCCGGGCCCGCACTCATCGGGGTGCTCGGCGACCTGCTCGCCTCGGCCGTCAATCCCAACATGGGCTCGTGGTCGCTGTCGCCCGCCGGCACCGAGATCGAATCGGAGACCGTGCGCTGGATGGCCGAGTTGATCGGCTATCCCACCGAGTGCGGCGGCGTGTTGGTGTCGGGCGGCAACATGGCCAACTTCGTGTGCTTCTACGCCGCGCGCGCAGCCAAGGCGCCCTGGGACGTGCGCGCCGCGGGCAGCGCGCCGGCACACGGGGGCACGCTGCGCGTCTACGCCTCCACTGAGACGCACACCTGGATCCAGAAAGCGGCCGACTTGTCGGGGCTCGGCACCGACTCGATTCGCAAGATCGCCACCGGCGCCGACCAGCGCATGGACGTCGCTGCGCTGCGGCGACAGATCGAGGCCGACCGCGCCGCGGGCGACGTGCCCTTCATGGTGGCGGCCACGGGCGGCACGGTGATGACCGGCGCCGTCGACGACCTGCCCGCGATCGCCGCGCTCTGCCAGGAGCTCGGCGTGTGGTTCCACGTGGATGGCGCCTACGGCGGCTTCGCGGCCTGCGTGCCCGAGGCGCCCGAGGACCTGCGCGCTCTCTCGTTCGCCGACTCGGTCGCGGTGGACCCGCACAAGTGGCTGTACGCGCCGCTCGAGGCGGGCTGCGCGCTCGTGCGCGACCCCGCGCACCTTCGCGCCGCGTTCTCGTACCACCCCCCCTACTACCATTTCGATGAGAGCGTCACGAACTACGTGGACTTCAGCCCGCAGAACTCGCGTGGGTTCCGCGCGCTGAAAGTCTGGCTCATGCTCCAGCACGCGGGTGCTGCCGGATACCGCCGCATGATCGCCGACGACATCCGCCTGTCCCGCGAGATGGCCGACGCCGTGCGCCGAGAGGCCGAGCTCGAGCTGTTCACGCAGGAGCTGAGCATCACCACGTTCCGCTTCGTGCCCAGCGACCTGCGCGCGCGGTCCGCCGAGCCCGAGGTGGCCGCCTATCTCGACACGCTCAACCAGCAGATCCTCGATCGCACGCAGCGAGAGGGCGAGGCTTTCGTCTCGAACGCCGTGGTCGGCGGGCGTTATCTATTGCGCGCGTGCATCGTCAACTTCCGCACCGAGCTGGCCGACGTGCAGGCGGTGCCGCCGATCTGCGTGCGCGTGGGGCGCGAGTTGGACGCGGCTGGAAGACCCGCGGCTATCGCCCCCACCACGAGTCCACGCCCGCGATGATCTCGGCCGGAGTCGCGACCGCATCGGGATAGCCCGACTTCCAGGTCGCATCGATGCCGAGCGGCCCACGCGCGGTGAGCCACGCGCCGCGAACCTCGACGCTGGCGGGGATGGTGTCGCGCGCGCAGTCGAAGCGCGTGAAGATCCCCCACAGCAGCAGGTCGTCGTCCGCGATCGGCACGTCGTCGCTGACCGCGACCACCAGCCGCACGGCGGCGTACTCGGCGCGGTGGATCAGTGCCTCCACCACCTCACGGCCATCGGCCTTCGTCTGCACGACGAGCATGCCGCCCCACGCGAGTCGCCAATCGATCACGCGCGGCTCGAACGTGCGCGGATCGGCGACGGTCGCGAGCACCGGGCCGGCCGATGCGGCCACGAACGGCGCGCCGCCCGAGGAGCCGACCGAACGCGCGTGCGACTGCGCGTCCAGCACCATCTTGCTTCCCATGTTCATGGTGAAGCTGGTGAAGTCGAGCGTGTCGAGCGGCACGCCGGGGATCAGCATCAGATCCTCGGCGGGATCGAAGTGGCGCGCCACGGCCTCGAACACCTGACGGCGGTCGCGCGGGTTCACGTCGCCGTCGACCAGGATGATCATCTTGGTCAGCGACAGCTGCCCGGTGCCCATCAGGCCGAGTGCGGTCTTCTTGGCCTCCTTGTGGAAGCGGTTCTCGACCGCCACCACGAGCAGGTTGTGGAAGCCGGCCTCGAAGTACGCCCACAGGTCGACGATCTCGGGATGGATCACCTTCAAGACGCCGGTGAACATGTCCTGCACCGCCTCGCCCATCCACTTGTCCTCCTGCGGCGGCTTGCCGACCACGCTCGCATGGAAGATGGGCTGGGCTCGGTGCGTGACCGTGCGCACATGGAACACGGGGAACGGTGCCGCATGCGAGTAGTGCCCGAAGTGATCGCCGAACGGGCCCTCGGTGCGACGCTCACTCGCCGGCACGATGCCCTCGATCACGAACTCGGCATCGGCGGGCACCCGCATGTTCAGCGTGCGCGATCGCGCCATGCGTGTGGAGCGGCCACGCAGGAAGCCGGCGAACGCCAGCTCGTCGATGCCCTCGGGAAGCGGCGCGACGCCAGCGAGCAGCGTGGCCGGGTCGGCGCCGACGGCGATCGCCACCTCGAGCGACTGACCCTTCTGCTCGGCCTTGTGGAAGTGGAAGCCGCCGCCCTTGCCGATCTGCCAGTGCATGCCGGTCGTCTTCTCATCGTAGAGCTGGATGCGATAGAGGCCGAGGTTCCTCTTGTGCGTCTCGGGGTCCTCGGTGAAGACGAGCGGGAAGGTGATGAAGCGGCCACCGTCCTGTGGCCACAACTTGAGGACCGGGAGCGACGAGAGGTCGGCGCCGAGCGAGTGGGCCTGCGCTGGACCCGACTCGATGAGCTTGGGGCGAGAGGCGAGCACGCGAGGCAGCGAGCCACGCAGCTTCCACAGGTCGCCGATCGCCTTGGGCGGCACGGCGTGGAAGATCTCCTCGATCTCGTCGCCGATCGAGCGCGCCGTGCGACCCAGCGCCCACTCGATGCGCCGGGTCGCCGCGAGCACGTTGACCGCGAGCGGGAAGCGAGCGCCGCGCACGTTCTCGAACAACAGCGCCGGGCCTTCATGCTTCGCCTCTCGGCAGGCGATCTCGGTGACCTCGTACTTCCAGTCGACCTCGCGCGTGATCCGCTTCAAGTCGCCCTTGGCCTCGCACATCTCGAGGAATTCTCGGAGCGTCGTGTAACTCATCGCGGCCACCTCACTCGAGATCCCCCTCGCGCCACCGCTCGCCCGAGGGCTCGCCGAGCAGTGACAGCACTTTGTCGGTGAAACCGCCCACCAGTTGCGTCAGGTCGGCGGGCTCGCGATACCAGGGCGGCGAGACCGGCATGATGACCACGCCCTCTCGCGACAGCTTGAGCGCGTTCTCCAACGCGATGCTGCTGAGCGGCGTCTCGCGCACACACAGCACGAGTCGCATGCGTTCTTTGAGCGCGACGGCGGCCGCGCGCGTGATGAGGGTGTCGGCGATGCCGGCGGAGATCTTGGCCAGAGTGCTCACGCTGCACGGCATGATCACGAACGCGTCATACCGATTGCTGCCCGAGCTGAACGGCGCCGCCAGGTCATCGTCACGGAACATGCGCTTCACGTGCGGCTCCAGATCGCGCGGCTTCATGGATAGCTCGGCGTGAAGCACGTGCCGCGCCCAGTCGCTCAGGATGAGGAACTTCTCGCCCGGGCAGCGCTTCACGAAGTCGACGCCGTAGATCGCGCCGGAGGCGCCGGTCATGCCGATCAGGTAGCGCGCCATCAGAATCCTCCCGCCCATCTCGCGGCGAGCACCATCGCGAGCACCGTGGCTCCGACCCAGATGTTGATCTTGAAGAACGCGAGATCGACGTTCTCGGCGAGCCGCTGCTCCCATTCGAGGAGCCCCACGGAGAGCACGAAGCAAGCGCCCGCGGGGAGCAGTCGCCACGCGGAGGCATCGGGCGCCGAGCGCAGCAGCAGGACCAGAACGAACAACAGCGCGACGCTCGCGCCGCGATGCAGCCACGCACTCACGCCCAGCGCACGCTCGCGTCCGAGCCACGCGACCATGGAGCGGATGCCGCTCGATCGATCGAACGACTCATCCAACGTGGCGTAGATGATGTCGAAGCCGCTCACCCACAGCAGCGCGAAGGCGGCGAGCGCGAGGGCCACCATCGGCGATTCAAGGCCCGGATGTCCCGCTGCATAGCCGGCGAGCGGCGCGAGCGCGAGCGCGAGGCCGACGCCGAAGTGGCAGAACGGGGTGAAGCGCTTGAGGTAGGGATAGAGCGCGAAGACCGCGAGCGGGATCACCGAGACCTGAAGGAAGAAGCGACCGAGCGCGGCGCAGGCGGCGACATACACCGCGGTGCTCGCCACGAGCAGGCCGACCGCCTCCATCATCGACATGCGGCCCGCCGGTAACTCGCGCACCTTCGTACGCGGGTTCAACGCGTCGATCCGGCGATCGATGATGCGATTCATGCTCATCGCCGCCGTGCGTGCTCCCACCGCTGCGATGGCGATCAGCGCCCAACGGGACCACGAGAGCGATGGGCCGGACGCACTGAAGACCCCCGCCAGCAGGAGCGGCAGTGAGAACAGCGTGTGCTCGAGGCGCACGAACGAGGCAAAGGTGCGAAGGCGCTCGACGGCGGGCAGGGCTGGACTGGCCATGGATCCCGATCGGGTGCGAGGGTCGTGACGGTGTGCGGGCAATGTAGCCCGCCTCGCAGTCGCCGCCAACGATGGGGCGGCGGTCTCAGCGCACGTCGGCGGGAGTGTCCTCGAGCGTGAGTTCGGCCCAGCAACGGCCCCCCGAATCGCGCTGCACACCCAGGTCGAGCGTTCCCGCTCTACCGCGACCGGCGTAGCTCCAGCGCCCATCCGTCACGCGGGCGGTCGTGCCATGGACGCCGACGGCATCGATCAGCTCCGCCTCGAGCTGCGGTGCGAGCGCTCGCGCGATGCTGTCGGGCTCGACGCCATCCAACTCGAGCAGGAGTTCGATCTTCTGCGTCAGCGTCTGCGTCTCGGCGAACCGGCCGCCCTCGGTGCTCGCCGATCGTCCGTCCATGCCGGTGCCGCTCGCCCCGGCCGCCATCGCCCAACGGACGAGCGGTGAGGAATCGGCGGTCCCCTTGTCGAGCAGCCCTTCGAACCACCGCGCGGCGCGTGAGAGTTCGGTCACCTTCCTCGGGCGCACGCCGCGGTCATAGGCGGTTGCCGGGCGGTCGGTGAGGGCGATCGAGATCGCCCAATGGGTGTTCCGCGGCCAACCCGGCCTCGGAACACCGCGCAGCCTCAGCTCACCGACTCGTCCTCCCGAGAGCCAGCGCCACTTGGCGCCGCCCAGAGGAAGTGACTCACGCCCCTGCATGGTGAGCGGCTCACCCGCGGGCGCCATCTCATCGAGGTAGCGGTCGACGATCGCGTTAGCCACGGACATCGCGCTGTCCCAGGACGTCGCCGAGAGCTCGAGCAGCACGATGGTCGAGTCGTTGAACTCGAATCCCCGGCGGCCCGTCGGACGTTCGCCGACTTGGTGCGTTCCGGCGAGCAGGGCGGTCGATCCCGCGAGTGAATCTCGAATCGAAGGCAGGAACCCGACCGAATCCGAGGTACTCATCCAGGCACGCAGGCTCGCCACCGCAGGCGAGAGGCGCTCGGGCGAGTTCGCTTCGGATGAGTCGGAGGGAACGATCTCGCAGCCCGCGAGAGCCAGCACGAGCACAGCAGCGATCAGCGTTCGAGTGAGTGACATGCAGCCTCCTCGAGTCCAGCAGCACAGTGGGCTGGGCCCGAAGCGCATGTCAATCGCGCGAGGCGCGATGATGGGCGCGGGAGTGGCGCTCCTGCCGTCCAGTGTAGGAGCGCCCTCCCGACCAGTTGCCGGGCCACCCTCTCGAGATGACCCGACGAGGGGTCTCCGTGCAGGAGGCGAGCCAACGCCCTTTGCTCGACAACATCAGTCCATGGGTGCGCATGCCGCGTCGATCCGCGAGCAGCCACGTCATTCGCTCGACACTCGCTCGATGTGCCGATGATTGTCTCGGAGGGAGTCGCCCGCCTAGACTTGTCGCGCCCAGTGCCCGCTACCTTTGCGGGTCGCATGGTCCCCTGCTCCAGGCACGCCGCTCGAAAGGAACGACTGTGTCGCTTGCCATCCTGCTGACGCTCACGATCGCCGCCGCCGCACCCGCGGATACGCAGATCGTCCCGCTGCGCGAGATCATCGTGACGAGCACTCGCGTCCCGAGCAGCGCGCTGCGCGCGCCGGCCGCCGTGTCGGTGATCAAGCGAGATGCCTTCGCCTCCAGCCGCGACATCAGCCTGAAGGACGCGCTCGCGCTCGTGCCGGGCGTGTTCGTGCAGAGCCGAGGCGGAGCGCAGGACGTGCGCGTCACGATCCGCGGCTACGGCGCGCGTGGCAATGGCGACCGCTCCAACGCGGGCAACATGCGCGGCATCCGCGTGCTCACCGATGGCATCCCGGTCTCGGAGCCCGACGGCCGCACGTCGCTCGATCTGGTGGACATGGGCAGCGCCGATCGCGTCGAGGTCTCGCGCAGCAATGCCTCAGCTCTCTATGGCAACGCCTCGGGCGGCGTCATCCAGCTACGAACGACGCTTGCGTTCGATGAGCCGTTCCTGCGTTTCGAGCAACGCGTCGG